>NZ_JBFBHK010000038.1:0-1017 GCF_040685235.1 Curtobacterium sp. NPDC089185 | reverse complement strand
GACGTGCTGACCGGACGCCGGAGCTCCCGGTGACCGCCGGCCCGGCGAGCACCGGCTCGGGAAGCGTCCCGGCAGGCGCCGTCCCGGGCCGCGTGGAGATCACGGCCCGGGCCCTGACGACCCTGGCCCGGGCCGCCGCCGCGGAGCGCCTCCGGGTGCCCGCGAAGCGGCTGCGCGTGGGGATCGACGACGAGCAGGGATCCCTCGCGCTGGACGTGACCGGCCCCATCCGGGACCAGCCCGACATCGTCCGTGCGGCCGCGTCCGCGGCGGACGACATCAAGCAGCGCGTCAGCGAGCTCGCCGGCCGTCGGGTGGGTCGGACGCACATCGAACTGACCGGGCTCGTGCGTGAGCACGAGGGCCGGGTCCGGTAGGAGGAAGCACATGAGCACCGAACAGCTCGAGAAGCGGCTGCGTCGTCGGAGCATCCACCGGTCCCGGTCCACCGCCCTGGCGGTGACGCTGGTCGTGGTGATCCTGGTCGCGGCGTGGATCGGCACCGAAGCGGTCCTGAAGGCGATCGGTCAGGGGCCGCTGCTGGCGGACCCGCAGACCGTCGCCGACACCGCCCTCAAGCCCGACGCCGCGTTCACCACCATCGCCGAGGTCATCGCCGCCGTCCTCGTGGTCCTCGGCATCGTCCTGGTGGTCCTGGCGCTGAAGCCGGGTCGGCAGCCCCGGTCCGGGATCGACCACGACCGTGGTGCGGTGATCATCGACACCCGCATCCTCGCCTCGACCGCCGCGAACGCCGCCGCCCTGGCAGCAGGTGTCCCCGAGGCCAACACGAGTGCGTCGGCGCGTGGGCACCGCACCCAGGTGCACGTGGTGCCCCTGTCCGGCATCCCCGTCGACACCACCACGGTCGAGCACGCGGTGCAGGACCGGCTCAGCCGCCTCGGCGGCAAGCACGGCTCCAGCGTGCAGGTCACCGTGGAGCAGAAGGGAACCCTGGCATGACCACCACCAACCGCGGCTTCAACCGGGTCCTGCTGTTCCTGATCGGCCTGATCG
>NZ_JBFBHK010000037.1:0-1112 GCF_040685235.1 Curtobacterium sp. NPDC089185 | reverse complement strand
AAGGGGGACCTTGTGGGAGAGTAGGACGCCGCCGGACTCACCTTTGCAACACCAGGGAACCCCTGACCAGTCATGGTCAGGGGTTTTCTGCGTTCACGGGGGGCGGCACGGTCGTCCTTGCTCGAGGCTTTGCGCTGCTGCGACAGGTGACCGTCCGCGTCGGCCTCGTGGGCCGTGCAACGCTTCGCACAGGAGCGAGTCTGCCAAGCTCTGCGTCACCGGCTATCGTCCTGCGTTCTGGTTGGGTGTCACCGTCGATACCCGTGGCGAATCGATGAGGGGCGCCTCCTCACGGACTGGCCCGGCGAGCCGGAGGGATGGACGGGGCCTGGTCCGTCCGTCGTGATCGCTCGGAGCTCAGCGGCCCCGGGCACGCTCGCCGCAGCTCCCGGACGTGCGACTCGACGAGGAGGTGCGTAAGGCGGTCGAGGGCGATCCGGTACCGCCGGCTGCAACGGCGGCGGCACCTGCAGGTGTGTGAACCTCGACGGCCTCCCAGCGGCGGGGGTCTTCGCTCGACGCGCAGCGGGGCCTGGCGTTGTGCGTTCCACGTGACCGACTACCGGTTTGTTCGTTCGTGCTCCCGGAGCGTGCTGGCCGCGCGGTAGTCGATGGTCGAGCGCCGGCCCGTTCAGCCGCGATGAGCTCGCACCTGCCAGCCTGGGACGGCAGGACGGTCCCCCATACGCGACCACTCGCGCGCGCTCGAGCGAATCCAGGACGCCTCCTATCAGCACGGGTACCCCAAATGCGATTTGGCACCGTGTGACGAGGGCGGGATCGGCACCTCGCGAGTCAACGTCCAGGGGGAAGAGCCGCCGCCGGCGGGCCTCGATCGCCGGCAGTCACCAGTGCCTCCGGCAGAGCCCAGAGCCGCCCCACCCAAGGCGACACGCCCGGGATATGGGCATGGTTGGCAGGAGCGTTCACCTCCGCGTAAGGTTGTACCTCGTTGCCGCTGAGGCGGAGAACGGATCGGCCGGAAGGTTGTCTCCGAGTCTCGCCCGGGCAGCGAACTTCCAGCCCCTCTGATGATGATCGTGTTCTGCGGTCGGAGTGGGGGGTGCGTCTGGTCCTTGAGAACTCAACAGCGTGCACATTGTCAATGCCAA
>NZ_JBFBHK010000036.1:0-1176 GCF_040685235.1 Curtobacterium sp. NPDC089185 | reverse complement strand
GGCGCGGTGCCAGCTGGCACCGCGCCTCCCGTCCGTCTTCGGTCACCCCGCTGACGCGCACCCCGCGCTGGCAGAGTGGGGCCATGCAGCTGCTCCGCACCGCCCTCACCGGGACCGCGATCGCCACCGCCGGGAGCGTGGCCCTCGGGGCCGCTGCCGCCCGCCGGCTCCTCCACCCCGCCCCCTTCACCCCTGCGGAGTCGGAGCTGGTCTGGACCCGCGAACAGGACGTCCCGGGCACCGAGCCGGACGGAGTCGCCCGCGTGCACGTCGTCCACGTGCACGGGCAGTCGATCGGCCCGCAGCAGGTCCTCCGCGGCCTGCGGGTGTGGCGCGCCCTCGGCGCCGCGAACCAGGTGGTCGACACGACCGACCTGCCGCTGCGCTCCCTCGACCCGGTCGCCGTCGACCGCATCGCCGCCGCTGCGCACGCCGCCCGTGCCCGCGGCGCCGAGCGGGTCGTGCTGCAGGGCTGGTCCGCCGGTGCCCTCGCCGCGTCGGCTGCGGCTGCTCGGACGCCCGTCGACGGGATCGTCGGGGTGGCACCGCTGCTCGACGTCCGGTCGGCCCTGCGTGGCGCCGTGACCGCAGCACGGTTCCCGGCGGCCGTCGGCGTCGTCGCCGGCCGCATCGCGACCACACCCGGGCTGAGTCGCCTGGCGGGGGTGCCGTACCCGCTCACCGTCACGCGGTGGCAGGACGAGGGCACGCCGACGTTGCTAATGCACTCCGCGGCCGATCCGCTGGTCGCCGCGGACGACGTCGCCGCGCAGCGTGCCCGCGGTGCCACGACGGTCGCCTTCGACGAGGCCCGCCACACGCTCGAGTGGAACGAGGACCCGGAGCGCTGGGAGACGGCCGTCCGCGACTTCGCGACTGCGCTGGACTGAGGCCGCGGGAACGGAAGTGGCCCCGGTCGGGGGAGACCGGGGCCACTGACGTCCGACCCGTTGGGGGGAACCGGTCGGACATCGGGTGCGAGGCGTTGGGGGGAACCCCTCGCTCCGCCAACGGTACCCCCGGTCGAGGGCCACGTCCGCGCGCCGCCGGGAACACGCGCCGAGCGGATCGACACCCCCCACGACGGACGGCGTGACGTCCTCGAAGATCCGCACGCCGTGGCCGAGGCGGAGCGCCCGGCCGTCGACGAGTGCCGAGCGGATCGAGGCCAGGCCG
>NZ_JBFBHK010000035.1:0-5080 GCF_040685235.1 Curtobacterium sp. NPDC089185 | reverse complement strand
ATTTTTTTACGGAGAGTTTGATCCTGGCTCAGGACGAACGCTGGCGGCGTGCTTAACACATGCAAGTCGAACGATGATCAGGAGCTTGCTCCTGTGATTAGTGGCGAACGGGTGAGTAACACGTGAGTAACCTGCCCCTGACTCTGGGATAAGCGTTGGAAACGACGTCTAATACTGGATACGACTGCCGGCCGCATGGTCTGGTGGTGGAAAGATTTTTTGGTTGGGGATGGACTCGCGGCCTATCAGCTTGTTGGTGAGGTGATGGCTCACCAAGGCGACGACGGGTAGCCGGCCTGAGAGGGTGACCGGCCACACTGGGACTGAGACACGGCCCAGACTCCTACGGGAGGCAGCAGTGGGGAATATTGCACAATGGGCGAAAGCCTGATGCAGCAACGCCGCGTGAGGGATGACGGCCTTCGGGTTGTAAACCTCTTTTAGTAGGGAAGAAGCGAAAGTGACGGTACCTGCAGAAAAAGCACCGGCTAACTACGTGCCAGCAGCCGCGGTAATACGTAGGGTGCAAGCGTTGTCCGGAATTATTGGGCGTAAAGAGCTCGTAGGCGGTTTGTCGCGTCTGCTGTGAAATCCCGAGGCTCAACCTCGGGCTTGCAGTGGGTACGGGCAGACTAGAGTGCGGTAGGGGAGATTGGAATTCCTGGTGTAGCGGTGGAATGCGCAGATATCAGGAGGAACACCGATGGCGAAGGCAGATCTCTGGGCCGTAACTGACGCTGAGGAGCGAAAGCGTGGGGAGCGAACAGGATTAGATACCCTGGTAGTCCACGCCGTAAACGTTGGGCGCTAGATGTAGGGACCTTTCCACGGTTTCTGTGTCGTAGCTAACGCATTAAGCGCCCCGCCTGGGGAGTACGGCCGCAAGGCTAAAACTCAAAGGAATTGACGGGGGCCCGCACAAGCGGCGGAGCATGCGGATTAATTCGATGCAACGCGAAGAACCTTACCAAGGCTTGACATACACCGGAAACGGCCAGAGATGGTCGCCCCCTTGTGGTCGGTGTACAGGTGGTGCATGGTTGTCGTCAGCTCGTGTCGTGAGATGTTGGGTTAAGTCCCGCAACGAGCGCAACCCTCGTTCTATGTTGCCAGCGCGTTATGGCGGGGACTCATAGGAGACTGCCGGGGTCAACTCGGAGGAAGGTGGGGATGACGTCAAATCATCATGCCCCTTATGTCTTGGGCTTCACGCATGCTACAATGGCCGGTACAAAGGGCTGCGATACCGTAAGGTGGAGCGAATCCCAAAAAGCCGGTCTCAGTTCGGATTGAGGTCTGCAACTCGACCTCATGAAGTCGGAGTCGCTAGTAATCGCAGATCAGCAACGCTGCGGTGAATACGTTCCCGGGCCTTGTACACACCGCCCGTCAAGTCATGAAAGTCGGTAACACCCGAAGCCGGTGGCCTAACCCTTGTGGAAGGAGCCGTCGAAGGTGGGATCGGTGATTAGGACTAAGTCGTAACAAGGTAGCCGTACCGGAAGGTGCGGCTGGATCACCTCCTTTCTAAGGAGCATCTGACCGGCCCTGCTTGCAGGTGACCTGGTTCAGGCGCCGATGCAACCCGAACGTGGTTGCCGGTAGCTCATGGGTGGAACATTGACAGTGCAGTCGGGAGCGTAGCTTCCGGCCCTAGTACGCCAGCTTGCTGGTTGGGACGGGTCGGGGTGAGCGGGTCGGCTGGTGCACGTTGTTGGGTCCTGAGGGACCAGGCTTCCTGTTGACACGTGAGTGTTGGTGGGGGTTGGGCCTACGGGTCCTTCGTTGGGCCAGGGTGAACCTACCGTTGTGGTGGGGGAGTGCTGGTGCCGATCGTATGTTGAGAACTACACAGTGGACGCGAGCATCTTAGATCGCTCGTGACGATGATCATCTTCGTGGTGGTTGTTGTTCGAGTCGATCGCAATTTTAATCTTTGTGGTCAAGTTTCTAAGAGCAAACGGTGGATGCCTTGGCATCTGGAGCCGAAGAAGGACGTAGAAATCTGCGATAAGCCTCGGGGAGCTGATAATCGAGCTGTGAGCCGAGGATTTCCGAATGGGGAAACCCCGCCAGGCGACTTGTCGACCTGGTGACTCCCGCCTGAATATATAGGGCGGGTAGAGGGAACGTGGGGAAGTGAAACATCTCAGTACCCACAGGAAGAGAAAACAACATGTGATTCCGTGAGTAGTGGCGAGCGAAAGCGGATGAGGCTAAACCGATCATGTGTGATAGCCGGCGGGCGTTGCATGGTCGGGGTTGTGGGACACGTCGCTCAGTTCTGCCGGACTGGGACGGTTACAGCGCATCATAGTCGAACCGGTTTGAAAGCCGGGCCGTAGTGGGTGCCAGCCCCGTAGACGAAATGGTGTTATGGCCGGATGTGTATCCCAAGTAGCACGGGGCCCGAGAAATCCCGTGTGAATCTGTCAGGACCACCTGATAAGCCTAAATACTCCCAGATGACCGATAGCGGACAAGTACCGTGAGGGAAAGGTGAAAAGTACCCCGGGAGGGGAGTGAAATAGTACCTGAAACCGTTTGCTTACAAACCGTCGGAGCCTCCTTGTAGGGGTGACGGCGTGCCTTTTGAAGAATGAGCCTGCGAGTTAGTGATATGTGGCGAGGTTAACCCGTGTGGGGCAGCCGTAGCGAAAGCGAGTCTGAATAGGGCGATTCAGTCGCATGTCCTAGACCCGAAGCGAAGTGATCTATCCATGGCCAGGTTGAAGCGACGGTAAGACGTCGTGGAGGACCGAACCCACTTCAGTTGAAAATGGAGGGGATGAGCTGTGGATAGGGGTGAAAGGCCAATCAAACTTCGTGATAGCTGGTTCTCTCCGAAATGCATTTAGGTGCAGCGTTGCGTGTTTCTCGCCGGAGGTAGAGCTACTGGATGGCCGATGGGCCTCAACAGGTTACTGACGTCAGCCAAACTCCGAATGCCGGTGAGTGAGAGCGCAGCAGTGAGACGGTGGGGGATAAGCTTCATCGTCGAGAGGGAAACAACCCAGACTACCAACTAAGGCCCCTAAGCGTGTGCTAAGTGGGAAAGGATGTGGAGTTGCACAGACAACCAGGAGGTTGGCTTAGAAGCAGCCACCCTTGAAAGAGTGCGTAATAGCTCACTGGTCAAGTGATTCCGCGCCGACAATGTAACGGGGCTCAAGCACACCGCCGAAGTTGTAGATTTCGCACACAGACAAGCCTTCGTGGTTCAGTCGTGCGGAGTGGTAGGAGAGCGTCGTGTGGCGAGTGAAGCGGCGGAGTGATCCAGCCGTGGACGCTACACGAGTGAGAATGCAGGCATGAGTAGCGAAAGACGGGTGAGAAACCCGTCCTCCGAAAGACCAAGGGTTCCAGGGCCAGGTTAATCCGCCCTGGGTAAGTCGGGACCTAAGGCGAGGCCGACAGGCGTAGTCGATGGACAACGGGTTGATATTCCCGTACCGGCGAACAACCGCCCAAGCTAATCCAGTGGTGCTAAGAGTCCTAACCCGGCTCACCGGATCCCTTCGGGGTGATGGTGTCCGGTCTAACGCTCGACCCCATGCTGGTGCGGCTAGCGTATGAACAGGTGTGACGCAGGAAGGTAGCTGAGCCAGGCGATGGTATCCGTAAGGTGAACCTGGTGTAAGGGTGTAGGGCTGACGATAGGCAAATCCGTCGTCTGCATGCCTGAGACCCGACGCGTACCCGTAAGGGGAAATCAGTGATCCTATGCTGCCGAGAAAAGCATCGACGCGAGGTTGCAGCCGCCCGTACCCGAAACCGACTCAGGTGGTCAGGTAGAGAATACCAAGGAGATCGAGAGAATCGTGGTTAAGGAACTCGGCAAAATGCCCCCGTAACTTCGGGAGAAGGGGGGCCGGACACGTGATACGGACTTGCTTCGTTGAGCGTTGAAGGCCGCAGAGACCAGTGGGAAGCGACTGTTTACTAAAAACACAGGTCCGTGCGAAGTCGCAAGACGATGTATACGGACTGACGCCTGCCCGGTGCTGGAAGGTTAAGAGGAAGGGTTAGCCCTCGGGCGAAGCTCTGAATTTAAGCCCCAGTAAACGGCGGTGGTAACTATAACCATCCTAAGGTAGCGAAATTCCTTGTCGGGTAAGTTCCGACCTGCACGAATGGCGTAACGACTTCCCAGCTGTCTCAACCGCGAACTCGGCGAAATTGCACTACGAGTAAAGATGCTCGTTACGCGCAGCAGGACGGAAAGACCCCGTGACCTTTACTACAGTTTGGTATTGGTGTTCGGAGTGGCTTGTGTAGGATAGGTGGGAGACTGTGAAGCGGGCACGCTAGTGTTCGTGGAGTCATTGTTGAAATACCACTCTGGTCACTTTGGATGTCTAACGTAGGACCCTGATCGGGTTCATGGACAGTGCCTGATGGGTAGTTTAACTGGGGCGGTTGCCTCCCAAAGAGTAACGGAGGCGCCCAAAGGTTCCCTCAACCTGGTTGGCAATCAGGTGGCGAGTGTAAGTGCACAAGGGAGCTTGACTGTGAGACTGACAGGTCGAGCAGGGACGAAAGTCGGGACTAGTGATCCGGCAGTGGCTTGTGGAAGCGCTGTCGCTCAACGGATAAAAGGTACCTCGGGGATAACAGGCTGATCTTGCCCAAGAGTCCATATCGACGGCATGGTTTGGCACCTCGATGTCGGCTCGTCGCATCCTGGGGCTGGAGTAGGTCCCAAGGGTTGGGCTGTTCGCCCATTAAAGCGGTACGCGAGCTGGGTTTAGAACGTCGTGAGACAGTTCGGTCCCTATCCGCTGCGCGCGTTGGAAATTTGAGAAGATCTATCCCTAGTACGAGAGGACCGGGATGGACGAACCTCTGGTGTGTCAGTTGTTCTGCCAAGGGCACCGCTGATTAGCTACGTTCGGACCGGATAACCGCTGAAAGCATCTAAGCGGGAAGCCGTCTTCGAGATGAGATTTCCATGCACCTTGAGTGTGAGAGGCTCCCAGCAGACTACTGGGTTGATAGGCCGGATGTGGAAGCGGGGACTAACGACCCGTGGAGCTGACCGGTACTAATAAGCCGAAGACTTGACAACACAACTATTTCC
>NZ_JBFBHK010000034.1:0-6514 GCF_040685235.1 Curtobacterium sp. NPDC089185 | reverse complement strand
GGGCGGGCCCTGCTTGCCTGCGCGGGTAACCTGCTTGCGCGCCTCTTGGGGTACGGCGGCGCCCACCCGCCCCCCCCCCCCCCCCGGCGGGGGGGGGGGGGGCCCCCCGCCCCCGCGCCTCCCGTCCGTCGTGGGGGTGCGTGACTACTCGCCGCGCAGCTCCAGGTACTTGGCGATGAGCGCCTTGGTCGACGAGTCCTGCGACGCGAGCGCGTCCTGGTCACCGTCGACGGCCGGGGCGATCTGCAGCGCGAGCTGCTTGCCGAGCTCGACGCCCCACTGGTCGAACGAGTCGATGCCCCAGATGGTGCCCTCGGTGAACACGATGTGCTCGTAGAGCGCGATGAGCTGGCCGAGCACGCTCGGGGTGAGCTCCGGCGCGAGGATCGACGTCGACGGCTTGTTGCCCGTGAAGGTGCGGGCCGCGACGATCCCCTCGTCGGTGGTGCCCTCGGCGCGGACCTCGTCGGCGGTCTTGCCGAACGCGAGCGCCTTCGTCTGCGCGAAGAAGTTCGCGAGGAACAGGGCGTGGACGTCCTGGCCCGGCTGCACGGCCTTCCCGTCGCCGGACTCGTCCTTCAGCGGACGAGCGGGCTTCGCGACCGTGATGAAGTCCGCCGGGATGAGCCGCGTGCCCTGGTGGATGAGCTGGTAGAACGCGTGCTGGCCGTTCGTGCCCGGCTCGCCCCAGAAGACCTCGCCCGTGTCGGTCGTGACGGGCGTGCCGTCCCAGCGGACGCGCTTGCCGTTCGACTCCATCGTGAGCTGCTGCAGGTACGCGGCGAAGCGGTGCAGGTACTGCGTGTAGGGCAGGACCGCGTGGCTCTGCGCGCCGAGGAAGTTCGTGTACCAGACGTTGAGCAGGCCCATGAGGACGGGGACGTTCTGCTCGAGCGGCGTGGTGCGGACGTGCTCGTCGATCGCGTGGAACCCGGCGAGGAACTGCTGCCAGTTCTCCTTGCCGATGGCGATGACGACGCTCGTGCCGATGGCCGAGTCGACCGAGTAGCGGCCGCCCACCCAGTCCCAGAAGCCGAAGGCGTTCTCCGGGTCGATGCCGAACGCGGCGACCTTGTCGAGCGCGGTCGAGACGGCGACGAAGTGCTTCGCGACGGCGTTCGACTTCTCGTCGTCGCTCGCGTCGGTCAGGCCGAGCTCCGCCCACAGCCACTGGCGGGCCAGGCGCGCGTTCGTCAGGGTCTCGAGGGTGCCGAAGGTCTTCGACGCGACGATGAAGAGCGTGGTCTCGGGGTCGAGGTCCGCGGTCTTCTCGTAGATGTCCGCGGGGTCGATGTTCGAGACGAAGCGCGCCTCGAGCCCGGCCTGCACGTAGGGCTTGAGGGCCTCGTAGACCATGACGGGGCCGAGGTCCGAGCCGCCGATGCCGATGTTGACGACGGTCTCGATGCGCTTGCCCGAGACACCCGTCCACTCGCCGGAGCGGACCTTCTCGGCGAAGGCGTAGACCTTGTCGAGCGTGGCGTGCACGTCGGCGTCGACGTCCTGGCCGTCGACGACGAGCGCCGGCTCGATGCCCTCGGGACGACGGAGCGCGGTGTGCAGCACGGCGCGGTCCTCGGTGACGTTGATGTGCTCACCGGCGAGCATCGCCTGGAAGCGCTCGGCGACGCCGGCGTCCTTCGCGACCTGGAGCAGCGCGGCGAGGATGTCGTCGTCGACGAGGCCCTTCGACAGGTCGACGGTCAGGTCGGCGGCCTGGAACGTGTAGCGCTCGGCACGGCCGGGGTCGCTGTCGAACCAACCGCGCAGGTCGGGGGTGAATCCGTCGGCGATGCCGGCGAGCTTCTTCCAGCCGTCGGTCGATGTGGGGTCGACGGGAGCGGATTCGGTCACTTCGGTCCTCCTGGGTACCTTCTGGACGTACTGGACCGCGGGTCACCGCAGCGCTGCGTCGCGGACCACGTCCGAGCGTAGTGCCGCGGCGGTGTCCCCGCGCACAGGGCCGCGAGGTCCGGTCAGGGCGTGGGCGCGAAGCGGCGCAACCGCAGGCTGTTCGTCACGACGAACACCGACGAGAACGCCATCGCCGCACCCGCGAGCACGGGGTTGAGCAGCCCGGCCATGGCGAGCGGGATCGCCGCCACGTTGTACGCGAACGCCCAGAACAGGTTGCCCCGGATCGTCCGGAGGGTCGCCCGCGAGAGCCGGACCGCGTCGGCGACGACGGTCAGGCGACCGTTCACGACGGTGATGTCGCTCGCCGCGATCGCCGCGTCGGTGCCTGCACCCATGGCGATGCCGAGGTCCGCCGCCGCCAGTGCCGCGGCGTCGTTCACCCCGTCGCCGACCATCGCGACGCTGCGTCCCTCGGCCTGCAGCCGGCGGACGGTGTCGAGCTTCGACGCGGGCGTCGCCCGCGCGTGCACCTCGTCGATGCCGACCTGCGCGGCGACGGCGTGGGCGGCACCCTCGTTGTCGCCGGTGAGCAGCACCGGACGGAGCCCGAGCGCGACGAACCGGCGCACGGCCTCCGCCGCCTCGGGCTTCACGGTGTCGCCCACGACGACCGCGCCGAGCACGCTGCCGCCCCGCGCGACGAAGACCGCGGTCCCGCCACCCGCCTCCGCCGTGGCGACCTGCGCGGCCAGCGGCTCGGGCACGGTCAGGGCCCACGCCTCCGCGAGCCACCGGGCGGTGCCGACGACGACGACCTCGCCGTCGACGACGGCCTGCACGCCGGCCCCCGGCGCCGCGGTGAACTGCTCGGCGCCGGGGACCGCGAGGCCCTGCGCCCGGGCGGCTCGGACGACCGCGCGCGCGACCGGGTGCTCGGAGCCGTCCTCGGCCGCGGCCACCACGGCGAGCAGCTCGGCGTCGCGGAGACCGGCACGGGGAGCGGCCAGCACGGCGTCGACCCGCATCTCGCCGGTGGTCACGGTGCCGGTCTTGTCGAGCACGACCGTGTCCACACCGCGCGTGCGTTCGAGCGCCTGCGGACCGCCGATGAGGATGCCGAGCTGCGAGCCGCGCCCGGTCCCGACGAGCAGGGCGGTCGGCGTCGCGAGCCCGAGCGCGCAGGGGCAGGCGATGATGAGCGTCGCCACGGCGGCCGTGAACGCGGCGGTGAGCGAGCCGCCGACCACGAGCCACCCGACGAAGGCGAGCACGGCCAGGCCGATGACGATCGGCACGAACACCGCGGACACCCGGTCGGCCAGCCGCTGCACGGCGGCCTTGCCGGTCTGCGCGTCCTCGACGAGGCGAGCGGTGCGGGCGAGCTCGGTGTCGGCACCGACGGCCGTGACCACGACGACGATCCGACCGCCCTGGTTGATCGTCGCGCCGGTCACGTGTCCACCGGGGCCGACCTCGACCGGCACCGACTCCCCCGTCAGCATGCTGCGGTCGACGGCCGACGACCCCTCGCGCACGACGCCGTCGCTCGGGATCCGCTCGCCGGGTCGCACGACGACGACGTCGCCGACGACGAGGGACGCCGCCGGGACCCGGGTCTCGACGGGGCCGCTGGGGCCGCTGGGGCCGTCGCGCAGGACGGACGCGTCCTTCGCGCCGAGCTCGAGCAGGGCGCGGAGGGCGGCGCCGGACTGCTGCTTCGCGCGGGCCTCCATGTACCGGCCGGCGAGGATGAACACGGTCACGGCGGCGGCGACCTCGAGGTACAGGTCGCTCGCCTCGGGGTCGGTGGCGAACCACGAGAAGGCCATGTGCATCCCGGGCCGCCCGGCGTCGCCGAGGAACAGCGCGTACAGCGACCAGCCGAACGCGGCGAGGACGCCGACGCTGACCAGCGTGTCCATGGTCGCGGCACCGTGTCGGGCGTTCACCCACGCGGCCCGGTGGAAGGGCAGGGCACCCCAGACCGCGACCGGGGCCGCGAGGGCCAGCGCCGCCCACTGCCAGTTCGGGAACTGCAGGACCGGCACCATCGACAGCAGCACGACCGGCACCGCGAGGACCGCGGACACGACGAGCCGCTGGCGCAGGGGCGCGGCGGGGTCGACGGCATCGGCCCGGTCCGTGTCGTCCGCGCCGGCCGGCGGCTGCGGCAGGCGCACCGTCGCGCCGTAGCCGGCCGCCTCGACCGCGGCGACGAGCGCGGCGGGGTCGACCGCTTCCGGGTCCGTGACGGACACCTGTGCCTGCTCGGTCGCGTAGTTCACGGTCGCGCTGACGCCCGGCAGCTTGCCGAGCTTCCGCTCGATGCGGTTCGCGCACGAGGCGCAGGTCATCCCCGTGATGTCGAGGTCGACGACACCGTCGGTCACCGGGACACGACCTCGTACCCCGCCTCCGCGATCGCGCCGCGGAGGGCCTGGTCGTCGAGCGGGTGGTCGGCGGTCACGGTCACCGTCGAGGAGCCGCCCGGAACGAGGTCCACGGCGACGCCGGTGACGCCGTCCAGCTCGGACACCTCCTCGGTCACGCTCGTCACGCAGTGCTCGCAGGTCATCCCGGTCACGGCGATGGTCTCGGTGGTCATGGTGTTCCTTCCGGTCGGTGTGGGTCCGTGGACGTCTCGGTGACTAGGAGCGGACGAGTCGCGCGATGGCGTCGCTCGCCTCGCGCACCTTCGCGTCGGCGGCGTCCCCGCCCTCTGCGACGGCCTCCGCGACGCAGTGGCGCAGGTGGTCCTCGAGCAACGAGAGCGCGACGCGTTCGAGCGCTCGGTTCGCCGCGGAGATCTGGGTGAGGACGTCGATGCAGTAGGTCTCGTCCTCGACCATGCGCGCGATGCCGCGCACCTGCCCCTCGGCCCGACGCAACCGCTTGAGCAGGTCGTCCTTGTCGTCGATGTACCCGACGTGCGCGTGTTCCTGCATCCCGACCTCCGGTGTCGACAACAGGGTACCCCCACGGGGTATTCCGGGAGCGGTGGCGCTGCACCGGTGATCCCTGACGGACGGGAGGCACGCGGCCGGGCCCGCCACGCGCCTCCCGTCCGTCGCCCCCTCCACTCGGGGGCGGTGCGCTTAGCGGACAGGGCTGGCATGATGCGCAGATGGGCTCCTCGACGACGCACGGCTTCCGCCGGCTGCGCTTCACCGAGGACGACGGCGTCGACTACGCGCGCATCTTCTCGGCCGAGGTGAACGGCCGCGACCTCGGGACCGACACCTTCGTGACCGACGGCACGCGGTACGAGTACACGATCGTCGGCGACGAGGACGTCACGCTCCGCACCATGCGCTCCGAGAACGGTCGCCGCGGCGGGGTCATCGCGCCGCGGACCGACCACGTCGTCTTCTGGCTCACCCGGGGCCGACTCGAGATGCACTTCGCCGACCGCACCCGCGTGATCGAGCCGGGCAGCCCCTACATCGCCTCGGCGTCCGAGGCGTACCGGTTCGTGTCCGCGGACACGGTCTACAACGGCCTGCACCTGGCGGACCCGTTCCTGCGGTCCGTCGGCGAGGAGCTCGGCTACCGCCTGCCGGACGGACCGCTCCTGTTCGACCAGCAGGACGCGACGGTCGCGCAGCGCGAACCCCTTCGACGCCTCGTGCAGGACCTCGCCCCGGCGCTGCTCGACGACCGGGTGGTCGGGCCGATGCGCACCGCGCTCAACCGCCGCCTGGCCGTCGTGGTGCTCGACACCTTCCCGATCCGCAACCGCGGCGAGGACGTCCCCGTCGCGAACCGGCTGCGGGACGCCATCCGGTACATCGAGGCGCACGCCGACGACCGGCCGTCCGTCCCGGAGATCGCCGAGGCGTCCGGGCTCAGCCAGCGCGGGCTGCAGGACGTGTTCGCCCGGACGCTCGGCACGACGCCGAACCGGTTCCTGCGGGACCACCGACTCGACTGCGTGCGCCGCGAGCTGCTCCGCGCCGCCGGCGACGACGGCGTCACCCCGGTCGCGCGACGATGGGGGTTCACGAACCCCGGTCGGTTCGCCGCCGCCTACCGGGACCGGTTCGGCGAGGACCCGGCCGCGACCCTGCGGGCCTCGCGGGCTGCGCGTCCGGAGTCCGGACGGACGTCCTGGCGCGTCCGTCGGGCACTCGCGCACATCGAGGCGCACGCGGGTGGCGACCTGACCGTGGAGCAGATCGCCGAGGCCGCGGGCGTGCGTCCCCGGCGTCTGCAGCAGCTCTTCCAGGAGGAGTGCGGGCAGTCGCCGATGGCCGTCGTCCGTGCCGCACGGGACGCTGCGTCGCGCAACACGACGGCCGGTTCCGGCGTCCGGCGCTGAAGCGGCTCGGCCCGGGGTACACGGAGAACCGCCGTTCTGGCACCTTTCCTGGAAGACCTCTGGAACCCGTGACCGTCGCGTGACGAACCTCGGTGTCACCCCGTCTCATCCGTGAACAGCAACCGCTGGGAACGTGTCCCGGCGGGCATCGAGAGGAGCATGAACATGGCTGACACCACCACCCCCACCCCGGCCACGACGGCGACGCGGACGACCGGTTCGCACGCGAACGCGTCGGGCACTGCGGGCAAGACCACGATCGACGACACGGTCGTGTCGAAGGTCGCCGGGATCGCTGCGCGTGAGGTGAACGGTGTGCACTCGCTCGGTGGCGGTGCC
>NZ_JBFBHK010000033.1:0-7440 GCF_040685235.1 Curtobacterium sp. NPDC089185 | reverse complement strand
ACGACCACGCCTCGAACCGCGCCGCCGAGATCGCCGTCGAGCGGTTGAAGGCGGGTGAGGTGGTGGCCCTGGTGTCGGACGCCGGCACGCCGCTGCCACCCGCACCGCGCCTCCCGGCTCAGCGCGTGGTGCGTCCGACGATCAGCCGTCCCGGTCCGACCGGCAGCACGCCCGCTCGGTGGGTGAGGACGACGGCGTCACCGACGGTCGTACGAGCGGCGCCGAAGCGCCAGAGCCGGTTGAAGCAGTACACGCCGACCTCGGTGCTGCCGTCCTCCGCCACCGCCCAGGTGCCCGACCCCCACTGGGCCGGGTGCCCGACGCCGTCGATCGTCACGGTCGGGCGAGCGCCCCAGGTGACCAGGGGACGGCGGACGTCGAGGGTGATCCGGCGCTTCGTCGTGCCGGACGGCTGCGGGCTGTCCATGTGCGCCAGGCTACGGCCAGCGGCGGTCCTGGGAGTGCTCGGCGTGCCGTCCGTAGGCTCGCGGGCATGGCTGACTTCACCGCTGCCCAGGCCGCCGTCGTCCGGATCGAACGCGCCGAGGAGGGACGCTGGGACCTCACGCTCATCAGCGACTCCGGCGTGCGGATGGGGCACGGCGTGCACCTCTCCGACGCGGCGTCCGACGACCCCGCGGACGAGCAGGCCGCTGCCCTCGACTTCGTGCGCGAGTACGGGTTCCGGTTCGAGGCGGACGCGGTCACGGCGGACGGCCCGGACGCGTTCTGGGCCCCGCTCCTGCCGCTCGACGCCGCCTAGGGGCCGCACCCCGGGCCGGGGCGGCGGCGGTCAGTCGTCGAGCGCGCTCCGCTCGAACCCGATGAGCCACGTGACGCCGAACGCGTCGCGGACGGTGCCGTCCCAGGCGCCCCACGGGCGTTCCTGCAGCGCGTCGACCACGGTGCCGTCGGTCGACAGGTCGGCGAACCAGCGCCGGAGGACGTCCGGTCCCGCGGTGCCGAGGAGTGCGAAGAGGACGCCGGAGGCCGAGAAGGACTCGTCACCCGGCCCGGCGTCGGCCGCGGCGAGCCGCACGGGGCCGACGAGCTCGCCGTGGGCGACCGCCTGGGGTGGGCCGTCGGTGCGGGCGAAGTCGCCGTACGAGGCGATCCGCAGCTCGCCGCCGAACACCTGCTGCCACCGGGCGAGGGCCACCCGCGCGGTGCCGGGGAGCAGGAGGTACGGGGTCGGTCCGCTGCGGTCCATGCGCGCACGGTACCCCTGACCGGACCCGCTGACCAGGGTCAGGTCATCTCGAGGGCGCGGTCGACGGCGTCGGCCGGATCGCCGCCGTCCTGCTGCGCCCACCACTCCAGGGCGGCGTGTGCGGCGGCCGCGAGCGTGCTCGCGCGGACCGCGACCCGGAGGTCGTCCGGTCGCGCGCCGTCGTGGTCGGCGACGAACCGCACGATCGTGGCGGCCAGGCGTGCCTGCGCCTCGGCGCCACCCGGAGCCAGGCCGGGGTTCGCCCGGATGACGCGGAGGCGGTGCCGTGTGGTCTCGACGGTGTCCGCCGGGAACGTCGCGCCCGCGCGGTACGCGGCGCGGAGGCCGTCCCGGGACGGCTCGTCCGCCGGCCGTGCGTCGAGCTCGTCGGTGAACCGCTGCGAGAACTCGGCGAGTCCGCCCCAGACCAGGTCGGCCTTGGTCGGGAAGAGCCGGAAGAGCGAGCGTCGGCTCACCCCGGCGGCCTCGGCGACGTCGTCCATCGACACGACGTCGAACCCCCGCTCGTCGAACATCCGGAGAGCCACGAGCGACACGGCCTCGGGGTCGATGGTGCGTGGTCGGCCGGTCGTGCGGGGTCGTCCGGGCTGGTCGGCTGCGGGAGTCCCCATGGCGTCCTTTCGGCACTGAGTGCTACAACTGTGTCGCGCAGGCAGCGCACACTCGACGAGGAGCACACATGAGCGACACCACGGCCGGACGGTTCACCGGCAGGACCATCATCGTCACCGGAGCGGGTTCCGGCATCGGACGCGCCACGGCGACCCGGATCGTGCACGAGGGCGGCCGCGTGGTCGCCACCGACGTCGTCGCCGAGCGGCTCGACGCCCTGCGCGAGGAGCTCGGGTCCGCCGCACTCGAGACGGTGGTCGGCGACGTCACCGCAGCCGACACCATCGACGCGGTGCTCGCCGCCGCCGGCGACCGCGTGGACGGGCTGGCGAACGTCGCCGGCATCATGGACGCGTTCCTGCCGCCGAGCGAGGTCGACGACGCCACCTGGGAGCGGGTGTTCAGCGTCAACGTGACCGGTCCGATGCGGCTGACCCGGGCCGTGCTGCCCCGGATGATCGGCGCCGGCAAGGGCGCGATCGTGAACGTGGCCTCGGAGGCGGCGCTCCGGGCGTCCGCGGCGGGTGCCGCCTACACGGCGTCGAAGCACGCGATCGCCGGCTTCACGAAGAGCGTCGCCTTCTTCCACGGCCCGCAGGGGATCCGCGCGAACGCGGTGGCCCCGGGCGCCGTCGCGACGAACATCGAGGCGCCGATGCGCAGTGAGTACGCGGCGTCGCGCGTCGGGCCGGTCATGCAGGTCACGATCCCGCCGGTTGCGCAGCCCGAGGAGCTCGCGGCGGCGATCACCTGGCTCCTGAGCGACGACTCGGCGAACGTCAACGGCGCGGTGCTGCCGAGCGACGGCGGGTGGTCGGTGGTCTGACCGGGGCTGCACCTCCCCGGACGCCGAGACGCCGCCGACCAGGCGGGACGCCGCCGGAAGTGGCGGCGTCCCGTGCGGTCGGCGGCGTCTCGCGGCCGTGCGGGTGTCAGGCGCGGTGGCGGGACCGACGGACGCGACGGAGGCCGAGCAGCGCCGCTCCGACAGCGAGGAGCCCGGCGGCCCAGCCCATCGGAGCCGCGGTGTCGGCACCGGTGTACGCGAGCGCGTGCGCCGGCGTCGTCCTGGTCGCGACCGGGGCGAGTGCGTCGCTCGTGGTCGGCGTCACCCGGACGACGGGCACGATGCCGCCGTCCTGCGGGGTCGTGTCGACCGGTGCGGCGGGCGCCGGGTCGGCGGGCGTCGGCTCCGCGGGCGTGGGGTCGGCGGGCGTGGTCGGCTCGGTCGGGGTCGTGGGCCCCGCGGGCTCGTCGGCGACCGCGACGCTGAACTCCGCGCAGACGCCGTCGACCGACACCCAGACGGTGTGCGTCGCCGCGGTCGCGAAGGTCACCGTGAAGCCGTCCGGACCCTGCTCGACCCGGTCGGCGTCGTCGCTCGCCCAGACCTGGGCGCGGTCGGTCACCTGCACGGTGTTGCCGTGGGCGTCGATGGTCCACGGCACGAGCGTGATCGAGCCACCGGGGACGACCGCGATCGGGATCGGGCTGCCGGTCTGGTCGCCCTCGACCCAGGTGTACGAGCCGTCCGCCGCGGCGGGGACGCCGTGCACCACGACGCCGACGCCGACGACCGCGGCGGGTTCGACCGTCTGCCGGATCCACTGCGTGGCGGTGCCGCCCGCGGTGGTCGCGGTCACCCGGAGGGTGAAGGTCCCGGCGACCGTGGCGGTGCCGCGGAGGAAGCCGTTGCGGAAGGTCAGTCCCTCGTTGAGCCGCGCGGGGCTGCCGTCCGTCTCGGTCAGGGTGTAGGTCGCCCCGCGGGCGTCCTGCGCGCGGAGGTCGGCGGCGACCGTGCCACCCGCGGTCACTGTCGGCAGGACGCGAGGGGACGACTCGCTCGTGCCCTCGCTGTAGGACGGCGCGGAGGCGGAGGCGGAGGCGCTGGCGGGCGCCGACGCCGCGGGTGCCGGAGCCGCGGGCGTCGCCGGCGGGGCCGTCGTGCCGGTGCCGGTGCCGGTGGCGGGCGCGGCGGGGGTCGCGGGAGTCGCCGGTGCGGTCGTCGCGGTCGTCGCGGTCGTCGTGGCCGTCGCGGTCGGAGCAGGGGCCTCGGTCGACACCGCGGCGGGGGTGGACGGGACGGTGACCGGAGCGGCTGCGGCGCCGCCCTGGTCGGTCGACGGCACGGCGGTTGCGGTGCCGGTCGTCACGGTGTCCGGTGCCGACGGCGACGACACTGTCGACGCCGACACGGGCTCGGGGACGTCTGTGGCCGCGGTCGCGGGCAGGACGCCGAAGGCGGTGGTGACCAGCACGGTGCCGGTCGCTGCGGTGATGAGCGCCAGGGAACGGCAGCTCGGAACGGACTTCATCGGTGCTCCTCGCGGATCCCCGGTGCGTCGGGTGGGCTGCACCGGGACCGGACATCGGGTACGTCCGGTGCTGCGAGCGTAGGGCCGGATCGACCCCGCCTGAGGGCTTCCTGCGGGTTGCCGAACGGCGGCTGTGGAACCACGCAGCGGCGCGGGATCCCGCAATCCCGCACGGCGGCGCGGCCCATCGCTCAGGCCGAGGCGAGTGCGCCCATCTCGGCGACGACCACGCGCAGTCGTGCCGCCAGTTCGTCGCTGTCACCGACGGTGTCGCGGTGGGCGACCTCGGACAGGGCGGACAGCACGAGGCCGACGACCGTCCGCGCCGTCTGCTCGTCGGTGCGTGCGGACACGGTGGCGAGGAGTGACTGCCGTGACTCGGCCATCCACTGCATCACCATCGGGGCCATCTCCGGGCGGAGCACCAGCAGCTCCTTCATCCGGCGGCGGTCCTGCGACAGGGGCACGGTGCCGGCGATGAGGGCGCAGACGTCGTCGACGAGCCGGCCGTCGGCGGCGGCGAACCGGGTGGCCGCCCACTCGGGGACCTCGACCGTGTCGAGTCCGAGTGCGGCGTGTGCCTTGGACGTGAAGTAGTTGAAGAACGTCCGCGGCGAGACGTCCGCGTCGCTGCAGATCTGCTCGACGGTGACGCCGTCCAGGCCGTGCTCGGAGACGAGCGTCAGGGCGGCGTCGTGGAGCGCCTGCCGGGTCTGCTGCTTCTTGCGTTCGCGCAGCGTGCACGGCGCGGTGGCCGGCTCCGGTGCTGCTGTGGTGCTCACGTGCACTCCTGTACTGCTGGGCGGCCACCGTGTCCACCGGTGGCCCGGGTCGTCCTGCCGGACGTGTCCGGCACGGGGAGGCCGCCCGCACCCCGGGCGGGGTGCGGGCGGCCGAGGGTCACCGACGCTGGGTCGGCGTGGAGCCGGTCATCGGACCGGTGAACGATCCGGCCTCGGCTGCTGCGAGCCCGGCGCGGGCCTCGAGGTCGGCCTGGGCCGACGGTGCGGAGCCGTCCTCGTCGGCGGACGACGCCCCGTTGGCCGCGTCGTGCTGCTCCTGCAGCGCCGACCGCTGGCGGAGCGGCGGCACCTTGAAGAACCAGGTGAGGACGAAGGCGAGCAGGATCACGCCGAGTCCGACCCAGTAGATCGTCACGGACGAGGCGTTGAAGCCCGCCATGAACGGCCGCGTGAGGCGGCTGTCGGCACCGGTGAGGAACGAGGTGTCGTTCGTGCTCGTCGCGGCCGAGTCGGACTCTCCGCCCTTCCCGATCTCCTTCGCGAGGGCCGGCGTGAGCTCGTCCACCCAGTACGAGCGCTGCGAGGCGTCCGACCAGTCGACGGACACGGTGCCGTCCTGGACGCTGGCGTGGGCCTGGTCGGCGACCGCCGTCAGGGCAGCGGACTCGGCAGCCGGGGTGGCCGCCGCGACCTGCTGGTCGATGATCCCCTGCGCCGCGGCTGCAGGCACGGCGCCGGCTGCGACCTGCTGCTGCACGGCCGCGGTGACCTGCTGCGTGACGGCCTGGTCGGCGGCCTGCTTCGCCTGCGCCGACGCGTCGTCGAGCCGCGACTGCACGGTCTGCTGCAGCGGCGTGGTGATCGGCGCCCAGATCTTCTCGATCGCGCCCTGGTTCGCCGGCTTGCTCGCGACGGACGGGTCGAGTGCCGCGGACAGCGCCGGCTCGAGGTCGGCCTGGTTCGCGGTCGCGGACAGGATGTTGTTCGGCATGACCGAGAACAGGATCGAGAGCAGCACGGCGGTACCGAGCGTGCCGCCGATCTGGCGGAAGAACGTGGCCGAGCTGGTCGCGACGCCCATGTCCCGCGCCTCGACCGAACCCTGCGAGGCCAGGGTCAGCGACTGCATGACCGACCCGAGCCCGAGGCCGATCAGGAACATGCCGATCATGAGGAACCAGAGCGGCTTGTCGATCGACATGAAGGTCAGGACGACGTAGCCGGCCGACACGAGGAACGTGCCGATGACCGGGAAGATCCGGTAGCGGCCGACGCGGGCGACGATCTGACCGGAGGTGATCGACGCGATCATCAGGCCACCGACGAGCGGCAGCGTGGCGAAGCCGGACTCGGTCGGGGTCAGGCCGACGACGATCTGCAGGTAGAGCGGGATGGTCAGCATGGCGCCGAACATCGCGAAGCCGACCAGGAAGCCGATCACGGTCGCCATCGAGAACGTTCCCGAGCGGAAGAGCTTCAGCGGGATGATCGCCGCGTCGCCCATCTTCGACTCGACGAGCAGCAGGGCGACGAGGCCGAGCGCGCCGATCACGTAGCTGGCGATGGCGGCGGGGGAGCCCCAGCCCCAGGTGCGGCCCTGCTCGGCCACGAGCAGCAGCGGGACGAGCGTGACGATGACCGCCGTGGCGCCCCACCAGTCGACCTTCGGCTTGTCGCCCGTGCCGTGCACCTTCGGCAGGTGCAGGAAGACGATCACCATGATGAGCGCGGCCACGCCGATGGGCACGTTGATGAGGAGCACCCAGCGCCAGCCGGTGATCCAGAGGATCTCGGACGAGCCGGCGAGCAGGCCGCCGATGAGCGGTCCGATGACCGAGGAGATGCCGAACACGGCGAGGAAGTACCCCTGGTACTTCGCGCGCTCACGCGGGGCGAGGATGTCGCCCATGATCGCCAGCGGCAGCGACATGAGCGCGCCGGCCCCGATGCCCTGCACGGCGCGGAAGGCCGCGAGCATGAGCATCGAGGTGGACATCGAGGACAGCACGGCGCCGAGGATGAAGACGACGATGCCGAAGATGTAGAGGGGTCGACGGCCGAAGATGTCGGAGAGCTTGCCGTAGATCGGCGTCGCGATCGTCGACGTGATCAGGTACGCGGTCGTGACCCAGGCCTGCTGGTCGAGGCCGTGCAGGTCGTCGCCGATCGTGCGGATGGCCGTGCCGAACACCGTCTGGCCGAGGGACGACAGGAACATGCCCGCCATCAGGCCGTAGATCACGAGCAGGATCTGGCGGTGCGTCATGAGCGGCTGCTGGCCGGGCGCGCTGGACGCTCCGGGTGCCGCGTCGGCCCCGGCGCCGTGGCGGCCGGGCTGCACCGAGACGGGTGCGGTGGCGGTCATCGAACTCCTTTTTCGTACTGTGTAACTTTGCAGACCGCGCAACGATACATCCGATGGTTCCGGAATGCAACCAATTGCGCCCACTCCCCCACCTCGTGCACCGCGGCACCGGGGAACGCGGCGAGGACCGGGGAGTGCGTCGAGAGCAGGACCTGGCCGACCCCGGTGTCGACG
>NZ_JBFBHK010000032.1:0-8810 GCF_040685235.1 Curtobacterium sp. NPDC089185 | reverse complement strand
CCGTACCTCCACAAGTGAAGGCAACGGGGTCAATAAATTGGCATTGACAATGTGCACGCTGTTGAGTTCTCAAGGACCAGACGCACCCCCCACTCCGACCGCAGAACACGATCATCATCAGAGGGGCTGGAAATTCGCTGCCCGGGCGAGACTCGGAGACGACCTTCCGGCCGATCCGTTCTCCGCCTCAGCGGCAACGAGTGATTACTCTACACACGCTCCGGGGGTGCAGCGAACCGGGCCTTCGCCCGGGCGTGTCGTCCCCCGACTTCCCCGCGGACTCGCGGATGTCGGGGTACCTGCGCGCTTCACCGGGGCCGGGAACGACGGGAGGCGCGGTGCGAAACTCGCACCGCGCCTCCCGTCCGGAACGGACCATCCGGAACAGACCGTCCGGAACGGACGATCCGCCCCGGATCACCACCAGGCGATCCGACCGCTCGCCTACTCGGCCGCAGCCAGCTGACCGCAGGCGCCGTCGATCTCCTTGCCGCGGGTGTCGCGCAGCGTCGTCGGGACGCCGGCCGCGTTGAGCCGGCGGACGAACTCGTCCTGCACGTGGGGCTCCGACGAGGTCCAGACCGAACCGGGCGTCGGGTTGAGCGGGATCGGGTTGACGTGCACCCACCCCTTGCCCCGGGCGTTGAGCTTCTCCGCGAGCAGGTCCGCACGCCACGCGTGGTCGTTCATGTCCTTGATGAGGGCGTACTCGATGGAGACGCGACGACCGGT
Source organism: Curtobacterium sp. NPDC089185 (assembly GCF_040685235.1). Taxonomy (NCBI): domain Bacteria; kingdom Bacillati; phylum Actinomycetota; class Actinomycetes; order Micrococcales; family Microbacteriaceae; genus Curtobacterium; species Curtobacterium sp. NPDC089185. The sequence goes on along the minus strand of NZ_JBFBHK010000032.1, from coordinate 8,078 downwards.
CTTCGCGTAGTACTCGTACGCGGCGTCGATCGCCTCGTCGGCCTTCCACCGCGAGTTGACCGGGATGAGCTCGTCGCGGAGCTCGTCGTCCGGCGCGTGCAGCGAGAGCGCGAAGGTGAGGGGGATGTCCTCGTCCGCGAGCTTCTTGATCGCGGGGACGAGCCCGACGGTCGACACCGTGATGCCGCGGGCGCTCATGCCGAGGCCGTGCGGCTGCGGGGCGACCATCGTGCGGACCGCCTCGATCACGCGCTTGTAGTTCGCGAGCGGCTCCCCCATGCCCATGAAGACGATGTTCGTGACGCGCTCGGCGTCGACGCGGTCCTGCCCACCCTTGCGCGGGTCACCCCCGAGCTCCCCGGCGGCGATCGCGGCGTTGGCGCGCACGATCTGCTCGATGATCTCGGCCGTCGACATGTTGCGCGTGAGCCCCGCCTGGCCGGTGGCGCAGAACGGGCAGTTCATCCCGCACCCGGCCTGCGACGACACGCAGAGCGTGATGCGGCCGGGGTAGCGCATGAGCACCGACTCGACGAGGGCGCCGTCGTGCAGCTTCCAGAGGAACTTGATCGTGTCGCCCTTGTCCGTCGCCAGGCGCCGGGTCTCGGTGAGGAGCGGCGGCAGCATGCCTGCGACGAGCTCCTCGCGCTGGGCGGCGGGCAGGTCGGTCATCGTCGCCGGGTCGGACGAGTAGTGCGTGAAGTAGTGCGTCGAGAGCTGCTTGGCGCGGAAGCCCGGCAGGCCGAGCTCCTTGACCTTCTCGACGCGCTCCTCGACCGTCAGGTCGGCGAGGTGCACGGGCGGCTTGCCGCGCTTCGGCGACGCGAACTGCAGGAGGGGTCGGCCCTCGGAGTCCTGCGCCTGGGTCCAGCCCTCGGTGCGCGGGCGCACCTGCGGACGAGCGGAGCGCTGCTCCTCGAACGGGGTGCGGGTCTCGGTGGCCATCACTCCAGTTTACGGGAGGTGCGCAACTCCCCGCGGACGCCGACGGAACGGCCCGCCGACGAGCGTGCGGGCGGGCAGCGGACGGGAGGCACGGCTCGACTCCCGAGGTCCGCCCCGGCGGGCGGACGGCCGGGTCACTCCCCCGCGGGCAGGAGGCGGGCGAAGTGGTGCGCGTTCGGGTACACCGGCACGATGTCGACGGGGTCGCCCGGGTGCGGGGCCTGCAGCACGATGCCGTCGCCGAGGAAGATCCCGACGTGGTCCTCGTCGTCGAACACCACCAGGTCACCCGGCTGCGCCTCGGACTCGGGGATGGTCGTGGCGACCGCGTCCTGCGACGGCACGTAGTGCACGAGCGGGATGCCGACGGCCGCGTACGCGACCATCGTCAGGCCGGAGCAGTCGATGCCCGCGTGGCTCGCACCGCCCTCGACGTAGGGGTCCCCCATGTACTGCAGCGCGGTCGAGACGATCGTGGCGCGCTTGCCACCCGCGGACAGGACCGCCGAGATGGCGTCCTCGGCCTGCTGCGTCGTGACGCCGTACTTGGTGACGATGGTCGGGTAGGACACGACGGTCGTCGTGGTGGTGATGCCGTCGGTCCGAACGACGGGGACCTCGACGTCGCGGGCGACGGTGAAGGACTGCGCGTCGTCCGCCGCGGTGGTCAGCGACGAGTCACGCGACCGGTCGTGCGACGAGGTCGCCGGGGCCGCGTCCGCCGGCAGGGCGAGCGTCAGGCTCGAGGTCACGGCGAGCGCCGGCGCGAGCAGGAGCGCCGCCCGCTTGGCGTTGACGGCCCGACGGACGTGGCGGGGGTCGGCGGCGCGCTCGGCCCGAAGGACGGCCGTCCGGGTCAGCACCGCGGAGCCGGCGACGGCGGTCGACGCGAGCGGGCGCGGCGTGGGACGGCGCACCGCGCGGGGGGCCGGAGCGCTCTCCATGCGGACCGCGCGGTCGGCGGTGGCGTCCGGGGCGGCACGACGACCACGGGGACGACGCAGCTCCGCGGGAACCGACGGTGTGGACGGCGACGACTCGGGTGCTGCCGGCTCAGGTGCTGCCGATCGGGCAGCGTCGGGGGCTGCGGGCAGGGCGTGACGTCCCATGGTTCCTTCCGGGTCGGCCGAACGACTCGGGAAGACAACGTATTGGTAACGGTCCGGTCACAGGCTGAGCAGTGCCCCCCGGTTCCTGCGGTTCGTCTCAGTCTCGAGTTCGTCTCAGTCTCGAGTTCGTCTCAGTCTCGCGCGAGGTGCTCGGCGGCCCGTTCCTGCACGGCCCGGGCGTCGTGGTGGTCCCACAGGGCGAAGTGCGTGCCGCCCGGCAGCGTCACGAGCTCGACGTCCGGCACGGCCGCCGCGGCACGGGAGCTGTGCCCGAACGGCACCTCGGTGTCGGCGTCGCCGTGCACGAGGAGCGTCGGCGCACGGACGGCACCGAGTTCCAGGTCGTCCACCGCCCCGAGCACCCGGACGTCGTTGTCCCACCCGGGCCGGAACGCGCCGCCCGCGTTCCCGCTGGTCGACAGGTCGAGCACGTCCCGGCGCCGGCGGAGGTCGTGCACGACCTCGGACACGTGGGCGGTCAGGGCGCGACCGTGCAGGGAGCTGACCCCCGCCTCGACGGTGCGGACGACGACGGACGGCAGCACGCGGGCGGCCGTTGCGGCCACCGCGGCACCGAAGGACGTGTGTGCGACGACCCACTCGGCGAGCGAGGGTCGCTCCGGCGCCCAGCGGCCGGAGAGCCCGGCGGCGACCACGAGCGAGCGGACCCGGTCGGGGTGGCGGACCGCGAAGCGGTAGGCGACGGGTCCGCCACCGGACCACGCGAGCACGGCGACGCGGTCGATGCCGGTGCGGTCGAGCAGGGCGGCGTAGCGGTCGGCCTCGTCGTCGAGCGACGACCGGCCCGGGACGAGCGGCGTGCCCGGGTACCCGGGCCGGGCGACGGTGACGACCCGGAAGCGGTCGGACGGCAGGAACCGTGCCATGGCGTCCGCCGCGGTGATGCCGCCCGGGGTGCCGTGCAGCACCAGGACCGGCGCGCCGGTGCCGCGAACGGCGACCGCGACGCTGTCCGCACCGGTGGCGGGCGACGTTCCGGGCTGCATCCCTGCACGCTACCCAGGTGACCTCGCACCGGACCGGGCGGGCGCGGTGGACGCGCCGTGCGCCTCCCGTCCGACCTGCGGATCCGGACAGGCCTGCGCATCCGGAGAGGCCTGCGCCTCCGGAGACACCCGCGGATCCGGACGGGCCGGCCGCTCGACCGCCGAGGCGACCGCGATCGTCCGGCGCTGGCCGCGGAGGGTCTCGCCCGGGTGCTCCCCGTAGAGCGCGGCGTAGGACCCCGAGAAGCGACCCATGTGCCGGAACCCGCACGAGTGCGCGACCTCCGCGACGGTGGTCTCACGGGCATCAGCGAGCTGCAGCGCGATCCGCGCCTTCGCCAGCCGGAGGTCGCGGAGGAAGTCGGTGGGGGTCGTGGCCTCCTGCCGCTGGAAGGTCTCCTGCAGGGTCCGGACGCTCATCTCGGCGGCCCCGGCGATCTCGGCCGCCGTGAGCGGTCGGAGGAAGTGCGCGTACATGTAGGCCTTAGCCCGGTCGAGGGCGGCGACCGGCACGTCCGGCAGCCCGCCGTCGGGTGCGGGGTGGAAGGCGTCGATGACCGCCTCGGCCACGACCAAGTCGAGCGCGGCGCGGGCACCGTCGGCGACGGAGACGTCGAGCATCGGGCCGGCGACCTCCCGGAGGGTCCGCTGCAGCGGTGCGAGCCGGACCGACGGCACGGAGACCGGGAAGGCGAGCGGGACCGGCGGTGCTGCTCCCCCGAGGACCGCGACCGCCTCGAGGAAGTCGGCGTGGAAGTGGACGAGGTGCACCGTGCCGGCCGGCGCGGACACCCGGAACGGGCGCCCGGCGGGGAGCATCACGGGGACCCCCGGTCGGAGGGTGACGCCGTCCTCGCGCTCGGGGTCCACGACGACGCCGCCGTCCGCCGACCACGCGAGCACGTACTGCCGCCCCGGCACGAGGATCCCCCGCATGTGCGCCGACGAGGACGCGGTCCGCAGGCTGACGCAGCCGTCACCGACCGAGCGGTACCGGAAGGCGAAGGCACCGTCGAGCGCGTCCGGACCGAACACGACGTCGCGCGCCCCGTAGACGCTCGCCGCGATGTCCCGCGCCTCGTCGGGGTCGGTGCCGCTGCGGACGACCTCGTGGACGGCGGTCCGCCGCGAGGCCCCGGGCGTGGAGTCGGCAGGCGGCGGGTCGGCAGGCGGGGCGACGGTCACGTGCGGTCACCGCGGCCCGGACCGCGCACCCGGGCGAGGTCGGCGAGCGACGGCGTGACCGCTCCGTCCGGCACCGCCCACCCGCGACGTGCGGCACGGCGGAGCGTGCGGTAGGTGGTCACCCGGACCTGCTGAACGCGGTGGTCGGACTCGTACGTCGACATGTCGTGCTCCCTGCATCACGACCGTCCTGCGTCCTGCCCGGTCCCGGGACCTCGGCGTCGGGTGTCCCGACCCGAGCAGCCCCGCGTGCCGCGGACACCGGACGATCTCGTCGTGTGCGCGACGGTACGCGCGGTGCGGGCGACGGAACGCGGGGCGTGTCCAGCGTCCGCGCAGATCGGACGGACCCGGACGGCACGGCGGCCGGACCGGGCGCTGCGGCGGTCGGTCGTGCGCGGCGGCGGACGGGAGGCGCGGGGCGGGCCGGTCGCGCGCCTCCCGTCCGCCCCGGGGTCGGTCCCGCCGTTTGCCGGTCCGGCAACGCACCTTGCGCGCGTCGCCGGGTCCGCGGTGCACTGGGCGGATGCAGGCACACGAGCACACGGGCACCGGGGACGCCGGGACGGCCCACGGCGGCGGCACGGTCGACACGGACGCCGTCGACGCAGGGACGACCGCCCGCGAGTGGTGGGAGGCCCGGTACGCCGCCGGGGACGGCATCTGGTCGGGTCGGGTGAACGCCGTGCTCGCGGAAGTGGCACCGACGCTGCCGCGCGGTGCCGGTCGGGCGCTGGACCTCGGCTGTGGGGAGGGTGGCGACGTGGTGTGGCTCGCCGAGCAGGGCTGGACCGCGACGGGCGTCGACCTGTCCGACACCGCCGTGGAGCGCGGACGTCGTGCCGCCGCGGCCGCCGGTGTCGGGGAGCGCACGTCCTTCGTGGCCGCAGACGTGGCCTCCTGGGCGCCCGACGGCGACGACCGGTTCGACCTGGTGACCGCGTCGTTCCTGCAGTCGTGGCCGGTCGAGATCCCCCGCGCCGCGATCCTGCACCGTGCCACCGGCCTCGTCGCCGAGGGCGGACACCTGCTCGTCACCGCCCACGCCGCACCGCCGCACGCCGACCTGCCCGAGGCGTTCCGCACCTACCGCTTCCCGTCGCCGGAGGAGGACCTCGCGTCGCTCCGGCTCGACGACGGCTGGGAGGTCGTGGTCGCCGAGGGCCGCCCGCGCAGCGCGACGGGTCCCGACGGGGAACGGCACGACACCGTCGACAGCGTGGTGCTGGTGCGACGCCGCACGATCTGACCCGACGTCGGTGCGCTCGGGCACGGTCGCGTAGCCTCGGTCCCGTGTTCCTGATCTTCGGTACCCGCGGTACCGACACCCTGCTCACGGTCGTGCAGTTCGTCTGCGGGGTGTGCGGCGTGCACGCGGCGCAGCGCGTGGTGCGGCGCACGACCAAGCTCAGCCTGTTCTTCGTGCCGCTCGTCCCGCTCTCCCGCTCTCCCGCTCCTACCGGAACGAGTGCGTCAACTGCGGGGCCGTGACCCGGCTCACCGCGGAGCAGGCCGAGCACGCCCAGGGGTGGTCGGCGGGACAGCCGGGGGTCTGATCCCGGTCAGTGCCGGCCGCTGTCGATGGGCAGCGAGTCGCTCGTCGTGCGCAGGGTCTCCTGCCGGAGCTCGAGCTGCGTGACGGCCAGCGCCGCGAGGTCGCGGAGGTTCGCCAGGTCGGCCTCGGTCGCCTCGCGGGGACGGACGTCGAGGACCGCCAGGGTGCCGACCGCGGTGCCGTCGTGCCGGAGCATCGGCACGCTCACGTAGAAGCGGATGCCGAGCGGGCCGGTCACGAGCGGGCTCTGCCGCATCTCCGGGTGGACGGAGCCGTCCGGGATCACGACGGGCACGGGCACCGGTGCGAAGCCGTTCCGGAAGCTGATGTTCCGTGCGGCCTCGTCGACGCCGTCGGCGATCCAGGAGTGCGACCACTCGCGGTCCTCGTCGAGCACGTCGACCAGGGCGATCGGCGCGTCGAAGAGCCGGGCGGCCATCGCGACGGTGCGCTGGAGGGACTCCTCGGGCAGCGTGTCGAGGGTGGCGGGCCGACTGCTGTCGACCGTGCCGGTGCCGGTGCCGGTGCCGGTCGCGGTGCCCGTGCCCGTGCGGCTGCCGGCCGTGTCCGGCGTGGACGGACCGGCGGGCTCGGCGACCGCCGGGCCCGCAGAGCCGGACGTCGCCTCGTCCGCGGTCTCGGCGATGAGGACGTCCCGGAGCATCGCGACCAGCTGGCCGCCGAGCGGTCGTGCCGACGGGTCCTGCGCGGTCATCGCCCGGAGCAGGTGCTTCCACCGCTCGGGCAACGGCTCCGGCACGACCGGGTCGCGGGAGAGCCGCGCGATCGCGGACTCCACCAGCGACCCCGGGAACTCCCGACGGCGGGTGAAGCACTGGAGCAGCACGAGGCCGAGCGAGTAGACGTCGCTCGCCGGGCCGACGTCCGCGCCGCGGGCCTGCTCGGGGCTGAGGTACGCGGCCGTGCCGGTCGTCACCCCGTCCGCGGTCAGCCGCTCGACCCCGGCGGCCAGGGCGATCCCGAAGTCGGTCAGCCGGGCCCGCGCACGCTCCGAGCCGTTGCCGTAGTCGACGAGCAGGATGTTCGACGGCTTGATGTCCCGGTGCACGACGCCGTGGGCGTGGATGTAGTCGAGCGCCTCGGCCATGTCGTAGCCGATCTCGGCGATGTGCCGCGAGGCGAGCGGCCCCACCGAGAGCCGGGCCTCGAGGTCCTGGCCGAGGATGAGCGACATCACGATGAACCGCTGCGACCCGCCGTCCGCACCCGTGACCACGCCGGCGTCGAGCAGGCCGACGAGGTTGTGGTGTTCGAGGGCCGCGAGCACGCCGAGCTCGCTCTCCTGCCGGGCGATGTCGACCGAGCCCGGGTGGAAGAGCTTCACGGCGACCGGTCGGTGCAGGACCTCGTCGGTGGCGCGGTAGACCACCGACATCCCGCCCTGTCCGATGGCGCCCTCGATGCGGTACCGGCCGTCGAGGAGCGGCGCGGCGTCGTCGTCGTGTCCCATGCGTTCCTCGTCGTCGGTGTCGGCAGGCAACGATGCATCTTCGCATCCCGGTGGCCACACCGTCCGCCGCGCCACGTTCGGTGGACCGAACGCGTCGGCGGGGACCCCGAGCGACCACCGGCCCGCCGGTAGCGTGGTCGGCATGCACACGCACGGTGAGACGGCCTGGGAGGACCGCGTCGCAGCACTCCGGGACGACACGGCGGTCGGGGACGACGAACGGATCGCCCGCATGCGCGACCTCGCCTCGGTCGCTCCGCACCCGGCGCTCGGTGCCTTCGAGCTCGGAGGCGCCTTCGACTCCGGTGGCCGCGAGGCCGACGCACACGAGCGCTACGCGGCGGCGACGGCAGCGGGACTCGCGACGGTCGATCCCGACCGAGCAGCGCGCATGGTCGTGCAGCACGCGTCCACGCTCCGCAACCTCGGGCGGGTGGACGAGGCCATCGCCATGCTGCGGGACGCACCGAACCACCCGTCGACGGGTGCAGCTCCCCGTGTGTTCCTGGCGCTCGCGCTGCACAGCGCCGGCCGCGTCGACGAGGCACTGCGGGTGGCGATCGAGGCCGTCGAGCCGACACTCCCCCGGTACAACCGATCGGTGCGGGCCTACGCGGCCGCGCTCACGGACACACGCTCCCGCTGACCGACGGGACCGAACGACGGACGGGAGGCGCGGGGGGCCCCGGGCCCCCCCCCCCCCCCCCGGGGGGGGGGGGGGCCCGGGGCGGCGCCCCCCGGGGGAGCGCGGCCGCCACCCCCAGGGCCACCCGCAGCAACGCGCGGGGGGGCGGGACCGCCCAAAG
>NZ_JBFBHK010000031.1:0-13552 GCF_040685235.1 Curtobacterium sp. NPDC089185 | reverse complement strand
GCGCACCGACGCTGACCAGCCGGCTGGGACGGACGGGAGGCGCGGTGCCGGCTGGCACCGCGCCTCCCGTCCGTCTCGTGGTCCGCTCCCGTGGTCCCGTCCCGTCGGGGCCCGAGCAGCGCTCGGGTTACGGTTGCTCCGTGCACGGACAACGGTCGTCGGACAGCGGGAACAGCGGGACGCTCCCGGAACCCCTCGTGCTCGTCGCCGCCGACCCGCGCCGCCGTACCGGTCGCACGCCCTGGCGTCGCGTGCTGGTCGGCGTCGTCCTCGCCGCGCTCGTCGGCGGCGCCGCCGTGGCGACCGTCGGCACGCTCGTGTCGCAGCGGGTCGCGGAGTCGTTCGCGGTGCGCGACGCGACCGCCGACACCGCGGCCCTCGCCCGGATCGTCGTCGAACCCGCGCTCACCGACACCGTCGCCGATCCCGCGGCGAGCGCCACCGACCGTGCCGCCGCACGCGCGCGACTCGACGACGCCCTCGCCGGGCAGGTCAGCGCCGGGTCGACCGTCCGGATGAAGCTCTGGTCGGCCGACGGCACGGTGCTGTGGTCCGACGAGCCGCGGCTGGTCGGCGAGCGCTTCCCGCTGTCCGACGAGGACCTCGAAGCGCTGCGCACCGACCGCTCCGACGCCGAGGTGTCCGAGCTCGAGGGCGCGGAGAACCGGTACGAGCGGGGCCACGGTCCGCTGCTCGAGGCGTACCAGGCCGTGCACACGCCCTCCGGCGAGGCGCTGCTCTTCGAGGCCTACCGCCCGTACGGCGACGTGCTCGCCCGCGCCGCCGACCTGCGCGGCGCGTTCGCCGCCCTGGCCTTCGGCACGGTCGGCGTGGTGCTGGTGCTGCTCGTGCCGCTGCTGCTGTGGCTGCTCGTGCGGATCCGGTCGGGCCAGCGGCAGCGCGAACGCCTGCTCGGACGCGCGCTCGACGCCGAGGTCGCCGAGCGGCGCCGACTCGCCCGCGAGCTGCACGACGGCCCCGTGCAGGACGTCGCGGGGCTCGCGCTGTCCCTCGGGTCGGTGCCCGAGACCCGGGCGGCCGCGACGACCCTCCGTGCCGCCGTGTCCTCGCTCCGCACCTCGATGTCGACGATCCGTCCGGCAGCACCCGAACGCGACGGCCTCCGGGCGGCGCTCGACGACGCGTGCGCACGGGCCCGCGGCGCGGGGACGGTGACCGTGGTGGACGTCCCCGACACGGTCCTGGCGTCGCCGGCGGCCATGACGGCCGCCGTCCGCTTCGTCCGCGAAGCCGTCTGGAACGCGGCGCAGCACGCCCGCGCGACCCGGATCGACGTCCGGGTGCGGGTGGACGGCCCGGACCTGCGGGTGACCGTCGCCGACGACGGGACCGGCTTCGAGCCGGACCTCCTCGACGCACCGTCCCGGCCGGGACACCTCGGGACGACGCTGCTGCGCGAGGTCGCCGAGGACACCGGCGGTGCGCTCGTGCTCCGGACCGCGCCGGGTGCCGGCACGACCTGGCAGCTGACGGTCCCCGCCGAGACCGAGGCCCTGCGGTGAGGGTCCTGCTCGTCGACGACCACGCCCTGGTCCGGCAGGGGCTGCGGGCCGTGCTCGGCACGACCGACGACTGCACGGTCGTGGGTGAGGCGGCCACCGGCGAGGAGGCGGTCGAACGCGCCGCCGAGACCGCACCGGACGTGGTCGTGATGGACCTGTCGATGCCGGGCGAGGGCGGGGTCGCCGCGACCGCGCGCCTCCGGACCGCGATGCCCGCCGTCCGGGTGCTCGTGCTCACCACCTTCTCGGACGACCGCCGCGTGCGCGACGCCCTGGCGGCCGGCGCCACCGGGTACCTGCTCAAGGACGCCGCGCCGGACGAGGTCGTCGCCGCCGTGCGGGCCGCCGCGCGCGACGAGACCCCGATCGATCCCCGGGTCGCCCGGGCGCTGCTGCCCGGAGCGGCACCGCGGGCGGACGGCCCGGAGCTGCCACCGCGGGAGCGCGACGTGCTGGTGCGCATCGCGCGGGGCCTGTCGAACCGGCAGATCGCGACCGAGCTCGGGATCGCCGAGCGGACCGTGAAGGTGCACGTCGGGTCGCTCTTCCGACGCATCGGGGTCGCGGACCGGACGAGCGCCGCCCTGTGGGCCCGCGACCACGGCTGGTGAGCGGGTACTAGTACCAAGGTCCGATGGTGCCCGCGCGGCGCTGCGGCGACGATCGTTCCCGAGGGACGCTCCGTCCCGCACCGTCGCCCTCAGGAGGCACACATGCACACCCAGCGCTCCCGACGCCGCTCCGCCGGCATCGCCGCGGTCGTCGCGCTCGGCGCCGTCGCCGCAGCAGCCCTCGTCGGGGTCTCCCCCGCGAACGCGTCCGGCAAGACCTCGACGGGCGGTGACTACGCCGTCACCGTCAACGGCACCACGACGAACCCCGCGGTGGGCAAGGACTTCAAGCTCAAGGACGTCGCCGTCTCCGGCACCATCGCGGTCCGCGGGAAGCACAACGGCTTCGACATCCGCGTCGCCGACCTCGGCGTCTACGACTACACGCTCACGGGTGCCCCGGACTCGCAGCGGATGGTGACGAAGCCGACCGTGGTGTTCGCGTCGAAGGTCCCGTCGCTCACGGCCGCGCAGCTCGCCGGCACGAAGTTGTCCTCGCTCGAGGTCCGCGACGACACGCTCGTCGCGATCTTCGGCACCGGAGCGGGCAAGTACAAGATCCAGGCGAAGGACGGTGCGCAGGGCGGCATCTTCCAGATGGAGACCGAGTTCGCGCAGCCGGTGACGTTCACGCACACCCTCGGCGCCGGCCTGTTCTACTTCACGAACCCGTACACGGGGAAGATCAACTTCGGCGACGGCGTCGCGGCGGTGTCCTCGGGCAGCGACGCGCACCAGATGCTCCTCGGGAAGGACAGCCCGCAGGTCGCGACGAAGACCTCGCAGACCGCGACCACCACGACCTGGACCGTGCAGCCCGGCGGACGCCTCGGCGGCGTGCTCGGCGAGGACGCGGTCGAGCTCTCGCAGGGCGCGACGAACTGCACGAGCGACTGCCAGGCGCAGAACCAGATCCGCGGCTCGCTGCCGGTCCCGCCGGACCCGGTGGACCCGCAGCCGCTGGGGACCACGTCGCGCTGACGCGACGGGGAGGCGCGGTGCCGGCTGGCACCGCGCCTCCCGTCCGTCTCCCGCTGCGCCCACCCGCGCGCCGGTACACCCGTCCGCCCCCGCGCGCCGGGCGGGACCGGGCGTACCGGGCAGGAACGGGCGTACATGGTCGGCCAGGATCACCAGGTACACCCGATTCCGCTTGCCATCGCGGACGGTACGGGAAGGAACGGGCGGACGCGGGTCCGAAGGCTGTGCGGGCTGACAGTTCCGCTTGCGTACGACCGCTGGAAACCTGTACGTCACCTCAGCCGGGTCGGATGTCCACGGCCCCCACGAGGGGGTCTCGACGACAAGGACACCATGACCCCGCAGCACCCCGCACGACGGCGGCGCACCGCACGCACGGTCGGAGCCGCCACCGCGGCCCTCGCCGCGATCGCCGCCACCACGATGATCGGCTCCGTCCCCGCCGCCTCCGCCGAGGAGGCACCGCTCGTCACCTCGGCGACCACCGAGTGGCAGTACCTGGAGGACGGGTCCGACCCCGCCGCCGGGCAGATCGACCGCACCGCCTGGACGACGGGCGCACTGCCCACGGGCGACTGGAAGACCGCGAAGGGGTCGTTCGGTGCCAAGAACGGCGCGGCGACCGGCATGGGCGGCGGACACGCCGTCGACACGCTGCTCGAGCAGTACCTCGCGGACGGCAAGGACGTCCCGACGTACTTCTTCCGGACCTCGTTCGAGGCCGACGCGACCGACCTCGCCGCGTGGAAGTCGCTCACCGCCGAGGTCGTGTACGACGACGCGCTCGTCGTGTACGTGAACGGCACGAAGGTGGCCGGCTTCGAGGACGGCGGCGTCACGCAGAACGTGCAGTACGCCGGAGACAACGGGTCGGACCCGGACACCAGCACGTTCTCGGTCGACGCCGCGCTCCTGCACGAGGGCGCGAACGACATCGCGGTCGCGCTGTACCAGGGCCGTTCGAACAGCTCGGACGTCTACTTCGACATGCCGTCCCTGACCCCGGTGGACGCTGCGCGGCCCGCGACGATCTCCGACGTCGTGATGACGATCGGTGCCGACGCCTCCTCGCGGAACCTCGCCTGGTACTCCGACTCGGCAGCGGCCGAGGGCGCGCAGGTCGTCCCCGCTGCGAAGCTCGTCGACGGCGCCTTCCCGACGACCGGCGTCACCGAGGTCGCCAGCATCTCGGGCACCGCCACCGACGGGCAGCAGTACCACCACGCCACGCTCGCCGGCCTCGCGCCGTCGAGCGAGTACGCGTACCGCGTCGGCAGCGACACCGACGGCTGGAGCCCGGTGACCACGTTCCGCACCGGTGACGGCGACGGCGACTACTCGTTCCTGTTCATCGGCGACGCCCAGATCGGTGCGTCCGGCAACGCGGCCTCGGACACCGCCGGGTGGAACGACACGCTCGACGTCGCCGAGCGCGCCTTCCCCGACTCGGAGATGGTGTTCTCCGCCGGCGACCAGGTGAACACGGCCTCGAACGAGGCCCAGTACGAGGGCTTCCTCTCGCCCGACCAGCTGCAGCGCATCCCGCTCGTGACGAACATCGGCAACCACGACGTCGCGAGCCTGGCCTACGAGCAGCACTTCAACCTGCCGAACGTCAGCGCCGAGCACGGCAAGCCCGACGCCGCGCGCGCCGGCGGCGACTACTGGTTCGTCTACGGCGACACGCTCTACATCTCGTTCAACTCGAACGACATGGACGACGCCGGCCACGCGGAGTTCGCGCGGAAGGTGCTCGCCGAGCACGGTGACGAGGCCCGCTGGAAGGTCGTCACGTTCCACCACTCGGTCTACAGCACGGCCTCGCACGCCGACGACTCGGACATCATCACGCGTCGCGCCGACCTGCCGCCGGCACTGAGCGCGCTCGACGTGGACCTGGTGCTCATGGGCCACGACCACGTGTACGTCCGCAGCTACCTCATGAGCGGCACCACCCCGACCGGTTCCGGTGAGCCGGCCGCCGAGGTCACGCCGTCGGGCGACGAGGTGCTCTACGTGACGGCCAACTCGTCGTCCGGCAGCAAGTACTACGACATCAAGCCGGGTCCGTTCGACTTCGCGGCGGTGCAGAACCAGGAGTACACGCCGAACTTCACCAACGTCGAGGTCTCGGGCGACTCCATCGCGATGACGACGTACCGGTCGGAGGACCTGTCGGTGGTGGACGCGGTGACGCTGCAGAAGCCGGCCGAGCCGACGGACCCGTCCGAGCCGACCGACCCCGGCACCGGCCCGACGGACCCGGACACCGACCCGACGGACCCGTCCGAGCCGACCGACCCGGGTACCGAGCCCGGCGAGCCCGGCGACGAGCCGACCGCTCCGGCCGAGCCCGGCGACGAGCCGACCGCTCCGGCCGACGACGCTCCCGTCGCCGCCGACCTGTCGACCCTGACGGAGGCGACGCACACGCTGCGGGTGGACGCCGTCGACGTCGAGGCCGGCACCGTCACCGTGACCGTCCCCCGCGCCCTGGCCGGTACCCCGTTCGACTGGTTCGTGCACTCGGACGCGGAGTACCTCGGTGACCTCGCGAGCGACGACGACGGCGTGCTGACGCTGCAGCTGCCGGTCGGCCTCGCGTCCGGCACGCACACCCTCGTCGCCCAGCGCGCCGACGGCAGCGTCGCCACGTGGGCCACGTTCGCGTTCGTGATCGACCCGGTCACCGGTCAGCCGACCGGCGAGCTCGCCTTCACCGGTGCCGACGTCCTGCCGCTCGCCGCGGGCAGTGCCCTGGCGATCGCCGCCGGGCTCGGCATCGCCCTGGCTGCCCGCCGCCGACGCGTCTGACGCGACCACCACGGGAGGCACGGTGCGGGTCGGACCCGCACCGTGCCTCCCGTGCGTCCGTCGCCCGGAACCCGCCCCTGTGTCCCGGGCGGGCATGGCGCGGCGCGCGCCGGGCGGAACCGGGCGTACCGGGCAGGAACGGGCGTACCCGGTCGACCAGGACCACCAGGTACGCCCGATCCCACTTCCCACCGCACGCGCGATGGGAAGGATCGGGCATCGGACGGCCCCGCTGCCCCACCGGACACCCGCGCGCCGGGCTGAACCGGGCATACCGGGCAGGAACGGGCGTACCCGGTCGACCAGGACCACCAGGTACGCCCGATCCCACCTCCCACCGCACGCGCGATGGGAAGGATCGGGCAGGAGCGACCGCGCGGTCCCGCCCGCAGTACGCGCGGACGGGACCGGCAGCGTCAGCGCGGGATGACCGAGAAGAGGAAGCGCTTCCGGATCATGTACCAGACGAGCAGGATCAGCAGCGTGTGGGCCGCGAAGCCGATCCAGCCGTTGTACCAGTCCACGCCCGGGATCGATGCGATCGCCAGCGCGAAGAAGACCTGCCACACGAACACGTAGAGGCTCGCCTGACCGATCGGGATCCAGAGCCAGCCGAGCACCGTCGCGATCGGCTTCCAGAACACCGTGAGGATCGCGTACGACACGATCGCGAAGAACGCGATGTCGACGAGCCGTCCCCACTGCAGGTCGACGCGCTGGTACGCCGTGTTGTACAGGGTGTCGTACATCGACGCCGGGAACGGCACCGGCGTGAAGCCGAAGTGGTCGCCGGCCCAGACGTAGACCAGGAACAGGGCGTACCCGGTGATGCCGACGCCGATCAGCACCTTGCCCAGCCGACCGGTGAGGGCCCCGATGACCTGTCGTCGGTAGTACCCGAGCACGAGCCCGTGCGTGAAGACGACCTGCCAGGTGAGCAGCGGGAAGACCGACTCGAACTGGGAGTTCAGCGGCCGCAGCTCCGGCACGAGCGCCTGCAGTGCGTAGAGGCCCCAGCTCACCACGAGCAGCGCCCACCAGAAGCCCCGTCGGACCACCCACATGCAGAGCGGGATGAAGAGGCTCAGCACGACGAACAGCCCCATGATGTTGAAGGGCCACGGGCCCATCTCGAGCAGCAGGAACTGCCGGATCGCGAACCAGGGCGGCGGGTAGGCCAGCAGCTGCATCGCGTTCGGGTACAGGTCGTAGACCCGGCCCTCCGCGCCGACACCACCGGTGCCGGTGCCCCGGTCGGTGAAGGTCGTGATGGCGTCGGTGTTCAGGAACGGCACGAAGCTCAGCGCGAAGACGACCAGGATCACCGCGAGGGTGACGACGTACTGCTTCCGGGCACGCTTCCACGCGCCGACCGCCGCCACCCACTCGCCGAACTTCTTGATGGCGAAGGGGTAGGTCATGCCGAGCACCATGCCGGACAGGAACACGAACATCTCGGCACCCGTGATCGCGCCGACCGCGTGCAGCGTGATGTACGAGTACGGGCCGCCGATCTCGATGTGCGTGATCACCACCGCCAGGATGATGAAGCCGCGGAACAGGTCGAGCCGGAGGTCACGCCCGGGCTTCCCGTCGTCGGGGTACCGCCAGCTCGGCAGCAGGCGTCCGACGAGTCCACTGAGCAGGAACGCCGCCGCCAGACCGAACGCACACCAGACGATCCACGCCATCTGGTCGCCGCCGGTCTCGTACTCCTGGCTGATCGCGGCGGCGCCGTCCTGCGGGGTGACCCGCTCGGTGACGGGACCGTCGACGAAGTGCCGCGACTGCTCGAGGTCGGTGCGGAAGGACCCGGCGATGCCCGGCACCGCGGTGTCCCGCCAGTCGGCCACGCGGTTGCCGGCCTCCGGCTCGCGGCGGTTCGTCTCGAGGAAGGTCACGGCCCGCACCTCGGGGCGGTCCTGCACGGCGGCGATCACCTGGCGCCACCAGGCCTGCTTGATCGCCAGCTCGTCGGCGCCGCGCAGCGAGTGGTCGTAGAGCGCGCCGGTGTCGAGGACCATCGGGCGGTCCTGTCCCTGTGCGAACCGCTCGGTGAACGAACCGGCGGTCTGCGGCTCCTCGTAGCCCCAGGTCTCGTCGAAGCGGGCCTCGACCTCGCCGGCCTCGGGCAGCTCGTTGCTCGTGAGGGGGACGTCGCGTCCGGCGGCCTCGGTCGCCTTGCCCTTGCCGAAGGAGAACATCGACAGGCCGACCCAGTCGACGCTCGTCGCACCGGGCCAGTACGGGCCGTAGGGGTCGTCGGCGGCGGTGAGCCGGCCGTCGCCGTTCGTGTCGAGCCGCGCCACGTCGGCGTCGGTCAGGTCCTCCAGGCGACCGGCCGACTCGCCGAACGGGTAGCCGGCGCCGTAGGACGGCGACCACACCATGGCGGCGTCGGAGTCGCCCGCGTGCACGGCGGCGGCCAGGGCCCGGAAGGCCGAGACGAACGCCGTCGGCTGCTGCCCCCACTGCACCCACGTGCCGTTCATCTGCGGCGCGAAGCGGACCAGCAGCTGGGTGTCGTACTGCTCGTGCACCTGCTGGAACAGCCGGTTCGCGGTGCGGGCGTCGGCCCGGGTCAGGGTGTCGAGTGCGCGCGACGGCTCGAGGCTGACGGCGAGCACGGCCCCCTGGGCAGCGGCGGCACGGGTGGCCCGCAGGAACTCCTCGCGGGCGCTGCGGTCGAACGGGTACTCGATCTCGACGCCGTACACCGAGGGCACCGCACCGAGCCGTCCGGCGTACCCGTCGGGGGCGTCGGAGCCCCAGTCGAGGTCCGGCCCGAACCACGCCCGACCGTCGGCCGGCAGCAGACCACCGGAGGGCGACCGCGACGACGACGTGGCGGGTGCCGACGACGCGGACGGCGACGGCGACGCGGCGGGTGCCGACGACGCGGACGACGACGGCGACCCGGACGGCGCCGCCGAGGCTGCCGATGCCGGCAGCGCTCCCCCGAGCAGCAGCGTGCCCGCCACCACGACCGAGGCGACGACCTTCGCCAGGGCGCCCCTCACCGGCTGCACGCCAGCGTCCAGATGTTGTGCCCGCCGGTGTGCTCGTGCTCGAGCCGGTCGAGCGCGGCGATCGCGAGCGCGAGCCCCCGCCCGCTCTCCTCGTCGGCGTCGGCCATCGTCACCGCCGACAGGTCGACGTCGGCCGGCATCCCGTTGTCGGTGAGCACCGCGACGAGTTCGTCCTCGGTCGCGCAGAGCTCGACGGCGTAGCGCCGCCCCGCGACCTGGTCACGGCGACGCGTGTGCTCGACGATGTTCGCCGCGACCTCGGCCAGCGCGGTCTCGAACGAGAACCGGAGCCGCACGTCGTCGATCCCGAGCGAGTCCCACCACGCGCCGAACCGGTCCTGGACCTCGTCGAGGGACGCCGCGACCGCGGGCACGTCGAAGGTCAGGTGGTGGTCGGTCACAGCGGGCCTCCTGCCGTCGAGGACACGTGCTCGGACTGCACGGTGCCCGATCCGGGTCCCCGGTAGAGCACCGCGCGGACCACGATGCTGAAGATGAAGAGGTCGAAGACGACCCAGGCGGTGTTGACGAGCGGCGCGATGCCGGACGCCTGCCCGGTCAGGTACCGGATCCCGATGAGCACGAGGGCGGCGACGAGCGCCCCCATCGCGATGAGCTGCGGCTTCACGAGGTCCCACCGCGGCTTCTGCTCGGACTCGTCGCGGACCTTCGGCGTGACACGGAAGCCGAGCGGCTTGCCCCGGAACACGTTCTCGAACGCGCTCGTGACCGACTCGATCCAGACCGGGAACAGCGCGAGCGAGTACTGCTGCCCGCGCCACGTCGGTCTGCCCGCCGCCACCACCCAGAAGAGCAGCTGGTTGAGCACGAGGAACGGGATGAGCCGCGCGAAGAAGTCGACGCTGTAGGCCTGCACGGGCACCACGCCGAACGACAGGCACAGCACCGGTGCCGCGATGTAGACGATCGCGGCGAAGCCGGACAGGTAGCTCCACATCGTCGAGAAGTACATGAGGCGCTGCCCCCACGACAGGCCCTTCTGCACGAGGGGGTTCTCGCGGAAGAACACCTGCATGGTGCCCTGCGCCCAGCGGAGCCGCTGCACGAGCATGGTCGGCAGGTCCTCCGGGGCCAGGCCCTTCGCCAGGATCTCGTCGTGGTACGCCGACTTCCAGCCGAGCCCGTGCAGGCGCATCGCGGTCGCCATGTCCTCGGTCACCGAGATCGTCGCCAGCGGCATGATCGGCTGTGCCTCGTCGTCACGGTTGACGTCGAGCGCGCGGGCGAGGACCGCGATCGACTCGATGGCGGCGACCGGCGAGGCCTCGCGCCGCCCGAGCACGTCGAGCGCCGCGTCGTCGAGCCCGGCGAAGGTGTCGGCCTCCGTCGACATCGCCGCGAGCTCCTGCAGGTCACGGCGCACGGACTCGAGGTCCGCGGCGGCGAAGCGGTAGGCGATGGCGTCGATGCCGCGCTGGAAGTCGTAGGTGACGTCCCCGAGCGGCTCGCCGCGGTCGATCTGGTCCCGTGCACGGTCGACGACCTGCTCGGCACCGTCGAGCGCCTCGAGCACCCGCGGGTCGGTCTCGGTCTCGCGGGCCCTGGCGAGGAGCTTCCGCGAGGTCTTGATCGTGCGTTCGACGGACTCCTCGACCTCGCGCACGTACCGCGTGACGCCGAGCTGCATGAGCGCCTCGCGCCGGAGGATCGCGTTCGACCCGCAGAAGAACGCGGCGTTCCAGCCGTCCTTCGACTGCTGGATCGGGCCGTAGAACAGCGGGGCCTGACTGCCGAGCAGGTCGGCGTCCGGCACGTTCTCGAACCACTGGGGCGTCTGCACGAGCGCCATCCGGTCGTCCTTGAAGTACCCGAGGGTCCGGTCGAGGATCGACGGCTCGGGAACCTGGTCGGCGTCGAGGATGAGCAGGAACTCGCCCTGCGTCGCCAGGAGGGCGTTGTTGAGGTTGCCGGCCTTCGCGTGCCGCGGGCGGTCGACCCAGTCGGCACCGCGGGTGATGACACCGATGCCGAGCGACTCGGCCGCGGCGCGCATCTCGGGCCGGTTGCCGTCGTCGAGGATCCAGGTGGCGTGCGGGTGGCTGATGGCCTTCGCGGCGCGGGCGGTCCGCACGACCAGGTCGACCGGCTCGTTGTACGTGGTGATGAAGACGTCGACGGTGACGTCACCCGCCGGCTTGGTCGGTGGTTCGCCGCGCTCGCGGAGCCGCCACGCACCGAAGGCGAAGAGGAGCGAGTCGATCACGCTGTACGTCTCGGCGAGGATCAGCGGCACCGCGATCCACCACGAGTGCCAGTTCACCGACGCGGCCCAGCGCCACACGATGTAGTTCACGCCCGCGATCGACGCGAGCAGCGCGACGGTGCGCACGGTCGCGAGTCGACGGGGCGAGGTGCCGGTGGTGAGTCGGCGACGATCCTGACGGCTGACGTCGAGCGCGGTCATCGGCGTCCTTCCCTGCTGCAGCCGGACAGCGCTGGTGAGTGCGCTGCGTACAGGCCTGTCTACCGCAGGCGCTGCCCACCTGTCAGCCCGACGCCCCGATCTGGGGACCGGACCCGCGAGGAGTCGGCGCTGTCCGACCAGTCCGAGCCGTCGGCCGGGAGGCGCGGCGCGGCCCCGGCGGACCGCCCGCGTCCCCCGAGGGCTCGCGTCGGCGCCGTCCCCGCCCGGCCGGGACCGGCGTCAGCCGTGCCGCGGCTTGCGGGCCGGACGGTCGTCGCGGTCGTCGCGACGCGGACGGTCGTCACGGTCGTCCCGACGCGGACGGTCGTCCCGGCGGGGACCGCGGGGTCCCCGGTCGTCGCGGTCGTAGCGGCGCCCGCCACCGCGACGGTCCGGCTTGATCTCGATGAGCTTCCCGCTGATCCGGGTGTCCGACAGCCGGTCGAGCACGCCGCGGTCCATGTCCTCGGGCAGCTCGACGATCGAGAAGTCCGGCCGTATCTGGATCGCGCCGAAGTCGTCGCGGCGCAGGCCACCCTCGTTCGCGAGCGCGCCGACGATCTGACGCGGCTCGACACGGTGACGACGCCCGACCTCGATGCGGTAGGCGGTCATCGGCTGCGATCGGCGGGGACCGCGGTCCTCGCGCCCGCCGCGGTCGTCGTCGCGGCGCTCGGCACGACGGCCGTCGCGGTCGACCTGGCTGCGCAGCTGGTCGTCGGCGGGGTCGAGGAGCAGCGGGTCGTCGCCCTGCGCCACCACGGCGAGCGCCGCGGAGACGTCCTCGGCGGGGACGTCGTGGTTCCGCACGTAGTGGGCGATCACGTCGCGGAACGCCGTGATGCGGTCCTGCTGCTCGAGCGCCGCGGTGATCGCGTCGTCGAAGCGGGTCAGGCGCGTCTCGTTGACGTCGTCGATGGTCGGCAGCTGCATCTGCGTGAGGGGCTGCTTGGTGTGCCGCTCGATCGCGGAGAGCAGACGGCGCTCACGCGGCGTCACGAAGCTGATCGAGTCGCCCTTGCGACCGGCGCGACCGGTGCGGCCGATGCGGTGCACGTAGGACTCGATGTCGACGGGGATGTCGTAGTTCACGACGTGCGTGATGCGGTCGACGTCGAGACCACGGGCCGCGACGTCGGTGGCGACGAGGATGTCGAGCTTGCCGGACTTCAGCTGGTTGACCGTGCGCTCGCGCTGGGCCTGCGCGACGTCACCGCTGATGGCCGCGGCGGCGTACCCGCGGGCGCGGAGCTTCTCGGCCAGGGTCTCGGTCTCGCTCTTCGTGCGGACGAAGATGATCATGCCCTCGAAGTCCTCGACCTCGAGGATGCGGGTCAGGGCGTCGACCTTCTGCGGGTAGGACACCATGAGGTACCGCTGCGTGATGTTCGCGGCGGTCTTCGTCTTCGTCTTGACCGTGATCTCGGACGGGTCGGTCAGGTACTGCTGCGAGATGCGACGGATCTGCGCGGGCATCGTCGCCGAGAACAGCGCGACCTGCTTGTCGTCCGGCGTCTCGGCGAGGATCGTCTCGACGTCCTCGGCGAAGCCCATCTTGAGCATCTCGTCGGCCTCGTCGAGCACGAGGTACTTCAGCTCGGACAGGTCGAGCGTGCCCTTCGCGATGTGGTCCATGATGCGACCCGGCGTGCCGACGACGACGTCGACGCCGCGGCGCAGTGCCGACAGCTGCACGCCGTACGCCTGACCGCCGTAGACGGGCAGGACGTGCACGTGCTTCATGTGCGACGCGAACTGCTCGAACGCCTCGCACACCTGCAGTGCGAGCTCGCGCGTCGGCGAGAGGACGAGGGCCTGCGGCACCTTGCTGCCCGACTCCATGCGGGACAGGATCGGCAGCGCGAAGGCAGCGGTCTTGCCCGTGCCGGTCTGCGCGAGGCCGACGACGTCGCGCCCCTCGAGCAGCGTCGGGATCGTCGCCTCCTGGATGGCGGAGGGGGTCTCGTAGCCGATGTCCCTGACGGCCTTGAGCACCGCATCGCTCAGGCCGAGGTCGGCGAAGGTCACCACGGGCCCCTCGTCGGTGGTCTCGGTGGTGGTGGCGGTGTCCGTGCCCAGCAGCCGCTGGGCGGTAAGGCGCAGTTCGGCGGTCAGCGCTTCGGGGAAATGGAGGTCTGGGCTCTGGAAGCTTACGGCGCCGCCTACACC
>NZ_JBFBHK010000030.1:0-13976 GCF_040685235.1 Curtobacterium sp. NPDC089185 | reverse complement strand
GGGGGCGCCCCTTCCGCCCCCCTGTCCCCCCCGCGTTTCTCGGGGACGCACCTCCGGTGCCCCCCCCCCCCCCCCCCCGGGGGGGGGGGGGGGGGCCCCGCGGCCCCCGCGCCTCCCGTCCGTTCGTCGGGTGACGACTACTTCGACTCGTGGAGTCGGCTGCTCTCGTCGTGCCACTCGATGGCGGTCGCCGCGAGCTTGTCCTTGAACTCGGCGCCGTGGTGAGCGCAGAAGTAGAGCTCGCCACTGGCCATGGTGGCGCGGATGTAGGCCTGCGCTCCGCAGCTGTCGCAGCGGTCAGCAGCGGTGAGCTGGTGGCTGCTGGTCTCGTCGATGGAGAGGTCCTGCACGGTCTGGGTCATTGCTGTGCTCCTCACGGATCGCAGGTGGTGGCGCTTCGTGCACTCATTTGAACACGAGGTGGCTGGGAGACGTGCATCCGGGGCGGCCTGTTTCGCTGACCGCGGAGCGGTTGTCCCCAGTCCGAGGCGCGCCGCTCACCGGGGCCGAGGCTGTCGGTGCCCGTCGGTACCATCGGCAGGTGAGCTCCGACTACTCCGCACGCCACCTCTCCGTCCTCGAGGGACTCGAGGCGGTCCGGAAGCGTCCCGGCATGTACATCGGGTCCACCGACTCGCGGGGGCTCATGCACTGCCTGTGGGAGATCATCGACAACTCCGTCGACGAGGCCCTCGCCGGCCACGGCGACGAGATCGGTGTCGTCCTGCACGACGACGGTTCGGTCGAGGTCCGCGACACCGCCCGGGGTATCCCGGTCGACGTCGAGCCGAAGACCGGGCTGACCGGTGTCGAGGTCGTCTTCACGAAGCTCCACGCGGGCGGGAAGTTCGGCTCCGGGTCGTACGCCGCGTCCGGTGGCCTGCACGGTGTGGGCGCCTCGGTGGTGAACGCGCTGTCCGAGCGGCTCGACGTGGAGGTCGACCGCGGCGGCAAGACCTACGCCATGTCGTTCCACCGTGGTGAGCCCGGCACGTTCGCCGGTGACGGCCCGGACGCACCGTTCTCCCCGTTCACGTCCGGCAGCGAACTGCGCGTCGTCGGCAAGGTGAAGCGGGGCGTCACCGGGTCCCGCATCCGCTACTGGGCCGACCGGCAGATCTTCACCGCGGACGCGAAGTTCAGCACCACCGACCTGGTGAGCCGCGCGCGCCAGACCGCGTTCCTGGTGCCGGGCCTCGGCATCACCATCACCGACGAGCGGCCCTCGTCGATCGAGGCCGCCGCCGCACGGGCGGTCGCCACGGGCGCGCCCGTCGAGTCCGGACCCGTCATCGAGCGCTTCCGCTACGAGGGCGGCATCAGCGAGTTCGTCGAGCACCTCGCCGTCGACACCGCTGTGACCGACGTCTGGCGGATCGAGGGCACGGGGACGTTCACCGAGACCGTGCCGATGCTCGACGACAAGGGCCACATGGTGTCGACCTCGGTCGACCGCGAGTGCCAGGTCGACATCGCGCTGCGCTGGGGCAGCGGCTACGAGACCATCGAGCGCAGCTTCGTGAACATCATCGCGACCCCGAAGGGCGGCACGCACCTGACCGGCTTCGAGTCGGGGCTCGTGAAGGCCGTCCGCACCCAGGTCGAGGCGAACGCGCGGAAGCTCAAGGTCGGTCAGGACAAGCTCGAGAAGGACGACGTGCTCGCCGGGCTCACGGCCGTGCTGACCGTCCGCCTGCCCGAGCCGCAGTTCGAGGGGCAGACGAAGGAGGTCCTCGGCACGCCCGCGGTGCGGAAGATCGTCGACCAGGTGGTGTCGAAGCGCCTCACCGAGATCCTGACGTCGACGCAGCGCACCGAGAAGGCGCAGGCCGCCACGCTGCTCGAGAAGGTCGTCGCCGAGATGAAGACCCGCATCTCGGCCCGGGCGCACAAGGAGACCCAGCGCCGGAAGAACGCGCTCGAGAACTCCTCGTTGCCGACGAAGCTCGCCGACTGCCGCAAGCAGGACGCCGAGGGCACCGAGCTCTTCATCGTCGAGGGTGACTCCGCGCTCGGGACCGCCAAGCTCGCCCGCAACAGCGAGTACCAGGCGCTGCTGCCGATCCGCGGCAAGATCCTCAACGTGCAGAAGGCGTCGGTGTCGGACATGTTGTCCAACGCCGAGTGCGCCTCGATCATCCAGGTGATCGGCGCCGGCTCCGGCCGCTCGTTCGAGATCGACCAGGCGCGCTACGGCAAGGTCATCATCATGTCAGACGCCGACGTCGACGGAGCCCACATCCGCACGCTGCTGCTCACGCTGTTCTTCCGGTACATGCGACCGATGATCGAGCAGGGCCGGGTGTTCGCCGCCGTCCCGCCGCTGCACCGGGTGGTCGTCGTCAACCGCGGGAAGCCGAACGACACGCTGTACACCTACTCGGAGGCCGAACTGCAGGCCGTGCTGAAGAAGCTCGCGAAGCAGGGCAAGAAGTACCAGGAGCCGATCCAGCGGTACAAGGGCCTGGGGGAGATGGACGCCGACCAGCTCGCGGAGACGACGATGGACCGCACGCACCGGACGCTCCGCCGGGTGAACGTCACCGACGCCGAGGGTGCCGCGAAGGTCTTCGAACTCCTCATGGGGAACGACGTCGCGCCGCGCAAGGAGTTCATCCTCGCCGGCGAGGGCCTCGACCGCGACCGCATCGACGCGTAGCGCGGCCCGAGACGCCGCTCTCGCGCCGAGACGCCGCCGAATCGGACGGCGTCTCGCGGACTGCGGGGCGTCTCGCGGACTCGAGGGTGTCCTGAGCAGCAGGCTGGCGTCCGAGCGGATGTCCGCCCGGGCGCGCCTACGCCTCGCCCGCGGTCCCGTCGAGCGCCGCGGCGCTCCCGCCGATGGAGTCGATCACGGCCTCGAGCGGCGCCCCCGACCCGTCGCGCTTCGAGAGCCAGTCCGGCAGCGTCCGTGCGGCTCCGTCGACCCCGACCGCGTGCGGCGGTGCGATGCCGGCCCACGCCACGGTCAGCCCGTCCTCGCCCTTGAGGAACGCGTGCGCCCGGACGCCCTGGGTCGCGCGGCCCTTCGCCGGGAACTCGGAGAACGCGGACACCTTCGCGCGCCCGGCGTCCGTCCCGGGCAGGGCACCCGAGGCCGTCGACACGGTCGCGACCACGGCGTCGTCCGAGCGGGCGACGGACCCGAACCAGATCACCGTGGCACCCGAGGCCAGCGAGACCCCGGCGACGCCGCCCGCGGGCAGGCCCTGGGGCCGGACGCCCGACGCCGGGAAGCGCAGCAGCTGCGCGTTCGACGTGATGAAGACGAGGTCGTCGGACTCGGGAGCCTGCGCGGCCCCGACGACGGTGTCCTTCGGCTTGAGGCCGATCGCGACGAACTCGTCCTTGTCCGGCCAGGCGCCCGTGGCGACGCGCTTGACGGTGCCCTGCGCGGTACCGATCGCGACGGAGTCCGCGGCCCCGGTCGACAGGTCGACGAGTGCGACGACCGTCTCGGTCCGCGTGATGCCGAGGTAGTCCCCCACCCGGACCCCGGCATCCAGCCGGACCGAGGCGGGCGGGACGGCGGGGACGTCGACGGGGGAGAAGCGGAGCACGCGC
The DNA here is from genome assembly GCF_040685235.1 of Curtobacterium sp. NPDC089185. Lineage (NCBI taxonomy): Bacteria > Bacillati > Actinomycetota > Actinomycetes > Micrococcales > Microbacteriaceae > Curtobacterium > Curtobacterium sp. NPDC089185. The sequence continues at coordinate 10,412 of NZ_JBFBHK010000030.1, read as the reverse complement.
CCGGTGGACGTCAGCGCGCCGACCTGCCCGCGCACCGTCGACAGCACCGTCGAGCGGACGGCGTCGTGCTTGGAGCGCTGGGGGACGCGGACGATGCCCAGGTCGGTGTCCGGGACGTCGACCCGCACGAGTCGGCCCGTGGTGGAGAGCAGTACGCGGCACGGGGCGTCCGCGATCTGCAGCGACTCGGGGTCGACGGCGGCCTTCCGCCCGCCCTTCACCGGCGCGTCGGCCTCGGTGAGCAGGGTGCGACGCGGGGTCGCGAAGCGGTCGGACACCTCGGTCAGCTCGAGGGCCACCTGGGCACGCAGCCGGTCGTCGGAGGCGAGCAGCTCCTCGAGCGCGGCGATGTCGGCGAGCAACTGGTCGCGTTCGCCCTCGAGCTCGAGCCGCGAGAACTTCGTCAGGCGTCGGAGGCGCAGCTCGAGGATGTACTCGGCCTGCACCTCGGAGAGGTCGAAGACGTCCTGCAGTCGTGTGCGCGCCGCCTCGGAGTCGTCGGAGGACCGGATGACCTCGATGACCTCGTCGATGTCGAGGATGGCGACGAGGAGCCCCTCGACCAGGTGCAGCCGCTCGCGCCGTCGTGCCAGGCGGTACTCGGAGCGGCGCGTGACGACGGCGAGACGGTGCCGCACGTAGACGTCGAGCAGCTCCCGCAGCCCGAGCGTCCGGGGCGAGCCGTCGACGAGGGCGACGTTGTTGATGCCGAAGCCGTCCTCGAGCGGGGTGTGCTTGTACAGCTGCTCGAGCACGGCCGACGGGTTGAAGCCGGACTTGATGCCGATGACGAGCCGGAGCCCGTGGTTCCGGTCGGTGAGGTCGTTCACGTCGGAGATCCCGACGAGCTTCTTCGCCTGGACGCCGTCCTTGATCTTCTCGATCACCCGCTCGGGTCCGACGAGGTACGGCAGCTCGGTGACGACGAGGCCGACCTTGCGCGGCGTGAGGTTCTCGATGCTCACCTTGGCGCGCGTGCGGAAGGAACCGCGGCCGGTGGCGTAGGCGTCGCGGACCCCGGAGAGCCCGACGATCGTGCCGCCGGAGGGCAGGTCGGGACCCGGGACGAACTCCATCAGCTCGTCGAGCGTCGCCTGCGGGTTCATCAGCAGGTGCTTCGCCGCCTCGACGACCTCGCCGAGGTTGTGCGGCGCCATGTTCGTCGCCATCCCGACCGCGATGCCGGACGCGCCGTTGACGAGCAGGTTCGGGAACGCCGCGGGCAGCACGCCCGGCTGCATGATCTGGTTGTCGTAGTTCGGGACGAAGTCGACGACGTCCTCGCCCAGGCCCTCGGTCATCGCCATCGACGGCTCGGCGAGTCGCGCTTCGGTGTACCGCGCGGCTGCGGGCCCGTCGTCGAGCGACCCGAAGTTGCCGTGTCCGTCGACGAGCGGCACGCGCATCGTGAACGACTGCGCCATGCGCACCAGGGCGTCGTAGATCGCGCTGTCGCCGTGCGGGTGCAGCTTGCCCATGACCTCGCCCGTGACGCGGGCGCTCTTCACGTGCCCCCGGTCCGGCCGCAGTCCCATCTCGGCCATCTGGTACAGGATGCGACGCTGCACCGGCTTCAGGCCGTCGCGCGCGTCCGGCAGGGCCCGCGAGTAGATGACGGAGTACGCGTACTCGAGGAACGAACCCTGCATCTCCTCGGAGACGTCGACGTCCTCGATGCGCTCACCGTCGGGCAGGCCGACTGCTTCCGTGCGTGCCATGGGACCTTTCTGGGAGGATCGTGGGGTGCCCCCCAGCGTACCGAGCGCCCCCGACGCCACCGCGAACCTCGCCGACGTGCTCCCGAGTTGCCTCGTCGCGCTCGGCGCCGCCGACGACGCCTGGTTGCGTGCCACCGGACGGGAGGCTCGGATCGCGCTCCGCCCCGCCCGTTCCGTCGTCGTCGTGCTGGTCGACGGCCTCGGCTCGTCGGCACTGTCGGCCCGCGCCGGCCACGCGCGCTGGCTCACCGCCGCCACGGGCGGCGGCACGCTGAAGCGCCTGCGGAGCGGCTTCCCCACGACGACCGCCGCGGCCCTGAGCACGCTGACCACCGGTCGCTCGCCCGGCACGCACGGCGTGGTGGGCTACAGCGGCTGGGAGCCCGGCACCGAGCGGGTGGTCAACCTGCTCAGCGGGTGGGACGACGAGGTGCCCGCCGGGTGGCTGCTCGCGAGCACCGTCTTCACCGAGGCGGCGGCGCTGGGCGTCGAGCCCGTCGTCGTCGGCCCGGCGCGGTACGAGTCGTCCGGCATGACCGCGAACGTGCTCGGCGGTGCCCGGTACGCGGCGGCGGACAGCATCCCGCAGCGGGTGGATGCCGCGCTGGCCGAGACCGCCGCGGGCCGGTCGCTCGTGTACCTCTACGTGCCCGAGCTCGACTCGATCGGCCACAAGCGCGGCTGGGAGTCCGACCGGTGGACCGCGGCGCTCGAGCAGCTCGACGGCGAGCTCGCCCGGCTCGCGGCACGCAGCGGCCCGGACGTCGGGATCCTCGTCACGGCCGACCACGGCGTGCTCGACGTGCCGCCGGAGGCGAACATCGCGATGGACCCGGCGCTGCTCGTCGACGTCGTCGCGATCGCCGGGGACCCGCGCTGCCGGCAGCTCGCCGTCCGGCCGGGCACCGACGTCCCCGCACTCGTGGCCGCCTGGCGCACGCGGTACGGCAAGAAGGCGTACGTCGCGAGCCGCGACGAGGCGGTCGCAGCGGGCTGGTTCGGCGCCGTCGACGACCGCGTGCTCCCGCGCATCGGTGACGTGGTCGTGGTCGCGCGGGGGTCGTGGGCGTTCAACGACGACCGCGAGCTCGACCCGCGGAAGGAGCCGAAGCGGATGATCGGACAGCACGGCGCCCTGACCGACGACGAGGTGTTCGTACCCCTGCGACTGGCGGGTGCCTTCGCGGGCTGACCCGGCGCCGGAACGGGTGCAGCCCCGCAGCGCGACGAGCGCTGCGGGGCTGCATCGGGCCTCCCGTCCGACGGGCGCGGCTCGGGAGGGAGCGGATCAGGCGGGGTCCTCCGGGCGGGTGCCGAAGACGATCTCGTCCCAGCTCGGCATCGAGCGGCGGTTGCGCTTCTTGCGCTCCGGACGGTTCTCGGACCCGGGGGCCGACGTCGGGCGGTCCTCCTGCTCGGGAGCGGAGGCGGGGGAGGCGTCCCAGCCCTGCAGCGGGACGTCGACGACGCTGATGGAGGTACCGCGCGGCTCGTCCTGCTGCTCCGTGAACGACGCTGCCTCACGTTCACCGCGACGACGCCGGAGGGCCTCGAGCAGGTCGGCGGTCTCGTTGCCGGGCGAGCGCTCCTCGACCGGGGCGGCGCCGATGCGGGGGAGCGGCGCACGGAGCGGACGGTCCTGCACCTCGGGCTCGACGGCGTCGTGGTCGTCCTGCTCGACGCGGAACGCGCCCGAGTCGAACCGCGTGCCGTCGGTGTCCTGGTGGTCGTTCTCGACGGCGCGGAGGCGCGGCGCGATGCCCTCGTCCTCGGTGTGCGAGAGCCGGTGGGCGTCGCCGTTGTCGGGGACGAGCGTCGACGTCTTCGGGTCGAACAGCCACTGCGCGTCGTGCTCGACCTCGGACGCGGTGTAGCGGACGCGCACCTGCCAGCCCTGCTCGGGGTCCTTCCAGGAGCCCCACGCGACCGACCGGGCGTCGCCGGACTCGAGCTTGGCCTCGATGGCCGCGCCGAAGGTGTCGGGGGACTCGTCGTCGGCCGGGGTCACCGGGACCCGGCGCGCGGCGTCGAGGACGAACGCGCGCTCGGCGAGCACGGGACCCTCGAAGCGTCGGACGTACTCGACGTCGACGTCGAGCGCGGCGGCCACGTCGGCGGCGTCGGCGCCGCCCCGGATGCGCGCCTGCACGTCCTTCGGGGACACGCGCTTGTGCGGACCGGCGTCGGGGTTCGCCTGGCGCACCTGGCTCGACAGCGACGCGGTGACCGGCAACCGGAACTCGGTGCCGCCGTCGGTCGCGAGCAGGAGTGCCCCGGACTCGACCCCGATGACTCTCACGTCTTGCATGGTTGCGCCTCCCGAGCGTTGCGTACGGTCGTGCTCGTACCTTGCAGGAGTATGCAGCCGGGCGCGCCCGTTCCCGCGGAGGCGCACGGGCGTGCCGCGGACTCCCGGGGTGACGAGCGCCCGAGCGGGTCGCACCGGGACGTACCGGGACGCCCGGGAGCGTGCCCGGCCTGCGGGAATGTCCGTGGTGGGCGACGGGTTGCAGCGCCTGACGATCCCGCACGGCGTTCGGTTTGCGCTCTCGCGGGTCGTGGTGCAAACTGTCGCCGCCGATCACCGGCGACGACCTCTCGACACGAGAAACGGATGGGCATGGCCACCGATTACGACGCCCCCAGGAAGACCGACGACTCCTCCACGGACTCGGAGTCGATCGAGGCCCTCAAGGAGCGCGTGCCCGACAAGATGTCGGGGGTCGTCGACGATGATTCGGACAACCCCGGCAGCTTCGAGCTCGCCGGACAGGACCTCAGCGACGTCGACCTCGACGTCGTCGTGCTGCCCCCGCAGGTCGACGAGTTCACCTGCGTCGAGTGCTTCCTCGTGAAGCACCGCTCGCAGCTCGACCACGAGTCGAAGCTCGGCCCCGTCTGCGCGGAGTGCGCCTCGCTCTAGGCACGCGATCACGAACGGCCCGTCACCCCTCGAGGGTGGCGGGCCGTTCCGCGTTCGCGACCGTCCTGGGGAGGAACGGGCGTGGCGGGCGTGCGCCGAGCCTCCCGTCCGCCCCTCGGGCGACGCGACGGGCGCGAGCCGACGTCAGGAACGCAGCGCGTCCACGACCGCCTGGGGGTTCCGCGCGCTCACCAGCCAGTACGGCGTCGGGTCCGCGGGGTCCGCGACCTCGACGCGCACGACGCCCCGGACGTAGCCGCGGAAGAGCGTCCACGCGCGGGCGTCGAGCGCCGGCCCGCGCTGGTCCGTGGCCGCTGCGCCGGAGTAGGCGGCGGCCTCGCCGACGAGCGCCCGGGGCAGGTGCGCCCTGCCGGCGCGGAACTCGGTGTCCGTGACCTCGATGGTGGGAGCGAGCGCCCAGAGCAGGACGAGCACGCCCGCGTACATCCCGATCGCCACGAGCACCCCGGCGAGGACGCTGATGGGCAGGAACACGAGCAGGCTCGCGGGGATGACGAGCGCCGTCGCCAGGTACAGGGCGGGCGGGGCCCAGAGTCGTTCGCGGTACACGGTCACCCCTCCATCCCACCACGACATCCCGCCCTCGCCGGTCCGAGGTCACGGAACGGTCACGGCTGCACTACCCTCGTGTCTCGTGACCGAACCAGTCGACGTGCTCTGGACCGGGGAGAACGCTCCCGGCCACGCCCACCCCGGGGACGCCGGTGCCGACCTCGTCTCCACCGAGTCGTTCGTGCTGCAGCCGGGCGAGCGTCGCCTGGTCGGCACTGGCCTGCGGATCGCGCTGCCCGAGGGGTACGCCGGGTTCGTCGTCCCCCGCAGCGGGCTCGCGGCGAAGCACGGCATCACCATCGTGAACGCGCCGGGCACCGTCGACGCGGGCTACCGCGGCGAGATCGGGGTCGCACTGCTCAACACCGACGCCGCAGAGGCGTACGAGGTCCGGACCGGTGACCGCATCGCACAGCTCATCGTGATGCCGGTGCCCCGCGTCACGTACACGCGCGTCGAGGCACTGCCGGACAGCGTGCGCGGTGAGGGCGGGTTCGGGTCCTCGGGCTACGGTGACCGGGGTGGTGCCCTGTACGGCGCCGCCGACGACTTCCAGGAAGGAACGGACGCATGAAGTTCGGCCGACGCAAGCGGGACGAGGTCGAGGTGGCGGACGCCGTCGTCGACGACGCCGAGATCGCGGAGACGACGCCGGAGGTCGACATCGCGACCGACGCCGACGCGGACCTCGACGAGGTGGACGCCGTCGCCCCGACGGACAAGTCCGCCCCGGCCGACCGGGCCGAGAACGGCCCCCACGACGAGACCGAGGCGAACCTGGTCCGCCCCTACGTCGACCTGGGCGGCGTGAAGGTGCTCCCGCGCGAGGGCCTGCACCTGCGCCTCGAGGTCGAGGAGGGCTCGCAGCGCGTCGTCGCGGTCGGGCTCGACTACGACGAGTCGACGCTGCAGGTCCAGCCGTTTGCCGCACCGCGGTCGACCGGCCTCTGGCACGAGATCCGCGCGCAGATCGCGGACCAGATCGAGCGGCAGGGCGGCCGCGTCGAGGAGGTCGACGGGCCGTTCGGCCCCGAGCTCCGTGCGCTCGTCCCGGTCGTCACCGACGGCTCCGGCTCGACCGACGGCGCCCGCGCGGCACGGTTCGTCGGCGTCGACGGCCCCCGGTGGTTCCTGCGCGGCGTGATCGCCGGCAAGGCCGCCGAGCAGCCCGACGACGCCGCCGAGATCGAGGAGCTGTTCCGCAGCGTGGTCGTGGTGCGCGGCACCACGCCGATGCCGCCCCGCGACCTCATCCCGCTGCACATGCCGAAGTCGACGCAGTCCGCCGTCTGACGCCCGGTACGTCCCCGCTCGACTCGACACGGCCTGGAGGCACGGTGCCGGACCACGACGACACCCCGCGTCGCGCAGACGCGACCGACGAGACCCCCGGTCACGTCCCGGCACCGGCCCCGGAGCCCGAGGTCGCGCCGACGTTCTCGGCGCAGTTCCGCGCCGCGGTGCAGAACGCCGGGATCGCACGGGTGGCCCCGGGGGAGGCGCCGTCCGGCCGGGCCCTGCTCGGCGCCGTCGGCGGTGTGCGCGGCCTCGCCGAGTCGGTGCTCCCCGGGTTCGCGTTCCTGGTCGTCTACGCGGTCACGAAGGAGCTCGTGCCGAGCGTCGTGATCCCGGTCCTCGTCGGCCTGGTGTTCGTCGTGCTCCGCCTGCTGCAGCGGCAGTCGCTCACGATGTCCTTCGCGGGCATCGCCGGTGTGGTCGTCTCCGCGGCGCTCGCACTGTTCACCGGCCGTGCCGAGACGAACTTCATCCCCGGCATCGTCATCAACTCGGTGTGGCTGGTCGGCCTCCTGGTGAGCCTCGCGGTCCGCTGGCCCCTCATCGGCGTCGTGGTCGGCTTCCTGCTGCCGGCGGACGAGGACGGCTCGCACGTGGACTGGCGCGCGGACCCCACGAAGCGCCGCGTGCTGACCGTCGCCACGTGGGTCTGGGTGGGGCTCTTCGCGCTGCGACTGGCCGTCGAGGTGCCGCTGTACCTGACCGCCCAGGTCGAGCTGCTCGCCGCGGTGAAGCTCGTCCTCGGCGTGCCGCTCTACGCCGCCGTGCTCTGGGTCACCTGGCTGCTCGTCCGCACGGTGTTCGTGCGGCGTGAGGGCACCGCCGCGGTGTAGGGTTGTCTCGACATCGAGACACTTTCCCGGCGACGCTCCGACGCGGCCGGGATTAGGTTTGCCTTGCTGGTGGGACGTTCCGCGGCCCACGAGGATGAGGGCACACCGATCACCAGGGAGGCGGCACAGTGGCTGCAGTCAACAGCTTCGGCTCGAAGGACACACTGTCGGTTGGGGGTGTCGACTACGCGATCCACCGGATCGACACCGTGCCCGGGCACGAGAAGCTCCCGTACAGCCTGAAGGTGCTGCTCGAGAACCTGCTCCGCACCGAGGACGGCGCGAACGTCACCGAGGAGCAGATCCGGGCGCTCGGTTCGTGGCGGCCCGAGGCCGAACCGGACACCGAGATCCAGTTCTCGCCGGCCCGCGTGGTCATGCAGGACTTCACCGGCGTCCCGTGCATCGTCGACCTCGCCACCATGCGCGAGGCGATGGCCGAGATCGGCGGCGACCCGAACAAGATCAACCCGCTGTCGCCGGCCGAGATGGTCATCGACCACTCCGTCATCGCCGACCTCTTCGGTCGTGAGGACGCGCTGCAGCGCAACACGGACCTCGAGTACGAGCGCAACGGAGAGCGCTACCAGTTCCTCCGCTGGGGCCAGACCGCGTTCGAGGACTTCAAGGTCGTCCCGCCGGGCACCGGCATCGTCCACCAGGTCAACATCGAGTACCTGGCGAAGGTCACGTACACGCGCGAGTTCGACGGCGAGCTGTACGCGTACCCGGACACCCTCGTCGGCACCGACTCGCACACGACGATGGTGAACGGCCTCGGCGTGCTCGGCTGGGGCGTCGGCGGCATCGAGGCCGAGGCCGCCATGCTCGGCCAGCCCGTGTCGATGCTCATCCCGAAGGTCGTCGGCTTCAAGCTGTCCGGGTCGATCCCGGCCGGCGTGACCGCGACCGACGTCGTGCTCACCATCACGCAGGAGCTCCGCAAGCACGGCGTGGTCGGCAAGTTCGTCGAGTTCTACGGCGAGGGCGTCTCCGAGGTCCCGCTGGCGAACCGCGCCACCATCGGCAACATGTCCCCGGAGTTCGGGTCGACCGCCGCGATCTTCCCGGTCGACGGCGTCACGCTCGACTACCTGCGCCTGACCGGCCGCACCGAGGACCAGATCGCCCTCGTCGAGGCGTACAGCAAGGCCCAGGGCCTGTGGCACGACCCGTCGGTCGAGCCCGCCTACTCGGAGTACATGGAGCTCGACCTCTCGACGGTCGTGCCGTCGATCTCCGGCCCCAAGCGCCCGCAGGACCGCATCGAGCTCTCGAAGGCGAAGGACCAGTTCGAGGTCGACCTCGCCAACTACGCGAGCATCGACCACACGCACGAGGACAAGGCCGTCGCCGACACCTTCCCGGCGTCGGACCCGGTCGCGGCCGCACCCGGCGACGAGCACGCGGTCGACGACCTGCAGGACGCCCCGCCGTCCGAGGTCCCGCTGCACGCGTCGAGCGCCCCGGGCACGGTGTCGAAGCCGACGTCGGTCTCCGTCGCCGACGGCGACCCCTTCACGATCGACCACGGTGCCGTCGCGATCGCGGCGATCACGTCGTGCACGAACACGTCGAACCCCTCGGTGATGATGGCGGCCGGCATCCTCGCGCGGAACGCCGCGAAGAAGGGCCTCAAGGCCAAGCCGTGGGTCAAGACGACCCTGGCGCCGGGCTCGAAGGTCGTCACCGACTACTACGAGAAGGCCGGGCTCACCAGCTACCTCGAGGACCTCGGCTTCTACACGGTCGGTTACGGCTGCACGACGTGCATCGGCAACTCGGGTCCACTGCCCGAGGAGATCTCGCAGGCCGTGCAGGACAACGACCTCGCCGTCACCGCGGTGCTCTCGGGCAACCGCAACTTCGAGGGCCGCATCAACCCCGACGTGAAGATGAACTACCTGGCGTCCCCGCCGCTGGTCATCGCCTACGCCCTGGCCGGGTCGATGCACTTCGACTTCGACAAGGACGCCCTGGGCACCGACCAGGACGGCAAGGACGTCTACCTGCAGGACATCTGGCCCGACGCGGCCGAGGTGCAGGACGTCATCGACACGTCGATCGACACCGAGATGTTCACCCACGAGTACGGCTCCGTGTTCGAGGGCGACGACCGCTGGAAGAACCTGCCGACCCCGACGGGCGACACCTTCGAGTGGGACACCGAGTCGACCTACGTGCGGAAGCCCCCGTACTTCGAGGGCATGACGATGCAGCCGGACGCGGTGTCGGACATCTCCGGCGCCCGCGTGCTGGCGAAGCTCGGCGACTCGGTCACCACCGACCACATCTCGCCGGCCGGGTCGATCAAGGCGGACAGCCCCGCCGGGCAGTACCTCGCCGAGCACGGCGTCGACCGGAAGGACTTCAACTCCTACGGCTCGCGTCGCGGCAACCACGAGGTGATGATCCGCGGCACGTTCGCGAACATCCGCCTGCGCAACCAGCTGCTGGACGGCGTCGAGGGCGGGTACACCCGTGACTTCACGACGCCCGACGGCGAGCAGTCGTTCATCTACGACGCGTCGCAGCACTACCAGGAGCAGGGCATCCCGCTCGTCATCTTCGGCGGCAAGGAGTACGGCTCCGGCTCGTCCCGCGACTGGGCGGCGAAGGGCACGAACCTGCTCGGCGTCAAGGCGGTCATCACCGAGAGCTTCGAGCGCATCCACCGCTCGAACCTCATCGGCATGGGCGTCGTCCCGCTGCAGTTCCCGGCGGGCGAGACGGTCGAGTCGCTCGGCCTCGACGGCACCGAGGTCGTCTCGATCTCGGGGCTCACCGAGCTGAACGAGGGCCGCACGCCGAAGACCGTGCACGTCACGGCCGAGCCGAGCGAGCACTCGCCGGCGGGCAAGCAGACCGTGGAGTTCGACGCGGTCGTCCGCATCGACACCCCTGGTGAGGCCGACTACTACCGCAACGGCGGCATCCTGCAGTACGTGCTCCGTTCGCTCGTCTGAGCGACGTGAGCACGGGTCGCTGACGCGACCGAGACACGGACGGGAGGCGCGGTGCCAGCTGGCACCGCGCAGTCGCGGACGATCTGCTTGTCGAACGAGTCGG
>NZ_JBFBHK010000029.1:0-22688 GCF_040685235.1 Curtobacterium sp. NPDC089185 | reverse complement strand
GGTGTCTCCGCCCGGGGGGTGGGCCCGGCCGGGCCGGGGGGGGGGGGGGGGGGGGGGGCCCCCCCCCCGCACCGCGCCTCCCGTCCGTCCGGGCTCCGCGTCGTCATCGACGACGGGACCGGGTCACTTCTCCGGATGCTCTGACGATCACGGCGACGAGGTCGCGCAGGCCCGTCGCAGTCGCGGCACCGACCACCTCGGTCCAGGTGCCCCCGTCCGACTCGGTGGTCCGCACGAGCTCCGACGTCGAGACGTCGCGGGCAGCGCGGTACGTCACGACCCCCAGTTCGATCGACAGCTCCAGATCGAGGAACACGTCCTCCGCCTCCGCCAGGAAGACACCCGCCGTGTCCGGCTCCCAGATGGCGACGAGTTCCCGGAGGACGATCCACCACCCGTCCCGAGAGTGTGGCGCCAGGGGCGGTCTCGAGACGGACGGAGTACCCGTCCTGCGGGAGCGGAGCGCCGTCCTCATTCCGCGCGACACCCAGCTCGAGGGCCGAGACCAGTGCCGTGTCTGCCAGGTCCGGCACGGTCCCGAGCGCGTTCCCCTCGGGGTCGACGACCGCGAGTGCTCGTCCGAACGGCGTGTGCAACCTCCGGACGACGGCGTCCGTCGCCCGGAGCTTCACACCGACGGCATCGAGTCCCTCACCCCTCGGTCCCCAGCTGAGCCGCAACAACAGCTCCCCACCGAACGGGAGCACCTCGGTCATGCTTCGTCCTTCCACGCGGTGGGTCGTCATCGAGCGAGGCCGAGGCCACCGGCGTCTTCGATGGCGTCCGCGATCGCCACGATACCGGCGGCGGCGGCCACGAGGTCATCGCAGATCGGCACGCCAGAGCTCGACGAGTCGCCGAAGGACCTCGCCGTGGTGCTCACCGTAGCTCTGCCGGAGATCCATCGACGCCCCGGGCTGCACCGCCCGGAGCGACACGGCCACCTCGTTCACGATGTACTCGGTCACGGTCGCGCCGACGTGCAACCGCATCGAAGCGCCGACCGATCCGACGAGCTTCCCGACCAGGGACACGCTGTACCCGTCCCACGGGAACGGCTGTCCGTCCGCGTTGCGAGCGACCCCGCGGTGGATCAAGAGGCTCACCTCGTCGTCGGTGAGATCACCGACGAACGACCCGTCCGCGTCCTCCGACGACGGGTCCAGGAGCTTCCACGGACCGGCGAACGGCGCGCCGCAGCACGCCAGGGCCGCCAGCGTCTCCCGCAGGGCCCCGATGGCGTCGTCCGGCTCGAACGGTCGGGTTCCCCACTGCACGCGCATGGCAGGCTGCTGCGTGGTCCAGATCGAGGTCACGGCGCTCCAGGTGTGGTCGAGGTCGTCCGGTCGAACACGGAAGGTACTCGAGCTGGGCGACTCGACCCAGCGCTTCGGGTCGGCCCTGCGTCGGTCGAAGTGCTCCGGGACCGCGTCTCGTCGACGCCCGCCTCGCTCCTGCGACTTCGACCAGTCGGGACTCTCAGTGGACGGGACGGCTCAGACGGAACGATCTGGCGCGTCGAAGCGTCGCGTCAGGACCGCCTCCGACAGGCGTCGGAAGAATTCTCGGCCGCTCAGACCGAGATGCCGCTCCGGGTCGAGGTTGACGCCGAGCTTCACGAGGATCGCAGAGAAGTCATCCTCACGCGCCCCCGGATGCAACACCGTGTCGACCTCATCCTGGATGGCCGTCGCCGTCCCTTCCGAGAGCCCCTCGAGCACATCGTCGAGCGCCTCGACGGCATTGCTGTAGTCCGACTCCCAGCTCGAGTACAGGGCGCCCGGAAGCCATCCCGCGAGGGCGGGAATGGCGCGCCGCAGTCCGGAGGCATCAAGATCCTTCACCGGTGTTTCAGCATCGCGCCGTGTTCCAGTTGCTCCACCCGTTCGCCGATCTGCGCGAGCATCTGCCGTCCGCCGCTCGGCCCCTGATCGGACCGGTAGTTCGCGTTCATCCGGTGCAGGAAGGAGTTGATGTCCTCGTCCTGAGCATCGTCGATGTCGAGCGAGCGGTACTCACTCGCCATGACAGCGATCTCGTCGCGGAAGAACCCGTCGAGGTAGAAGTCGAGGTAGTCAGCCACCGACGAGTAGTCCTCCCACCAGAACGGGAACAGATTCTCGATGAACTCACCGATCAAGGGAATGCGGTTGCCGTAGTTCGCGAGATCAATCTCCTTGAGTAGTCGCATGTGGACGCCGTTGCACCGATCAGGTCAGGAGTTCGCCACGAGCGCGATCAGTCACCCGGACGTCCGTAGCGTTCCAGAATTCGCTGATCGACCGAGCACACGACGCGAAGTTGCTGTACTCGAATCCTAGCCCGTCGATGTGCGGTGTCTCGCCGAGCGTCGCGGACAAGAAGTCCATCGTCACGCTGTTCGACGCACTTCTCCTACTTTCATGAGTAGCGCCAGCTCGCACGCGTACCATCGCATGGACGCCGCGAACAGTGGGTGAAATCAGCGCGAAGCTGATGCCTCGAGTCGGATCTGGCGCTCCACTGGTGCGGACGACGCTCGCGGTCACGAACGACGAGAACTCCGGAGAGCGAAGTTCGACCGTCCTCTCGGCACTACTTGCATGCCACGTGCCGCTGAACCCTTCGAAGGCGGAGACGAAGCGATCACAGGTCTGAGAGGTTGCACGCACGATGCTGTCGACGGAGTCACTCCGTGCCACCCACCGCAGACTTGCGTGCCAACCCGAAACATCCACCATGTTGCGCATCAACCTCCGACCTCAGCAAAGAACAATATCTCCCTCACAACTGCAGCCACATCTGGTCCTCGTCGACCTGTTCAGCCAGTCGCGATTCCACTTCTCCACCGTGATCACAGGACGACCGGCCGCGCTGCGGCGGCATCTCGTTCGTCAGGCCGGCACGACGTTTGCAATCTCCTGAGTTGCAAGCTGGTCGACCAGATGCATCAGCACAAGGATGTTCTGCCGAAACACATCGTCTTCCTTGAGTACCTCGCTGGCTGGTCGGCTCTCATCGGATCGTAGCGACGCCGGTTCCTCCACGAGGCCAGCGGCTGATGCATCGCGCAGAAGTCGCATCAGCTGACTTGCTCGCGTCGAGCCGATGAGGTCGCTACTGACGCCTTCTGCAACGACGTCACTCTCGAGAACGGGCTGGCTGTCGTCGCCGATGACCTGGATCACGTCACGCACCATGTCGCGGACGATGTTCCAGTTCGGGCTCTCCGCCAGTGGCGCGAGGGTCTCAGTCCATCGGTCGCGGAAGCCGATCGGGGCTGATCCGAGTCGTTCGACGAGCCACGCGGGAGTGTGAGAAGCAGCCCGCGGATGCATCGAGAGATCTTCGCGGAGCTCCGCCTTCTCGACCGGCAGTGACTCGAGGAGGTTCCCGTCGATGTCGATCAACAGCGGCCAACGCGGCTCGTCGTCCCAGACGAACTCGAGCCGGTAGGCGCCGGTCGGTTCGAGCCGGAGGACACCGGTGAACCACGTGCCGCGCTCCTTCTCGGTCATCGCCTCACGCAGCGCGCTCCACGCCTCGAATTCGGCAAGGTCAGCCGGCGGGGCATGCGTCACGGTTCCCGCGGTCTCGACCGCACGTTCGATCCGAGCGGTGACGCCGAGGCTGACGAACACGCTCGTCGCTCTCCTCCAACCCGTCTCCAACCGGTCGAATGTGAGGATCGCAAGCGTGTTCTGAGATTCGTAGTAGTCCGCTGATGAACTCAACCGGCCAAACCTCCGGTGCGCGTCGCCGCCTCGCAGGAGCCCCGCGGGGTCCTCGGTCAGCAGCCGTCTCATCTCGTCCTCGATCCGACCAACCTCAACAGGTGGACAGTGCATGCGCGCTGAATGGTCAAGATGATCCCGGTGGCGAACCGCCGAAGCCGTCGAGACGATCAAGCGGTGTCTTCAGTCAGGTCAAAGATCAGCCGCGCGAACACGCGTCCACTCATTCGCAGCTCTGACTCGATCCAGAGGTCCGCTCCCGACGATTCGAGGAAGTGCTCGACCTGCGAGTCCGTCACATCGCTCGCGAGCAATTCAGCGGCTTCCTCGTGCACCAACTGCCTGTCTGGATCTCCGTATCGCGACAGGTCCGCTTCCAGAGCCTCGCGAGCGCTGTCGAAGTCGTCGCGCCAGTCAGCGTGGAAAACGGCGTTCAGGAGATTCCTCAGAGCGGGCGCTCCGCGCTTCACCTCCGCATTGGTCAATTCTCGAGGCTTCATGCTCATCCTCCTGCTCCCGATATCGGTCAAACGCTGGCCCGCGACTCATCCGTATTCGACACGGAGGTCCCCAGCGGCCCAGATGCGCTGGATCTCAGCGCCGAGCTGTCCGAACCGTCGCCGGGCTCGCTCTGGCAGATCGACCTCGATCCGAGCGTTGAACGGATCCGCCACGAAGTCAAGAGCGAACTCATTCGGCTTGTGCAGCGTGGTCTGGAAGGTGGCACCAGCTGTGATGACCGCTCGAAGGAAAGTCCCACTCTCGAACTCGGAGACCAAGGAGAGGGCAGATCCACGAGCGGGTTCCGCCACGCCATCGACCCGGTAGGGCGAGGCGGCGATCACCCCTCCCCAGGATCGTGCATCCGCGCCGGGGATCCTTCGGTCGTGAACAGTCCAGGTGTCGTTGAAGGAGGGAAATGCCTCGAGCACCGCGGCCGAAGTCTGGACGATGCGAGCGGCTATGGCATCAGCTGATTCAGCTCGAGCATCCCATTCTGCGACGAGCAGCCAATCACTGACGTCGATCACCACAGTCACCTTCCTTCGACACTCAGCTGACCCGGGCAAACTCCCCGGAGTATTGAGTAAGGAACCGCTTGTGAGTCTTCGAAAGAACCCCGCCACTCATCGCGCGTTGCCGCCTAGGAGCCCCCCTCCCGTCACGCCGAGCGTAGCACCAGAACAAAAGCACTGTTGCCCGTACCGCCGATCAATGTCAGCGAGCCGGAACGACGTTCCCGAGCTCCTGAGCCGCTAGCGACAGAAGGGGCTGGAACAAGGCGTCGAACCGTTCTCGGAATGCTTCGTCAGCCCGGAGTGCGTTCCGTGTCTTCGTGGAGGATTCGCTCGACGCCTCTGGGAGGTTCGGGACGAGCCCCAGTCCAGTCGCGTCTCGGTACAGCCTCTCGATCTGGCCGACGGTCGTCGAGGCGGCCAACTGACTTGACACAACCTCCGCAACTTGATCCGCTCCGACCGCTACTCCGCGATCATCGGTGCCGGCTTGTACCGCGTCTCGTAGCATGTCCCTCACGATCTGCCAGTTCGAGTGGTCCGCGAGTGCGCGGAACTCCTCGAGCCAGGTGTCAGCGAAGCGCAACCCGGTGGACACCAGTCTTTCCCCGAGCCACGAGGGAATGAATTCGGCAGTGCGCGGATACCGCTGGAGATCCTCGCGAAACTGCGACGTTTCAACGCGCTCGCTCTTGACAATGTTGCCGTCGAGGTCGACCTCCACGGGCCAGGAAGGTTCCGAGTCCCAGTCGAACTCGAACCGATAAGCGCCGGTCTGTTCGAGGTGAAGACGTCCACTGAACCAGGCTCCATGTGAATCGTCCGCCATGAGTTCACGGAGATCAATCCACGCCTGGTACTCCGTTAGGTCCGCAGGGGGCGAGTGCACCAATGACGTCTCGCGAAGTACAGCACGCTGCAATCTGGAAGTGACACCGACGTCCACGAACACAGAAGTCGCTCTGGACCATCCAGGGTGTAGGCGGTCGAAGGTGATGATCGCAAGTCGATTCTGCAGATCGTGAAGTTCAGTCAACGAGCTCACTCTGGTAGCCCCCCAGCCTTCCTCGACGCCTCGAACGAGACGGGATTCTTGATGATGACCTGCTGCAGACTCTCCGTGCCGTGGCGGCCCCAGCTCACCAAGAATACTGAACCACGCTGCTCGCTGCCATCGAACTGTATCTCGCGGCGGAGGTACACCGGGGTCGCTGGATCTTCGTCCAGCAGCCGACTGATGTCGTTCTCAACCCGACGAACCTCGCCCAAGTTGACCACGCGTCCGTGTTCAGGAGTCAAGTTGACGCCGAATGGCGAACCGCCGTGGGCCGCTGAGACGATGTGACCGCCGTGGTCCTCCGGGAGCCGGTCCAGACCACCAGCGTCGCGTTGTGCTTGACCATCGCGGACACGCTCCGAAAGCGGGAACTTCCGTTCGATCAATGCCTCCGTCAACGCCGGACGTCCGTGCGCATCGGTGATGTGAACGGTCTGACGGTCCGTCAGCTCGTAGCGCGTATCGGGCTGGAGGTTCTCCGTCCGCAGGACCGGATCGTCATGTGCGACGCGGACCACAGCGTGACTGGGGTCGACCGGAACCTGATGCCACCCACTGCCCCGGGCGTCGGAGGGCACAGGAGCAGCCACAGTGCTGGCGTCCCCGGTCCCTGCGCCTCTCTCGATGTGCCCGGCATGTGTGTCGAGCGGTGCGTCGGAGTCAACGGAATGGCCTCCCCCCTCCACCCGATCCGCCACCGAGTGCAACCAGTGCGACCCCGGCTCCGGGTGCCCGACCTCGATGTGCGGCCGCCCGATCCCGACGCCGAACCCGTCCGGCGTCGCCATCGCGTGCTCCACGCTGACCTTCACCGTCGGGATGTTGTCCCCGAGCCCCCGGAGCGCGTCCGCGAAGCTCCCCCGCCCCCGCGACACCAGGTCTCCCAGACCGTCGAGCGCCCGACCGGGGATCGCCGACAGGGCGTCCCCGACCCGGACCATCGTCGTCCCCGCCGCCGCGACCTTCGATCCGAAGGCCGCCAGCCGACTGCCGTCCGCCGCCATGGCCGCGACCCGCGAGCCGACGGCTGCGACCTTCGCGCCGGCACCGATCTCGCCGGCACCCGGGATGAACAGCGTCCCGATGTTGAACGCGGCACCACCGGCGGCGTGAGCGGGGTCGTCCCGCCAGTCCTCAGGCGAACCGACGAAGCCCTCGACGATCGCCTGCTGCTTCGCCGTGATGCCCTGCGCGGTCTCGCGCACCACGTCGGGCAGGACGCCCGGCGGCAGTGTGGCCGCGAGGATCAACGGCGGGCTGCCCATCAGCGCGAGCGCGCCGAGCGACTCGGCGAACCCGAGCCACGACTGCCCGGCCCACTCGCCGTCGCCCCACTCGCCGGTCTGCGAGTTGTAGCCGATCAGCCCACCGAGGCCCTCGACGGTCCCCACGGCAGCGTCGCCGACGCCGGAGTTGAACGACTCCTGGCACGACTGGTCGCCGCGACCGGTGCTCCCCCACGGCATCGGCTCGTTCGCCTTGACGGCCGCCGTGTAGTCGACCGCCTGCACCTCGGCGATGCACATGTCGGTCCGGAGCCCGTTGATCGCGTTGACGCAGTCGGTCGAGGCCTGCGAGAGCTTCGTCTCCTGCTCGGCGACCTTCGTGAGCAGTTCGTTGTTCTCGTCGACGTAGGGCGTGTACTCGTCCCAGCGTAGGTGCACGTCGTCGAGGATCTCGCCGAAGTGCTGCACCAGGCCGACCGGTCCCTGGTTCGCCGGGTGCTCCGGGTCCCACGGCCCGACCGTCTTGCCCTGCAGCGCCTTCGCCACGAAGGTCTCGGCCTCGGCCTTCAGCTCGACGAGCCGTCGCGCGATCGGGGCGACGACGGTGGCGTAGTCGCTGATCGCGGTCGACACCTTCTGCATGGTCCCGGCCAGCGCAACGGTGTCGGTCTCGACGCCGTCCATGACGGCGAGGAGCTCGGCCGAGTCCGGCGTCGTGTAGCTGCCACCGAGGCCGGCCCAGGCGGTCTTCACCTCGGATCCGCGCGTCTGCACGTCGGTGCCGGCGGTCGCGAAGGCGGTGCCGGCCGCGTCGACCTGCTCGGGCTTGATGTTCGCGCCGGGGATCGCGTCCGGGTCGATCAGGCCGTCGGCGCGGCACTGCCCGGTCATGCGCCGTCCCCGAGGTCGACACCGGCGAAGTCGCCCGTACTGGAGGCGCGGATCGCGTTGGCCTGCGCCGTCGCGGCCATCTCCTCGTCACCCTGGTAGTACGCCATGGTCGCGTTGGCAGCGCCGGCCAGACCGGCGGTGATGTGGTTTCCGACGCGCTGCAGCAGCGCCGTGTGGCTCTCGATCAGGGCGGCGACCGCTCCGGCGACCGCCTGGTCGTCACCGACCGCGGTCGTCAGTGCCGCGTGGGCATTGGCGAGCCCGTCGAACGCGGTCGACAGGTTCGTCGCCGCTGTCTCGGTGCCCGCGAGCGTCGTCTGCACGCCCGCCGGGTCGATCTGCCAGCCGTTCCCCATCGCTCCCCCTCGTTCCGTGGTCCCGTCGTCCCGCGACGCGCCGTGTCGATCCTCGTCAGTCTCCGACGGCGGACCGTGACACCGCCAGGCCCCCGGCCGCAGCGGCGACGTCCCGCACGATCCGCTCGGCCGCCGCTCGGGACGGGTCCTGGGCGGCCGTGTGGACCGAGGTCCACCATACCGGCTCGTCACCCCCGAACAAGGGGGTCACGGACGAGTGCGTCCCGAGCAGCCGCGCGGCATCGACGGTCCGTACGAGCTCGCGGGACTGGAACAGGGTGAGGAGCACGACCCCGTCGTCGGCCACGAGCTGCAGGGCGTCACCCTCCCAGAGCTGGCGGATGCCGATCGCCGGGTCCTCGCCGGCCGCTGCCGCGACGACCACAGCGGCATCGACGTGCCGTGGCGAGAGCACGACCCACTCGGCGCTCATCGTCGGTCCCCGAAGCCGAGCAGCTCGACGGCACGCGGCCCGAGCGCGTCCCCGAGCTGCGCGAGCCGCCGCCACCGGGCCTCCGCGTCGGCGCCGCGCGACAGCACCACCCCGGACCGCACGTCGTCCGGGGTGGGGTCGAGCACCAGCGACGGGACCCGGGCCGGTCCGACCGCCCGCGCACCGGTGGGGAGCGTCCGGGGATCGATGCCGAGGTCCCGCACCGCTGCGGCCCCGACGACGGCGCCGAGCGGCACCGGCAACGGGAGCTGGTGGGCGGACACGGTGGCGTCGGGGTGACCGCTCGTCCGCCAGGCGGTCCCGAGCAGCACCCGCTGTCGCTGGGCGAGGTCCGCGAGCACCGTGGGGACGTCGTCGTCCGGCGGCAGCCCGTCCGACGGGGCGGGTCGCGGCAGCACGAGCCGCGTCTCCTCGGTCACGCCGGTGGCCGAGCGTTCGATGCGGAGCTGGACGGACGCGACCCCGCCGGCAGTGGGTGCCACGGCGACCAGGCGTGTCGGTCGGGGTGCCCGGCGGCGGGCGAAGGCGGTGACCTCGGCAACGCTCCAGGCGAGCGTGGCGGGCTCGACCGTGCCCCAGGCCTCGAGGCCGACATCGCCGACGTCGCCGAGGCCGGCGAGCAGGAGTTCCGCGGTCCGCCCGAGGGTCGCGGCCTCCGATGCCGGGTGGTGCACCGAGACGAGCGCCTCGACCCACGGCACCGCGCCCGGCCCGATCGCCGCCGAGCGGGTGACCGTCTGCGGCGCGAGCATCGCGGTGGCGACGTCGTCCGCCACGACGTCCGCCCCGGCTGCACGGTACCGGTCCCCCTCGCGGACGACCCAGCTCGACGCCGTGCGGCGGAGCATCGCGGACATCGCGGCGGTGAGCCGGGACGACACGGGCGTGAGCAGCACGGCGACGACCCCGGCGCGGCGGGCCTCGAGGAGGAGTCCGGTCCGCTCGCTCGAGCACTCGACCACCGCGGCGTCCGTCTCGTGCACGACGAACCCGGGACCGACCGCGTCGACGAGCGGGTGCGCGAGGGTGACGTCGTCCACGGCGCCACCCTACCGAGCACCCGCCCGCCGCCCCACACGACGACGGGCCCCGCGCTGGTGTGCGCGGGGCCCGTCGTCGTGCGGGGTGGACGGTGCTAGCGGACCGAGACCGGGGTCTCGTCGCGCTCCTCGTAGAGGACGTAGCCCTCCTCACCGTGGACGGCGGTGTCGATGCCGGCGACCTCGTCCTCGGTCTTGACGCGGAAGCCGATGGTCTTCTCGATCGCGAACCCGATCACGAAGGCCAGGACGAACGAGTACACGAGGACGGCCGCGGCGGCGACGGCCTGCTTGCCGAGCTGCTCGAACGAACCCGAGTAGATGAGGCCGGTGCCGTCGGCGAAGATGCCGAGGTAGAGCGTGCCGAAGATGCCGCCGACCAGGTGGACGCCCACGACGTCGAGCGAGTCGTCGAAGCCGAGCTTGTACTTCCAGTCGATCGCGAAGCAGCAGACGATGCCGGCGAGGAAGCCGAGCAGGATGCCCCAGCCCGGGGTCAGCGCGGCGCAGGCCGGGGTGATGGCGACCAGACCGGTGACCGCACCCGAGGCGGCGCCGACCGAGGTGGCCTTGCCGTCCTTGATCTTCTCGATGAGCAGCCAGCCGAGGATCGCGGCGGCCGGGGCGGCGAGGGTGTTCACCCAGGCGAGCGCAGCGACACCGTCGGCAGCGCCCTCCGAACCGGCGTTGAAGCCGAACCAGCCGAACCAGAGGATCGCGGCGCCGAGCAGGACGAAGGGCGGGTTGTGCGGCTTGTGCGCGCCCTTGGCGAAGCCGACGCGCTTGCCGAGGACGATCGCCAGCGCCAGACCGGCGGCTCCGGCGTTGATGTGGACCGCGGTGCCACCGGCGAAGTCGATGACGCCCCAGGTCGCGAACATGCCCGAGGTCAGGTTGAAGACCCACGACGCGACGGGGAAGTAGACGACGGTGACCCAGACGCCCGCGAAGACCATCCAGGCGCCGAACTTCGCGCGGTCGGCGATGGCACCGGAGATCAGGGCGACGGTGATGATCGCGAAGGTGGCCTGGAAGCCGACGAAGGCCATCGACGGGTACGCGGCGTTGATGGTCGACGCCTGCGACTCCTCGAACGCCTGACCGAGGCCGATCTGGTTCCAGTCGATGCTGAAGAAGCCGACGATGCCCGCGACGTTCGTGCCGGCGCCGTGGTTGGCGAACGCGATCGCGTAGCCGTAGAGCACCCACAGGACGCCGACCAGGGCGATGGCCCCGAAGGACATCATCATCATGCTGATGACGGACTTGGCCTTCACCAGGCCGCCGTAGAAGAAGGCCAGGCCCGGTGTCATGAACAACACCAGCGCCGCCATGATCAACACGAATGCCGTGTTGCCCTGATCAAGCATCTGTTCACCTCTCGCGATTGCAGTGCGGCTCTCGGGACCGCCCTCGGGTGTTCAGAGTCTGGCGACGTGAGGTTTCGCGAGGAAGCACGAACTGTTTCGCGGGTGTAACGCGACGGGTCCCCGTGTAAACGGTGTGTTTCGGGGAGCCGGGAACGGGCGGACGGGAGGCGCGGTGCGGGCCCGCCACGCGCCTCCCGTCCGTCGCGCGGTTCAGTCGGCGGCGCGGGAGAGCGCGACCACGCGCGACGCGGCCCGCAGGTACTTCTTGCGGTACCCGCCGTCGAGCATCGCCTGCGGGTACACCTGGTCGAGCGGCGTGCCGGACGCGACGATGCGCACCTGCGCGTCGTAGAGGCGGTCGACCAGTGCGACCCAGCGGAGCGCGTCGGTCTGGTCGGTGAACGCCTGCACGTCGGTCAGCCCCACCGCGTCGAGCCCGTCGACCAGCGCGACGTACTTCGAGGGGTGCACGCTCGCCAGGTGACCGACGACCGCACGGAAGTCGTCGAGTGTCGTGGCGCCGGCCGGCAGTCCGGCGACGACGTCGTCGACCACACGGGCCGACTCGTCGACCGCTCGTCGGCGGAAGTCGAGGCCGTCGATGCGCATGGTGTCGAACCGGTCCGACATCGCCTGGATCTCGCGGAGGAAGTCCTGGGCGGCGAAGCGGCCCTCGCCGAGCGCTCCCGGCGGCGTGTTCGACGTGGCGGCGAACCGGGTCCCCGTCTCGGAGAGCTCCTTGATGAGGCGCGTCATCACCATCGTGTCGCCCGGGTCGTCGAGCTCGAACTCGTCGATGCAGACGAGCGACGTCCCGCGGAGCAGGTCGACGGTGCCCTGGAACCCGAGCGCGCCGACCAGGGCGGTGTACTCGATGAACGTGCCGAACGTCTTGCGTGACGGCTCCGCGTGGTAGGCCGCCGCGAGCAGGTGGGTCTTGCCGACACCGAACCCGCCGTCCAGGTAGACGCCCGAGCGCGTCGGCTGGACCGGCTCGCGCCGCCGGCCGAACAGCCCGCGCTTCGCCGGCTCGGGGCGGGTCGCGACGAACCGCTCGACGGCGTCGCGCACGTCCGCCTGCGACGGGTACTCCGGATCGGGTCGGTAGCTGGCGAACGACGCGTCGGCGAACTGCGGCGGCGGCACGAGCGCAGCGGCCATCTGCTGCGGGGTGACCTGCGGGTCGCGGTCGACGAGGTGAGCGGGCAACGGGTCCTCCGGAGGGAAGCAAGTCGGCGGGTGTCACGTTGCAGGAGTCGAACGGCACGTCCGCGTACCGTTGCCCACAGGCACCGACGACCGATCCTAGTCCGGTGCAGCCGCACCCCCTGGAGGTACCCCCGATGACCGCACCGGTCGACCCGTCCGAGAAGTTCGCCGCCTACGCCCACCCGGAGCGCCTGGTGTCGACCGAGTGGCTCCAGGAGCAGCTCGACGCCGGGGTCGGCTCCCCGGACCTGGTGGTCGTCGAGTCCGACGAGGACGTCCTGCTCTACGAGACGGGCCACGTCCCCGGTGCGGTGAAGATCGACTGGCACACCGACCTCAACGACCCCGTCCAGCGGGACTACGTCGACGGCGAGGCCTTCGCGGCGCTCGTCGGCGGCAAGGGCATCGGCCGCGACACCACGGTCGTCGTCTACGGCGACAAGAACAACTGGTGGGCCGCGTACGCCCTCTGGGTGTTCACGCTGTTCGGCCACGAGGACGTCCGCCTGCTCGACGGCGGCCGGGCGAAGTGGATCGCCGAGGACCGCGCGCTCACCACCGACCGCACCGAGGTCACCCCGGTCGAGTACCCCGTCGTGGAGCGCCGCGACGAGCAGGTCCGCGCGTTCAAGGAGGACGTGCTCGACCACCTCGGCAAGCCGCTCATCGACGTGCGGAGCGCTCCGGAGTACTCCGGTGAGCGCACCACCGCGCCGGACTACCCGGAGGAGGGTGCCCTCCGCGCCGGCCACGTGCCGACCGCCGTGAACATCCCCTGGGCGACCGCGGCCGCCGCCGACGGCACGTTCAAGTCGCGTGACGAGCTCGACGCCGTGTACCGCGAGGGTGCCGGCATCGGCGACGCGGACGAGGTCATCGCGTACTGCCGCATCGGTGAGCGGTCGAGCCACACCTGGTTCGTCCTGCAGCACCTGCTCGGCTACGAGAACGTCCGGAACTACGACGGCTCGTGGACCGAGTGGGGCAGCGCCGTGCGCGTGCCGATCGCCGTCGGCACCGAGCCGGGGACCGTGCCCGCCCGATGAGCGAGGAACTCCCCCAGGCCCTCGCCGAGATCCGCGACGACTTCCTCGAGCTGTCCCAGCAGGACCGGCTCCAGCTGCTGCTCGAGTTCTCCGACGAGCTCCCCGCGCTGCCCGAGCGCCTGCAGGGGCACGAGGACGAGCTCGAGCGCGTCGAGGAGTGCCAGTCCCCCGTCTTCATCACGGTGACGGTGGGTGCGGACGGCGACGCTCCCGACGTCGTCCGGATGCACGCGACGGCACCCCGCGAGGCGCCCACCACCCGGGGCTTCGCGTCGATCCTCGCGCAGGGGCTGTCCGGGCTGACGGCGCCCGAGGTCCTCGCGGTCCCGGTGGACTACCCGCTGACGCTCGGGCTCACCGAGGCGGTCAGTCCGCTGCGGATGCGGGGCATGGTCGGCATGCTCGGCCGGGTGCAGCGACAGGTGCAGACGGCCGCGGCGGCCTGAGACGCACCACCGGACGGGAGGCGCGTGGCGGATCCGCCACTCGCCTCCCGTCCGTCCAGCGTGCCGACTACCGGGCGTTGGTCGCGTCCGTCGGCTGCACCACCTCGGTCAGCCACGCGAGGATGCGGGCGTCGAACCAGTCCGCGTCGTGGTTCCAGAGCTTCGTGTGCCGCGCGGTCGTCTGGACCTCGAGCCGGACGATGTCGGGCCGGACCCGCGCGAGCTCGTGCGACGCCGACGACGGCACGAACCCGTCGTCGTCGCTGTGCAGGATCAGGATGGGCACCGTCAGGTCGTCCGCGCGGGCGACCATGTCGAGCTCGCGGAGGTCGACCGGCTGCTCGAGGCCGACCACGCGGTGCAGGACCGGGGTCCGGAGGAGCCGCTGTGCGACCTTCCGGACGGGTCGCGGCAGCTTGAGCACCCGGCTCTGCGACTTGAGCACCTCGTGCCAGTCGACGACGGCCGACTCCAGGACGACCCCGTCGACCATCCCGGCGAAGCGCGAGCGGACGAGGGTCTGCAGCACGACCGCACCGCCCATCGACCACCCCATGAGCACGACGCTCCGGGCGTTGCGGGCGGCGAGCCAGCGGAGCACGGCGTCGACGTCCTCCCACTCGGTGGTGCCGAGCCCGTAGCGGCCGTCGGAGCTCCGCGGTGCGACGCCGTCGTTCCGCCACGAGGCGAGCACGACCGAGTACCCGGCGGCGCGGAACACGGGCACGGCGCGGATGGTCTCGGCGCGGGTGACACCGCGGCCGTGCACGAGGACGGCCCACGGGGCGTCGGGGTCGTCGGCACGGACGATCCAGGCCGGCGAGGGGCCGTTCGGGGTGGGGATGTCGACGTCCTCGACGGGCACGTCGAGCTCGCCGGGGTTCAGGTAGAACCAGCCGCCCCAGCGTCCCCGTCGAGCGGTGGTCGGGTCGCCGGCGTCGACGGCGATGATGCGCCGCGTGACGGTCGTCTCGGTCGTTCCGAGGACCTCGCCGATCCGCATGTGCCCGGTCCCGCCGCCGAACCACAGGCTGTAGCGGCCCTGGAGTTCGGTGTCGGCGGTGCGTTCGAGGGTCACGGTCATCCGGTCCGGGTCGACCGCGTGGATCGGGACCCGTTCGGCGCGCTTCCGGTCGGGGGTGACGACCGCCCGGGCGACGGCGGCGACGAACCCGCCCACCACGGCGGTGCCGATCGCGGCGGCGGCGACCCCCGCCCCGAGTGCGACGAGGCCCGCCGAGCGCACGGCTTCCTGGGCGACGTCCTCGGCGGGTCGCGCTGATCGGGACATGGTGCGGAGCCTAGTCTGCAAGCGTGTCCGAATCCGCTGAGCCCGAGGCCTTCGCGCGACTGCGCGCGCTGGTCGCGTCGGGCGGCACCCGCACCGAGACGACGGTGACCGAGATCCCCTCGCCCTCGCGGATCGCGCCGCACTCGATCGCCCTGGCCGCGGACGTCTCCGGTGCGGTGCACGGCATCGACTCCGACCTCGGCACCGGCCGGTTCATCGCGCTGTACGACCCCGCAGAACCCGAGGGGTGGGGCGGCGCGTTCCGCGTGGTGACCTTCGCCCAGGCACCGCTCGAACCGGAGATCGGCGTCGACGAGTTCGTCGCGGACGTCACGTGGAGCTGGCTCGTCGACGCCCTCGAGGCACACGGGGCGAGCTACGACCGGGCGTCGGGCACGGCGACCAAGATCATCTCGCGCGGCTACGGCGACCTCGCCGCCCAGGGCGACGGCGCACAGCTGGAGCTCCGGGCGTCCTGGACGCCCCGTGACGAGGACCTCACCGCGCACGTCGAGGCCTGGGAGGAGATCGTCGCGATGCTCGCGGGGCTCCCGCCGGCGTCGGACGGCGTGACGCTGCTGGCCCCGAGGAGGACCACGAAGTGACCGACCCCGCCGATCCCGCGTTCGAGGACGCGCACGACGCCGTCCACGTGATCGAGGACCGCGACGAGTACCTCGAGGCGGTCGCCGCGATCGCCGCCGGCCACGGCCCGGTCGCCGTCGACGCCGAACGCGCCAGCGGCTACCGCTACTCGCAGCGCGCCTACCTGATCCAGGTCTTCCGCCGCGGTGCCGGTGCCTTCCTCTTCGACCCGATCGCGATCGGCGACTTCGCCGAGCTGCAGGACGCCGTCGTCGACGAGGAGTGGCTGTTCCACGCCGCATCGCAGGACCTGCCGTGCCTGCAGGAGGTCGGCCTCGTGCCGACCCGGATCTTCGACACCGAGCTGGGCGCCCGCATCGCCGGCTTCCCCCGCGTCGGACTCGGTGCCGTCGTCGAGCAGCTGCTCGGCATCACGCTCGCGAAGGCGCACTCCGCCGCCGACTGGTCGACGCGTCCGCTCCCCCAGGCCTGGCTCGTCTACGCCGCGCTCGACGTGGAACTGCTGCCGGACCTCCGCGACGCCCTCGCCGCCGTGCTCGACGCCGCCGGCAAGTCCCGGATCGCATCGGAGGAGTTCGCCGCCGTGCTCGGTCGCGCCCCGAAGCCGCCGAAGGCCGAGCCCTGGCGTCGGCTGTCCGGCATGCACGCGCTGCGCGGTGCACGGGCGCTGGCGATCGCCCGCTCCCTGTGGCTCGCCCGCGACGCGTACGCGCGCGAGGTCGACATCGCCCCCGGTCGGCTCGTGCCGGACTCGGCGATCGTCGCGGCCGCGGCGGCCGCCCCGACGTCGCGGTCGGAACTCGGCGCGGTGAAGGCGTTCACCGGGCGCGCGAGCCGGTCGGAGCTCGACCGGTGGTGGGCCGCCGTCGACGAGGGTCGGACGACCGAGGACCTGCCGAAGCTCCGCGGGACCGGCGAGGCCACGCTCCCGCCGCCCCGCGCCTGGGCCGACCGCAACCCCGACGCGGACCGCCGGTACAAGGCCGCCCGTGCCGCCGTCGTCACCCGTGCCGAGGAGCTCGACCTGCCCGTCGAGAACCTGCTCACGCCGGAGACCCTCCGCGTGGTGTCGTGGGAGCCGCCGACGCCGATCGCGACCGAGACCGTCGGCGCCGCGCTCGCGTCGCACGACGCCCGTCCGTGGCAGGTCGAGGAGACGGCGTCGATCATCGCGCACGCCTTTGTCGACGCCGGACAGCAGCCTGCTGCCGAGAGCAACACCGGCTCGTAGGAACACCCCAACGGGCATGCGTCCGTCCAGCCTCCGGGCATAGCGTCTCCGGTGTCGCCGGGCGCTGCCCGGCCGGTCGGGGCGGAACGCGTCCCGACCCGATCGAAGTGGATCTGGAGGCCCCGATTGCCCAAGGCATCAGACGTCGTGTTCGTGGACGGTGTCCGCACCCCGTTCGGACGAGCCGGTGAGAAGGGGGTGTTCTGGAAGACCCGCGCGGACGACCTCGCGGTCCACGCGATGCGCGGCCTGCTCGACCGGAACAGCCAGCTCGACGGTGCGGCGGTGGACGACGTCGCCGTCGCCGCCACCACCCAGCAGGGCGACCAGGGCCTGACCCTCGGCCGGACCGTCGGCATGCTCGCCGGGCTGCCGAAGTCGGTCCCCGGCTACGCGATCGACCGCATGTGCGCCGGCGCGATGACGAGCGTCACCACCCTCGCCGGCGCGATCGCCTTCGGTGCCGCGGACGTCGCGATCGCCGGCGGCGTCGAGCACATGGGCCGACACCCGATGGGCTTCGGCGCCGACGTCAACCCCCGGTTCATCGCCGAGCGCATGGTGGCGGGCGACGCCCTCGTCATGGGCAGCACCGCCGAGCGACTGCACGACCGCTTCCCCGCCATCACGAAGGACCGAACGGACGCCTACGCCGTCCAGTCGCAGCAGCGCTACGCCGCCGCCTGGGCGGCCGGCAAGCTGCAGCCCGACGTGGTGCCGGTCGAGGTGAACACCGGCGAGGGCTGGGACATCGTCGCGAAGGACGAGCCGCCGCGACCGGGCACCACCCTGGAGGCACTGGCCGGCCTGAAGACGCCGTTCCGGCCCCACGGACGGGTCACCGCGGGCAACGCAGCCGGTCTGAACGACGGTGCCACCATGAGCCTGCTCGCGTCCGAGGACGGCGCGAAGCAGCACGGCCTGCCGACCAAGATGCGCATGGTCTCGTTCGCCTTCGCCGGCGTCGAGCCCGAGGTCATGGGCGTGGGCCCCGTCCCCGCGACCGACAAGGCGCTGCGCAAGGCGGGCCTGACGATCGACGACATCGGCCTGTTCGAGATCAACGAGGCGTTCGCCGTGCAGGTGCTCGCCTTCCTCGACAACTACGGCATCGCGCAGGACTCCCCGAACGTCAACGCCTGGGGCGGCGCGATCGCCGTCGGGCACCCGCTCGCGTCGAGCGGCGTCCGGCTGATGAACCAGCTCGCGGCGCAGTTCGCCGAGCGTCCGGACGTCCGGTACGGCATCACGACGATGTGCATCGGGCTCGGTCAGGGCGGCACCGTGATCTGGGAGAACCCGAACTTCAGCAAGAGCGCGGCACGGAAGGCGGCCTGACGATGACCACCACTGCGATCGACCAGCTGACCGCCCTGAGCGAGGACGAGGTCGTCACCCACTCCTACGTGAAGCACGTGGCGCTGCCGTCCGGCGGCACCCTGGCGCTCATCACGCTCGACAACGGCAAGGACTTCAAGCGCCCGTCGACGCTCGGCCCGCGGACCATGCGCGAGCTGTCCGACGTGCTCGACACCCTGCGCGCGGCGGCGTCCACCGGCAGCATCCAGGCGGTCGCGATCACCGGCAAGGAGTACTGCTTCGCCGCCGGCGCCGACCTGTCGCAGGCGGCCGCGCTGCCCTCCCGCGAGGTCGCGCACGAGCTCGGGTCCCTCGGGCACGCGACCCTCCGCAAGCTGACCGACCTCGGTGTGCCGTCGTTCGCGTTCGTGAACGGCATCGCGCTCGGCGGCGGCCTGGAGATCGCCCTGCACTGCACGTACCGCGTCTTCTCGTCGGCGGCGCAGGGCATCGGGCTGCCCGAGGTCTTCCTCGGCATCATCCCCGGCTGGGGCGGTGCCACGCTGCTCCCCCGACTGATCGGTCCGGAGAAGGCCCTCCGGGTCATCGTCGAGAACCCGCTCAAGAACAACCGTCTGATGGACGGCCCCGCCGCGGTCGAGATCGGCATCGGTGACGCGCTCATCCCGTCCGTGACCTTCCTGCCGTCGGCGGTGGCGTGGGCCGACGGCGTCGTGTCCGGTCGCACCAAGGTCGTCCGGAAGAACGAGCCCGGCATGATCGAGAAGGCCGCGTGGGGCACCGTCGTCAAGGTCGCCCGGTCGCAGGTCGCGTCGAAGATCGGCACCGTCCCGAAGTCGCCGTTCCGCGCCCTCGACCTCGTCGCCGCGGCGAGGTCGGGGTCGCTCGACGACCGCTTCGCCGACGAGGACGACGCCCTGGCCGACCTGCTCGGCGGCGACCAGTTCGCCGCGTCGATGTACGCGTTCGACCTCGTGCAGAAGCGTGCGAAGAAGCCGGTCGGTGCTCCCGAGGGCGTCGAGGCGAAGAAGATCACGAAGGTCGGGGTCCTCGGCGCCGGCCTCATGGCGTCGCAGTTCGCGCTGCTGTTCGCCCGTCGTCTCGGCGTCCCCGTCGTCATCACCGACGTCGACCAGTCGCGGGTCGACGCCGGCGTCGAGCGCATCCGGTCCTCGGTCGACGAGCTGCTCGCCAAGAAGCGGGTCTCACCGGACGACGCCAACCGCATCAAGGCCCTCGTCAGCGGCTCGGTGTCGTACGACGCCTTCGCGGACGCCGACTGGGTGATCGAGGCCGTCTTCGAGGAGATGTCGGTCAAGCAGGACGTCCTCCGGAAGATCGAGCAGGTCATCGCACCCGACGCGATCCTCGCCACGAACACCTCGTCGCTGTCGGTGACCGAGATGGGCTCGGTGCTCTCCGACCCGTCGCGGCTCGTCGGCTTCCACTTCTTCAACCCCGTCGCGGTCATGCCGCTGCTCGAGGTCGTGCGCACCGCGTCGACGTCGGACGAGACGGTCGCGACCGCCCTGGCCGTCGCGAAGACGCTGAAGAAGACCGCGATCGTGACCGCCGACCAGCCCGGCTTCGTCGTCAACCGCGTGCTCGCCCGCGTGCTCGGCGAGGCGATGCGCGGCGTCGAGGAGGGCACGCCCTTCGAGACGGTCGCCGAGGGTGCGGCGCCGCTCGGCCTGCCGATGTCGCCGTTCGAGCTGCTCGAGCTCGTCGGCCTGCCGGTCGGCGCGCACGTGCTCGACTCGCACCACGCCGCATGGCCGGAGCGCTTCTACCCGGGTGACGGACTGAAGCGGATCGCCGAGCACGGCACGATCCTGACGCGCGACAAGAAGGGCAGCGTCACCGGGTACGACCCCGCCGCCGTGAAGCTCGTCGCACCGTCGAAGAAGGACGCGAAGCCGGTCGACGCGGCGACGATGCAGCAGCGGTTCGAGGACGCCCTGGCGGACGAGGTGCACCGGATGCTCGAGGACCACGTGGTCGAGCACGTCGAGGAGATCGACCTCGGTCTGATCCTCGGCGCGGGCTACCCGTTCCAGGCCGGCGGCATCAGCCCGTACCTCGACCGCTCGGGTGCGTCCGAGCGGGTCTTCGGCGGCCGGTTCCACGACCCGGCGATCGTCGGCCCCGCCTCGCGCTAGCGCGGCCCTGCGGGGTCCCCGCACAACGGGAAGCACCTCGCGCCACGGAGTTCCGTGGCGCGAGGTGCTTTCCGTTGTGCTGCAGCACGGCGAACCACGCGCCGAACCACGCGCCGAACCGAGCGACGGCCACCGCCACTCAGCGGTCCGCCGACTCCCGCGTCCGCGCCGGCTTCGCCTGGGGCAGCTTCGTCCCGACCACCTGGTCGATCACGTCGCGCGCGATGGCCTGCGCCGTCAGCCCGACGTCCGCCAGGATCTCGGAGCGCGAGGCGTGGTCGATGAACTCGTCCGGCAGCCCCAGTTCGTTCACCCCGGTGTCGACGCCCGCCGCGCGGAGGTCCTGCCGCAGCCGGGTGCCCACGCCGCCGACGCGGACGCCGTCCTCGACGGTGATGACGAGCCGGTGCTCGCGCGACAGGTCGATGAGCGACGCCGGGATCGGCACGACCCACCGCGGGTCCACCACGGTGACGCCGATGCCCTGCGCCTCGAGCAGTGCGGCGGCCTCGAGGGCGACCTGCACCATCGAGCCGACGGCGACGAACAGCACGTCGGGTTCCTGCCCCTCGGCGGGGTCCCGCAGGACGTCCACGCCGTCGTGCAGCCGTCGGAGCGCCGGGACGTCCGGCCCGACCGACCCCTTCGACCAGCGGAGCACGGTCGGGGCGTCGTCGACGGCGACGGCCTCGCCGAGTTCCTCGCGCAGCGTGGGCGCGTCACGCGGCGCCGCGATCCGGATGCCCGGGACGACCTGCAGCAGCGCGAGGTCCCACATGCCGTGGTGCGACGGCCCGTCCGGCCCGGTGATGCCCGCGCGGTCGAGCACGAACGTCACGCCGGCCCGGTGGAGCGCCACGTCCATGAGCACCTGGTCGAACGCCCGGTTCAGGAAGGTCGCGTACAGCGCCACGACGGGGTGCAGCCCGCCGTAGGCCAGCCCGGCGGCCGAGGTCACGGCGTGCTGCTCGGCGATCCCCACGTCGATGACCCGGGACGGGAACCGCTCCTGGAACCGGTGGAGGCCGGTCGGACGGAGCATCGCCGCCGTGATCGCCACGATGCGCGGGTCCGCTGCACCGAGGTCGGCGAGCGAGGACGCGAACACCGACGTCCACGACGGCCCCGCGGAGACGTCGAGCGACTCGCCGGTCTCGGGGTCGATGTGCCCGACGGCGTGGAACTGGTCCGCCTGGTCACGGAGCGCGGGCTCGAAGCCGTGGCCCTTCTCGGTGATGGCGTGCACGATCGTCGGTGCACCGTAGGCCTTGGCCTGCCGCAGCGCCGCCTCCATCGCGCGCTCGTCGTGACCGTTCACCGGGCCGATGTACTTGATGTCGAGGTTCGAGTACAGCGCCTCGTTGTTCGTGAACCGCGAGAGGAACCCGTGCATGCCACCGCGGAGCCCGCGGTAGAACGCCCGGCCCGGCGCCCCGAAGTGCGACGCGACGGCCTGGGACTTCTCGAACAGTGCGCGGTACTCACGACGCGTGCGGACCGAGCTGAGGAACCGCGCCATGCCGCCGATGGTCGGAGCGTAGGAGCGCCCGTTGTCGTTGACGACGATCACGAGCCGACGGTCGTTGCCGTCGGAGATGTTGTTGAGCGCCTCCCACGTCATGCCGCCGGTGAGCGCGCCGTCCCCGACGACGGCGACCACGGTGCGGTCGTCCTGCCCGGTCTGCCGGAAGGCGCGCGAGATGCCGTCCGCCCAGGACAGCGACGACGACGCGTGCGAGGACTCGACGATGTCGTGCTCCGACTCGCTGCGCTGCGGGTAGCCGGCGAGCCCGCCGCGTTCCCGGAGGTGCGAGAAGTCCTGCCGCCCGGTGACGAGCTTGTGCACGTACGACTGGTGCCCGGTGTCGAAGACGAACGGGTCGTGCGGGGAGTCGAACACCCGGTGCATCGCGAGCGTCAGCTCGACGACGCCGAGGTTCGGCCCGAGGTGCCCACCGGTCTTCGCGACCTCGGCGACCAGGAACCGGCGGATCTCGGCGGCGAGCTCGGTCATCTGCGCGTCCGACAGACGCTTGAGGTCGCGCGGCGAGGAGATGCTGCTCAGCAGGCTCACGGGCGCTCCTTTCGTGGGGCAGGCCCCCACCCTAGCCGCGCAACCAGGACACGGACGGGAGGCGCGGGGGCCCCGGGGCCCCCCCCCCCCCCCCGGGGGGGGGGGGGGGCGGCGGCGAATAGAGCGATGTAGTGGGAGGCCATCTGTCAAAAAAAATAAGTAAAACACAGACACCAACGGGGT
>NZ_JBFBHK010000028.1:0-23731 GCF_040685235.1 Curtobacterium sp. NPDC089185 | reverse complement strand
GCCCCCCCCGACATCAACACAATCCTGCAAACACTCTTACCCTCCACGCCGCTCTTCCTATCTGGCGCCGCCCTGCTGCGGGGTGGCGCGGTGCCAGCTGGCACCGCGCCTCCCGTCCGTTGCTGGTCCTGTCTAGAACGCGGGCGTCCCACCGGCGATCGTGACGGTCGAACCGGACTGGTAGCTCGACTCCGGGCTCACCAGGTGCACGTAGGCGGCACCGAGCTCGGCGGGCTGGCCCGGGCGTCCGAACGGCGACTGCTCGCCGAAGTGCGCGACGGTCTCCGCGTCGTCCGAGCCGGGCTGCAGCGGCGTCCACACCGGACCCGGCGCGACCGAGTTCACGCGGATGCCCTTCGGTGCGAGCTGCTGCGCGACGGCTTCGGTGAAGGTCTTCACGGCGCTCTTCGAGATCGCGTAGTCGATCTTGTCCGGCGACGGCGTCGCGGCCTGGATCGAGCCGGTGGTGACGATCGTCGAGCCGGGCTCGAGGTGCGGGACCGCGGCCTGGGTCAGCCAGAACAGCGAGTAGATGTTCGTCTTGAACGTCGAGTCGAAGTGCTCGGTGGTCAGCGACAGGATGTCGTCGTTGCTGTCCATGCGACCGGCGACCATGACGAGGGTGTCGAGTCCGCCGAGCTCGTCGACGGCCTTCTGGACGAGGTCCTTGCAGTACTGCTCGTCCGAGATGTCCCCGGGGACGAGGACGGCCTTGCGCCCCTCGGACTCGAGGAGGTCACGGACCTGCTCGGCGTCCTCCTGCTCGTCGGGCAGGTAGGAGAGGACGAGGTCGGCGCCCTCGCGGGAGAGCGCGATGGCGGCGGCACGGCCGATGCCGGAGTCCGCGCCGGTGACGATGCCGCGGTACCCGGTCAGGCGCTCCTTGCCGACGTAGCTCTGCTCGCCGTGGTCGGGCTCCGGGTCCATCTTCCAGGCGGCACCCGGCAGCGACTGCTCCTGCTCCGGGAACGGGGGCTTCGGGTAGAGGCTGTTCGGATCGCGCTTCTCGTACTGGCTCATGGGGCCATGGTGCGCGCACGTGCCTCCGCGTCGGTCCAGTCGTCCGGCTGTCACCCGGACGCCCAGGTGGCGCCAGGGCGACGGGGGTTGCCTGCTCGCCGTCACCCGAACAGCAACTGGAGGCAGCGAATGGCCAAGACCTGGTTCATCACCGGAGCGTCGAAGGGCTTCGGCCGCGAGTGGGCGGAAGCCGCCCTGGAGCGCGGGGACTCCGTCGCCGGCACCGCGCGGAACACCGACGACGTGCAGGCACTCGTCGAGCAGTACCCGGACACCTTCCTGGCGATCCGGCTCGACGTCACCGACAAGGCCGCCGACACCGCCGCGGTGCAGCAGGCCGCCGAGCACTTCGGTCGGCTCGACGTCGTCGTGAACAACGCGGGGTTCGGCCACTTCGGCATGGTCGAGGAGCTGACCGAGGACGAGGTCCGCGCGCAGCTCGAGACGAACTTCTTCGGCGCCCTCTGGGTCACGCAGGCGGCACTGCCGATCATGCGTGAGCAGGGCTCGGGGCACATCGTACAGGTCTCGAGCATCGGCGGCATCAGCGCGTTCCCCACGGTCGGCGCCTACCACGCGTCGAAGTGGGCGCTCGAGGGCCTGTCGCAGTCGCTGTCGCAGGAGGTCGCGGGCTTCGGCATCTCCGTCACGCTCGTCGAGCCGGGCGGGTTCTCGACCGACTGGTCGGGTCCGTCCTCGAAGCACAGCGAGGAGCTCGACGCCTACGCGGACGTCCGCGAGGCCGCCTCGAAGCGCCCGTCCGCGTCGGACCCGGGCAAGCCCGAGGCCACGCGGTCGGCGATCCTCAAGGTCGTCGACGCCGAGCAGCCGCCGCTGCGGGTCTTCTTCGGCAAGGCGCCGCTCGGCATCGCCGAGCAGGACTACGAGTCGCGTCTCGCGACGTGGCGCGAGTGGCAGCCGGTCGCCGAGGAGGCGCACGGCGCCTGAAGCGACCGTTGACGGACGGGAGGCGCGGTGCTGGCTGGCACCGCGCCTCCCGTCCGTCCGTGGGTCGCGCTGGTCAGACGCCCGCCGTGGAGCGGATCCACGAGGACGACTGCGACAGCAGCGCGTAGTTGGACCCCGCCTGGGTGTTCGCACCCGGGTCGGCGCTGTCGCCGGTGGAGCAGACGGCGACCACCTTGCCGTTGACGAGGAGCGGGCCGCCCGAGTCCCCGTGGTTCGAGGCGCCGGTGACACCCGTGACGTGCTGGGCGCGACCGCTGTAGGCGTCCCGCGTCGAGCCGGTCAGGGACACTGTCGCCTGGTACAGCCCGTCCGACTGCTGCGCGTTCGCCCGCAGACCGTAGCCCTGGATGACGCCGGTCCCGCTCGACTTCGCCGCCGCCGTCAGGTCGAGGGGAGCGTAGGTGGAGAGTGCGTACGCGCTGCGCAGGTGCACGAGCGCGATGTCCCCGGCCGGTGCGGCACTGACCCGGTCCACGGCGACGGCGGACCCGCGGTTCGTGGTGGAGTTCGAGTGGTAGACGTTCATCGCACCGATGCCGTCGATGCAGTGCCGCGCGGTGAGGATCCACGAGGCGTTGATCTGCTCCCCCGTGCAGTTGCTCACGTAGCCGGACGGGATCGTCCCGCCGGAGGCCTCGAGCTGGACCGCCCAGCTCGTGGTGGGGGCCTGCTCGCCGCCGACGACCTCGATGTGCGCGGGCAGCGCGGAGGCGGGGGTGGCGGCGAACACGCCGCCGGCGACGACGGCGACGGCGGCGAGCGCCGCTGCGAGGGTGTGCTTCATGTGGACTCCTCGATCAGGACCCTGCGACGTTGCAGGGTGCAACCAGGTGGCCATCCTGACCCTCGTCCGAGGGTCGTACCAGTCCGCACTTCCACCGACACCGGGGCCCGACGCCCGTCGTCACCGGGCGGGAGCCCCCTCGAGCAGGCGCACGCGGACCCGGGCGGCGGCGCCGAGCGCGACCGCGTCCGCACCGAGGGACGAGTGCGCGAACCGGACCGTGGCGCCGCTGACCGGCGGCTCCGCCGCGATCGCCGTTGACACCGCCGGTCCCAGGAGGTCCCAAGAGCGCGCGATGCCCCCTCCGACGACCACCGTGGTCACGTCGAGGATCCCCGCTGCGAGCAACGCAGCACGGGCGACGCCCCATCCCGCGGTCCGGAACACCTCGACCGCGTCGGCGTCCCCGGCGCGGGCAGCGTCGGCCACCTCGCGCGCCGATGACCGATGACCGGAGCGCTCGGCGTACCGGTCGGCGATGCCGCGTGCGCCGGCGACCGTCTCCAGGTGCCCGGACTGCCCGCAGGTGCACGGTGCGTCGCCGAAACCGGGGACGTGGCCGATCTCCCCGGCGGCACCACGAGGCCCCGCGAAGAGCGCGCCGCCGAGCACGAGGGCGCCGCCGACACCGGTGCCCAGGGTCATGCCCAGCACGTCGGTCTCCCCCTCGACCGCACCGGTGGCGACCTCGCCGAGCAGGAACGCGTTCACGTCGTTGTCGAGCGTGGCGGGCACCCCCACGGCCGCGGTGATCGCTTCGGTGACCCGGTAGCCAGCCCAGCCGGTGAACGAGTTCGCGGTGACCAGGACCGTCCCGCTCGCTGCGTCGACGACACCGGCAGCCCCGACGCCGACACCGATGAGCTCGGCGTCGTGCCGGTCGAGCAGTCCTGCCACGGCGTCGAGGGCCGAACCGACGATCGCCGCGCCGCCCTCGTGCGCGGGCGTCGGGAGGTCGACGCGGCCGACGACGACGAGGTCTGCGTCGGTGAGGACGACCTTGGTGTTCGTGCCCCCGACGTCGATCCCGGCGATCACCGCGCTCACGCGACCACCGCCGACAGGGTCGCCAGCCGTTCCGTCCGCCGACGCCGCTGCACGACCGGGTCCGGCACCGGGACCGCCGCGAGGAGCCGCTTGGTGTAGTCGGTCTCCGGGTGCACGAGCGTCTCCCCCGTCGTCCCCTGCTCGACGATCACGCCCTGCCGCATCACGACGACGCGCTGCGCGAAGTGCTGCACCACGGCCAGGTCGTGGGAGACGAACAGGCAGGCGAAGCCGAGGTCGCGCTGGAGGTCGGTGAGGACCTCGAGCACGGCCTCCTGCACACTGACGTCGAGGGCGCTCGTCGGCTCGTCGGCGACCAGCAGCCGGGGTTCGAGCACGAGTGCCCGGGCGAGCGAGACCCGCTGGCGCTGCCCGCCGGAGAGCTCGCGGGGCGCCCGACCGGCAAGGGCGCGCGGCAAGCGGACGGCGTCGAGCACCTCGTCCACGCGACGACGGCGCTCAGCGGCCGACGTTCCGCGTCGGTGCACGGCCAAGGGTTCGGCGATGCACTCGCCGACCGACATCCGGGCATCGAGCGACGCCACCGGGTCCTGCAGGACCACACCGATGCCCGCCCGCAGTCGTCGCCGCGAACCCCCGCGGACGCGCCGGAGGTCCTCGTCGAACAGCCGCACGCTCCCACCGGTGGGCCGGACCAGGCCGAGCGCGACCCGGGCGGCGGTGGACTTGCCCGATCCGGACTCGCCCACGAGCCCGACCGTCTCGCCGGCGTGCACCGCGACGTCGATGCCGCGCAGGGCGGGGACGGCCCGCGCGCCGCGGCCGAAGACGACGGAGACGTCCCGCAGGTCGACCACCGGTGCCCGGTCCTCCGTCCCCGCGCCGACGGCCGTCGACCGCGTGGTGACCGGAGGGAGCGGCGCATCCGCGACCCGGAGCCGTGGGACCGCCGCGAGGAGGCGCTTCGTG
This sequence comes from Curtobacterium sp. NPDC089185, assembly GCF_040685235.1. Lineage (NCBI taxonomy): Bacteria > Bacillati > Actinomycetota > Actinomycetes > Micrococcales > Microbacteriaceae > Curtobacterium > Curtobacterium sp. NPDC089185. The sequence continues at coordinate 18,981 of NZ_JBFBHK010000028.1, read as the reverse complement.
TAGTCGTGCCGGGGGCGGAGCAGGACGTCCTCCACACCCCCGGTCTCGACGACCTCACCCTGCAGCATCACGGCGACGCGGTCGGCGAAGTCCGCGACGACACCCATGTTGTGCGTGACGAGCAGGACACCGGTCCCCGAGTCGGCCGCCAGTCGGCGCAGCAGCTCGAGGATCTCGGCCTGCACGGTGACGTCGAGCGCGGTCGTCGGCTCGTCGGCGATGAGGAGCGCCGGCTCGTTGGCGATCGCCATCGCGATGACGACGCGCTGGCGCTGTCCGCCGGAGAGCTGGAACGGGAAGGCCTTCGCGCGGGTCTCGGGCGAGGGGATGCCGACGCGGTCGAGCAGGTCGACGGCTGCGGCTGCGGCCTCGGCAGCGGAGACCGACCGGTGGTTCCGGATGACCTCGGCGATCTGCGTGCCGATCCGCGTGAGCGGGTCGAGCGCGGTCGCCGGTTCCTGGAACACCATCGACACGGTGTTGCCGCGGAGCCCGCGGAGCGACGACTCCGTCGCGCCGACGACCTCGTGGCCGTCGACGACCGCGCTCCCGCGCGCCGTCGCGTTGCCGGAGAGCAGCCCCATGGCGGCGAGCGCCACGGTCGACTTGCCCGACCCGGACTCACCGACGAGGGCGAGGGTCTCTCCCGGGTCGACGTGCAGGGAGACGCCGCGGACCGCGTCGACGGTGCCGGTCTCCGTGGCGAACACGACCCCGAGGTCGGTGGTGGTCAGGACGGACATCTAGCGGCCCCTCACGTCGAAGGCATCTCGGAGCCCGTCACCCACGGCGTTGAACGCGCAGACGACGAGGATGACGGCGAGCCCCGGTGGCACGATCAACCACCAACGGCCCGAGTACGCGGCGGTGAGTCCCGCCGAGAGCATGCCGCCCCAGTCGGTCGCGGGCGCCTGCACGCCGAGGCCGAGGTACGACACGTAGGCGACGAGCAGGATGGCATCGGCGACCTGGAACGTCGCGGCGACCACGATCGTCGAGACCGAGTTCGGCAGCAGGTGCTTCCCGATCGCGCGGGCGTGTGACCCGCCGATCGCGCGGAGGGTCAGGACGTAGTCGCGGTTCTTCAGCGTCAGCGTCTCGGCACGGATCAGCCGCGAGGGCACGAGCCAGGACACGAGCCCGAGGATCACGATGAGCCCGGCGACCCCGGGTGTGGTGATCGCCGAGATGACGAGCAGGATGAACAGGGCGGGGATGGCGATGCCCGCGTCGACGACACGCATCATCACGGCGTCGACCCAGCCACCGAGGTACCCGGCGACCGAGCCCCACAGGGTGCCGACGACGGTCGCCAGGACACCGGCCGCGATGCCGACCATCAGCGACACCTTGCCGCCGTACATGAGCCGACCGAGGACGTCGTGCCCGACGGCGTCGGTGCCGAGCGGGTGCGCGGCGCTCGGCCCCTGGTTCGCCTGCTCGAGGAGCGTGTGGGTCTGGTCGGTCGGGTACAGGAACGGGCCGACGAAGCAGAAGAGCACGATGACGACGATCACGACGAGGCCGATGACCGCCAGGGTGTTGTGCCGGAAGCGGCGGACGGCGAGACGCCAGCCCGTCGCGGCGACGGTCGCGGGGGTGCCGGGGGCCTCCGGCGCGATCTGGACGGCGGTCATGCGCGGCTCGCCTTCACTCGCGGGTCGATGAGGGACTGCGCGACGTCGGCGAGCAGGGTGCCCACGACGGTCGCGATGGAGATGACGAGCACGCAGCCGAGCAACGTCGGGTAGTCCGAGGACTGAGCCGCGTTCCAGAACAGCAGGCCCATGCCCGGGTAGTTGAAGAGTTGCTCGGTGACGAGCGCACCGCCGAAGAGCACCGGCAGGTAGTAGCCGAGCATCGCCACCACCGGGGTGAGCGAGTTCCGGAACACGTGCCGCCGGAGGATCGCCGCGGTCGACGCTCCCCCGGCCCGCGCGGTGCGCACGTAGTCCTCCTGCAGGTTCTCGAGCGTCGCCGCGCGCATGTACCGGCTGAACACGGCGATCATCGCGAGGGCGCCGGTCAGGACGGGCAGGACGAGGCCCGCCGGGTCCTGGAACACCTCGGACAGGGTGGTGCCGCTCGGCGCCTGGGACGGCAGCCAGGGCAGCTGCTGGCTGAACACGACGATGAGGACGAGCCCCAGGAAGAACGCCGGCGTCGAGTAGAAGACGAACGCCAGTGCGGTCGCCGCGTAGTCGACCGCACCGTTGCGGCGAGCGGCCTGCAGCATGCCGACCGGGATCGCGACGAGGAGTCCGAGCACGGCGGACAACCCGGTGAGCACGAGCGTCTTCGGCAGGCGCTCGACGATGAGCTGCCCGACGGGCTCGTTGAGCGTGTACGAGGTGCCGATGTCCCCGGAGAGCAGCCGCCCGAGGAACCGGACGTACTGCACGGGCAGCGGTTGGTCGAGCCCCTGCGCCTGGTTGAACGCGGCGATCTGCGCGGGCGTCGCGGAGACGCCGAGCACGCCGCGGGCGGGACCGCCCGGCAGGGCGTGCAGCAGGCAGAAGACGACGATCGTGACGATCAGGATCACCGCGAGCGCCTGCAGGACGCGTCGGAGGAGGTACAGAGCTGTGGTCATGCGGCTTCCGTCGTTCGGATGCTTGCTGGGGATCCCGGGAGGCGCGGTGCGCGTCGGACGCGCACCGCGCCTCCCGGGTGGGTCACCTTGCTACTTCGACCACTTCCACTGGGCCGGGTGGAAGTTGGCGAGCGAGTCCTGGTCGAACCCGGTCAGGCCCTGCTTGACGACCGAGATCTGGTAGTCCGGGCTCGGCAGCCAGATGACGGGCAGGTCCTTCGCGACCGCGGCGCTGTAGTCCTGCACCTTGGTCGGGTCGGTCGAGGTCGTGGTCGCGTCGATCAGGGAGTCGACCTCCTTGTTCGAGTAGGAGCCGAAGTTCGCCGAACCACCGGTCTGGAAGAGCGACTCCCCGGTCGGGTAGGCCGGGAAGTACCAGCTGCCGGCGGTGCCGAAGAAGGAGAGGTCCCAGTCGCAGGACGCCTCGTCGCTCGTGCAGGTCGGCGTCTGCGACAGCACGCTCGAGACGGGCGCGGTCTTGATCGTGAAGCCGATGCCGGTCTTCGCGAGCGACGACTGGATCGCGCTCATCATGTTGTCCGTGACCGTGGAGCCGGACTGCGAGAGCACCTGCATGGTGAACTCCGTGCCCTTCGCCACCCCGTCGCCGCACTGATCGGCCGAGGTGCCCGGGTCCGTGCAGACCATGGTGTCGCCCTGCTTCGTCCAGCCGTGGCTGGTGAGCAGTTCCTTCGCCTTCGCGGTGCTGAACGGGTACGGGTTGCCCTTCTGCGCCTCGGACACGAAGTCGGACTCCTGCGCCTGCGGGACGGGACCGTAGGTCGAGGTCGCGGTGCCGTTGAAGACGACCTTCGACAGCGCGGTCTGGTCGATCGACATCTGCACGGCCTGGCGGGCGTACAGCTGCTTAAAGACCGCGCCCATCGTCGGGTTGTTGAAGTTGTACGGCATGTACGTGATCGCCCAACCGGTCCACGGCTCGACCTCGTAGCCCTTGCCCGTGAACGAGTCCTTCTGGTCCATGTCGGTGGCGTTGATGTAGCCGTAGTCCACCTCGCCCGATCGCACCGCGTTGACCTCGGCGTCCGCGGTCGTGAACGGCAGCAGGTTGACGGTCCCGATCTGCGCCTTCTCACCACCGTCGTACTTCGTGTTCGCCGTCAGCGTGACCTTGCCGGCGGTGGTGAACGACTCGACGCCGTACGGGCCGGAGATGGTCTTCCACAGGTCGTCGCTCGCGTAGTCGGCGATCTTGCCCGCGGCGGTGTTGAGGTACTTCCAGACCTGCTTCGCGCCGTCGGTGCTCTCGTCGGCGTCGCTCACCTCGGCGCTCGCGCTCGTCTTGTCCCAGGCGTGCTGCGGCAGCGGGATGATGTGGCTCAGCTGGTTCGCGAGCATCCAGTCCGGGTTGTACGCCTTGTCGAAGGTGATCGTGAAGTGGGTGTCGTCGACCGTCTTGAACGAGGTCCAGTTGTCCGGCGCCTTGCCCGCGGAGTACGAGCCCCACTGGTCCTTGTTCGCCTTGATCAGGTTGAACCAGAACGCGACGTCGCGGCTCGTGATCGGCTTGCCGTCGGACCAGTGCCGGTCACCGAGCGTCATCGTGACACTCGTGCCGTCCTTCGCGAAGTCCGCCGCGGTCGCCACCGAGCCCGCCTTGTTCCAGGCGATCTTGCCCGTGGAGCCGTCGTAGGCGACGAGGGGTTCGTACAACGACTGCGCGATCGAGCCGTTGTTGGTGTTGAGGTGCGCTGCGGTGCCGATCGGCAGGATCCAGTTCGGCGTGAAGTTGGCGGGGAGCGCGTAGTTGATCTCGTCGGATCCGGCACCGGTGGAGGCGTTGCCGCCGCCGGAGCATCCGGCGAGCAGGGCGCTCACGGCGATCGCGGCTCCGGTGAGGAGCGCCCAGCGACGGGGCTTGGTCATGCGGTGTCTCCTTGTGTGTGGAACGTCGGGAGGATGGAGCACGGGTGCCGGCGGCACGGGGACAGTCAAGGACCAGGTGCGTTGGAAAAACAAACATCTCTGTGTAAATAGTGTGTTTCTGCCGTTTGCACGAAAGCGTTCTGCGCACGCAGCGCCCGTATCGTCGCGGTGGACGGGGGCCGGCTGCCGCTTCCCGTCGGGATTGGAGAAAGTCGTGCCGGACCTCAACGCTCGCGTCCTCGAGCTCGTGGCCACCGGGCAGGCGTCGAGTCGCACCGAGATCGCCGAGCTCCTCGCCGCCGCGCCCTCGACGGTGTCGCACGTCGTCGGTCAGCTGCTGCGGCACGGGCTCCTCGCGGAGGAGGGCACCGACGTCTCCACGGGCGGCCGCCCGCGCAAGGTGCTCCGCATCGGCGGTGCCGACGAGTACGCCGTCGCCGCGGACGTCGGCGGCGAGCACGTGCGCATCGGGGTGGTGCTGCCGGGAGGCGCGCTCGAGTCCGTCGCGACGGTCCCCTTCGCGCTCGCCGACGGCCCGACCGCCGGGCTCGGCCGCCTGGCCGGTCTGCTCGAGCAGCTCGCGGACGACCGTGGCCGCGACGGCCTCCGCGGCGTCGGCGTGAGCCTCCCCGGCCCGGTGGACGTCGAGGCCGGTGTCGTCGACCTGCCGAGCCGGATGCCCGGCTGGAACGGGTTCCCGGTGGTCGACTGGCTCTCCGAGCGCTTCGGGCTGGCCGCCGTCGTGGACAACGACGCGAACTGCATGGCCGCGGGCGAGCAGACCGTACGGGACCCGTCCCGCCGACAGACCATCACCATCAAGGCCGGGTCCGCCATCGGGGCGGGCATCGTGATCGACGGCCGCCTCTACCGCGGCTCGACCGGGTCCGCGGGGGACATCACGCACGTCCGGATCGACGCCGCCGGCGACACCCCGTGCTCGTGCGGGAACACCGGGTGCCTGGAGACCGTCGCGTCCGGTGCCGCCCTGGTCCGGGTCCTGTCGTCGGCAGGGGTCGACGTGACCTCGACCGCGGACGTCGTCCGACTCGCCTCGGACGCGCACCCCGAGACGACCCGCGCGGTGCGGATGGCCGGCCGCCACCTGGGCGAGGTCCTGGCGGCCAACGTCAACTTCTTCAACCCGGACGCCGTGTACCTCGGCGGCATCCTCTCGACCCTCGACCCGTTCATCGCCGCTGTGCGGAGCCAGCTGTACGAGAGCTGTCACCCGCTCATGACCCAGCACCTCGCGATCGAGCCGGTGTCGCTCGGTGCTGACGCCGGACTCGTCGGAGCGGGGCAGTTCGCCCTGCAGCGCGGGCTCGCGGCCTCGCTCGAGGCGCTGTCCACCCCCATCCCGCAGTCCGCCACCAGGAACAGGAGCACCCGTGTCTGAGACCCCCGTCCGCCGTCGCCCGGTGATCGCGATCGCCGGACTCGCGATCGAGACGTCGACGTTCACGCCGACCCGTACCCTCGCGCCCGCCTTCCACCCGGACCGCGGCGACGAGGTCGTGGCGCGGTACCCGTTCCTGGCGTCGTACGCGAACTCCGCCGACTTCCGCGGGGCGCTGATCGGCCACGCACTCCCCGGCGGGGTCGTCGCGCGCCCGGCCTACGAGGAACTCGCCGACGAGATCGTCGCGCGCCTGGCGGAGATCGGGCCGGTCGACGGCCTCTGGTACGACATCCACGGCGCGATGGTGGTCGAGGGGCTCGACGACGCCGAGACCGACCTGCTCGGCCGCATCCGCGCGGTCGTCGGGCCGGACGTCATCGTGTCGGCGTCGATGGACCTGCACGGCAACGTCACGCGGGAGCTCGCGCACCAGGTGGACCTCGTCACCTGCTACCGGATGGCGCCGCACGAGGACGCCCTCGAGACGAAGGAGCGCGCGGTCCGGAACCTGGTCGACGTGCTCGCCACCAGGCCGGTCGGTCGACAACGCCCGGTGAAGGCGTGGATCCCGATCCCGGTGCTGCTGCCCGGCGAGCAGACGTCGACACGCATCGAACCCGCGGCGTCGATCTACGCGCAGGTGCCGGAGGTCGAGCAGGAGGACGGCGTGCTCGACGCCGCGATCTGGGTCGGGTACGCCTGGGCGGACCAGCCCCGCGACCGTGCCGTCACCGTCGTCACCGGTTGGGACCGCGACGTCGTGGCCGCCGGTGCCGAGCGCCTGGCCCGGGCGTTCTGGGACGCCCGCGAGGACTTCGCGTTCGTGGCACCGACGGGCTCCTTCGACGAGTGCCTCGCCGCCGCGCTCGCACCCGGCGGCGCGCGCCCGTTCTTCGTCTCGGACTCCGGCGACAACCCGACCGCCGGTGGTTCCGGCGACATGACGTGGGGGTTGACGCAGGTGCTCGCGCACCCGGCGTTCGCCGCGCCGGACGGCCCCACGCTGATCTACGCGAGCGTCCCCGGTCCGGCCGCCGTCGCCGAGGCCGTGGCCGCCGGCGTCGGGGCGACCGTCACGGTGACCGCGGGCGCCGAGGTCGACGACGTGCACGCGGGGCCGATCACGATGACCGGTCGGGTGCACGCGGTGCGGCACGGCGACCGGGACGCCGAGACCGAGGTCGTGCTGCAGGTCGGCAGCGTCTTCGCGATCCTGACGACGCTCCGCAAGCCGTACCACCACGAGCACGACTTCACCGACCTCGACCTCGCCCCGCGGGACGCCGACGTCGTCGTGGTGAAGATCGGGTACCTCGAGCCGGAGCTGTTCGACATGGCGGCAGACTGGATGCTGGCGCTCACCCCCGGCGGCGTCGACCAGGACCTGCTGCGCCTCGGGCACCACCGGATCGAGCGACCGGTGTTCCCCTACGATCGGGAGTTCGCGACGCCGCCGGACCTGTCCGCGCGGATCGTGCCACCGTCGAACGAACCCCTCGGAGCCGCCTGATGTCCGTCGCCCTCGAGATCGCCGTGACCTCGCCCACCGGGGCCCTGGTCGCCCGTGACGGGGGCGCCGACCGGGTCGAGCTCTGTGTCGGCCTGGAGCTGGGCGGACTGACGCCCTCGCAGGCCCTGGTCGAGGCCACGCACGAGACCGGGATCCCGGCGCACGCCCTGGTGCGCTGCCGCCCCGGGGGCTTCACGTACGACGACGACGAGCTCGCGCTCATGGAGCGGGAGGTCCGCACGGTCCTGCGCTCGGGAGCGGCCGGGGTGGTGGTCGGCGCCCTGCGCCCGGACCGGACCCTCGACGAGGACGCCCTCCGCCGGTTCGTGGAGGCCGCCCGCTCGGTCTCCGCGCACGCCGAGGTCACGCTGCACCGGGCGGTCGACCACGCCGCCGACCCGGTCGCGACCGCCGCTCGGGTGGCGGACCTCGGGCTGACCCGGGTGCTGACGTCGGGCGGAGCCGCCAGTGCCCCGGCGGGGGCGGCGACGATCGCCCGGATGGTCGAGGCAGCCGGTCCGGTGCAGGTCATGGCCGGTGCGGGCGTGCGGCCCGAGGACGTCCGGGCCCTGGTCGCGACCGGTGTCGCCGCGGTGCACCTCTCCGCGAAGCGCCCGGTCGGCGCGCCGGAGCACGGCGGTGTGCCGATGGGCAGCGGGGACGACGGTTCGACGTACACGGTGACCGACCCCCGGGTGGTCGCCGCGGCGCGGGCCGCGCTCGACACCGACGGCTGACGCCGGAGCAACCCGGAGCAGCAAGGGTCAGCCCGGAGCAGCCGGGTCAGTCGAGTGTCACGACCCGGTCGGCCGCCGTGATGGCCACGGGATCGTGGGCGGCGTGCACGACGACGACCCCGGCGGACGCCTCGTCGGCGAGCGCCGCCGTCACGAGTGCCGCCGACCCGGCGTCCACCCCCGCGGTCGGCTCGTCGACGAGCAGGACCGGCGCGCGCTGCGCCAGACCGAGGGCGACGAGCGTGCGCTGCCGCTGCCCGCCGGACAGCTCGTCGAGCGGCCGGTCGGCGAGGTCGGTGATGCCCATCCGCTCCAGCTGGACGTCGACCACCGCGTGGTCCGCCCGTCCGAGCGGTCGCCACCAGGGCCGTGCCCGCCACCGCCCCATCGCGACGGTCGACCGCACGGTCAGCGGGAGCGCGGTCGGCGGGACGGCCTGGGTCACGTACGCCACACCGCCGGACGGGAGGCCCGACACGGCTCCGCCGACCGGCGTCACCACCCCGGCGAGCGCGTCGAGCAGCGTCGACTTGCCGGACCCGTTGGGCCCGGTGAGCGCCGTGACGACCCCCGCGGGGAACGTCGCGTCGAGGCCGTCGAGCACCGTCCGGTCGCCGCGTCGGACGACGAGGTGCGCGACCTCGAGAGCAGGGGGGACCGCGGTGGTGAGCACCTGAGCACGCTATCAGTATCGATAGTCGTTTTCATGTAGCGTCTCGCAGCGTGACTTGGCTGACCGATCCGTTCTCCGTCGACTTCATGCTGCGCGCGCTCGCGGGCGGCACCCTCGCGGCGGTCCTCTGCGCGGTCGTCGGCACGTGGGAGCTCGTCCGTGGCATGGCGTTCCTCGGCGAGGCACTGGCGCACGGCATGCTCCCCGGCGTCGCGGTCGCCACCCTGACCGGCATCCCGGCGGTCCTCGGCGCCGCGGTGAGCGCGGGTGTGATGGTGCTCGGCGTCGGGGCGCTCCGCCGCCGGGCACGGCTGTCGTACGACACCTCGATCGGGCTGCTCTTCGTCGGCATGCTCGCGCTCGGGGTCATCATCGTGTCGTCGTCGCGGTCCTTCGCCACCGACGTGACGGCGATCCTGTTCGGGGACGTGCTCGCCGTGACCGGCGCGGACCTCGGCGGACTCGCGATCGCCGTCGTCGTCGCGCTCGTGCTCGCCGCCGTGTTCCACCGGCCCTTCACCGCGGCGGCGTTCGACGTCCGGAAGGCCACGACCCTCGGGCTCCGCCCCCGACTGGCCGAGGTCGTACTCATCGGCCTCGTGACGCTCGCCGTCGTCGCGTCCTACCGGGCGGTCGGCACGCTGCTCGTCGTCGGGCTCCTGCTCGCCCCGGCCGCGGCTGCCCGCGCGTGGACGAAGCACGTCGGCTCGACGATGCTCCTCGCCGCGGGCATCGGCACCGTCGCGGTCGCGGTCGGCCTGCTCGTGTCCTGGCACCTCGGCACCGCCGCCGGAGCGAGCATCGCGGCCGTCGCCGTCGGCTCGGTCGCCGTCTCCCGCGCCCTCGCGGCCCTCCGCCCGCGGGTGTCCGGCCCGCGACCGACCACACGCACACCAGCACCAGCACCACGAGAGGCAGCATGAACCAGCCCACGAAGCGACGCACACCCGCGCGCCTGGCCACCACCGCGATCGCCGCCGCCCTGGCGATCACCGCCACCGCCTGCTCGACGGGCGGGTCCACCGGGCCGGCGGCCGACGGACCGACCGGCACCGCGAAGCCCCACGGCTACGTCGCGGGCGCGAGCGAGGCACAGGAGCCGCAGGTGCGCCTCCTGGCCGTGTCCGCCACCGGCGCGACCGCGGTCCACGACCTGCTCACCGGGGAGACCACCGACCTGGACAGGGTCGACGCCCCCGAGCACGCCGCCACCGACGGCCGGTTCCTCGTGACGAGCACCGACGACCGGACGACGATCGTCGACGGCGGCTCCTGGACGGTCGACCACGGCGACCACACGCACTACTACGCCGCGCAGCCGCGGGTCGTCGACACGATCGACGGCGGCGGTCCGGTCGAGGTGCACTCCTCGGAGACCATGACGACCATCACCTGGCCGGAGCGCGGCGAGGCGGTCGTCCTCGACCGCGCGGCCCTCGGGCAGGGCGAGGTCGAGGAGACGACCCGGGTCGACGCGACCGTCCTGCTGCCGTTCGGCGAGCAGCTCGTGGCCGGGGACGGTGACGTCGTCCGCCTGCTCGACGCCGACGGCGAGCCCACCGGCACCGAGCAGGCGTGCGCCGACCCCGCGGGCGGCATCGTGACCCGGGCCGGGGCGGTCGTCGGTTGCGCGGACGGCGCGGTCGTCGTCGGCGACGACGGCGGGACCTCCGTCGTCGCGCTGCCGGCCGGCGCGGACCGGCCGACGGCGTTCTCGGCACGCTCCGGACGCCCGACGGTCGCCGGACTCGCCGGGGACCGGGGCGCGTGGCTGCTCGACGTCCGTGAAGGCACCTGGCGCCTGGTCGAGACCGAGCGGCCGCTGCGCGCGGTGACGGCGGTCGACGACGAGGACGAGCACGTGGTGGGCGTCGACGACCAGGGGCGGGTCGTGGTCGTCACGGCGTCGACCGGGGCCGTGGCCACCACGGAGCCGCTCCTGGACCCCGCCGCCGAGCCGCTCCTGCAGCTCGACGCGCAGCGCGCCTACGTCACGGACGCGTCCGGGGAGCAGGTGCACGAGGTCGACTTCGCCGACGGCGCCCGGGTCGCCCGGTCGATCGAGCTGCCCGAGGCCCCGGTGGCCTTCGCCGAGGTCGGGCTGTGACGCGCCGCCTCCGGGCTGCCACCGCACTGGCCGTGGCCGCCGGACTCGTCGTGACCACGGCGGGCTGCTCGTCCGCCGGGTCGGACCGACCCCTCGTCGCGGTCACGACGAACATCCTCGGGGACGTCGTGACCGAGGTGGTCGGGGACGCCGCCGACGTCATGGTGCTCATGCCCGCGGGCGCCGACCCGCACTCGTTCGAGGTCTCCGCGAAGGAGGCCGCACAGCTGCGGACCGCAGACCTGGTCGTCGAGAACGGCCTCGGGCTCGAGGAGGGGGTCGCCCGTCACGTCGAGGCAGCTGCCTCCGACGGCGTCCCGGTGTTCACCGCCGGCGACCACGTCGACGCGCTCGAGTGGACGACCGAGGACGACAGCGGGCCCGACCCGCACCTCTGGACCGACCCCGAGCGCATGGTCGACGTCGTCCAGGCGCTGGACGCCGACCTGCGCGACGCCGGTGTCGAACCGACCGGCACCGACGCGTACCTCGACGAGCTGACGACGCTGGACGGCGAGATGACCGAGGCGTTCGCGGGCATCCCCGAGGAGCGGAGGGCGCTCGTCACGAACCACCACGTGTTCGGGTACCTGGCCGACCGGTACGGCTTCCGCGTCGTCGGCGCCGTGATCCCGAGCGGCACCACGCTCGCGTCGCCGAGCGCTGCCGACCTGCGCGACCTGGCCGCCGCGATCGACGAGGCGGGCGTCCCGACGATCTTCGCCGACCTCTCGCAGCCCGCACGGCTGGCCGAGGTGCTCGCCGACGAGGTGGACGTGCACGTCCGGATCCGGTCCCTCGCGACCGAGTCCCTGACCGAGGTCGGCGACGCCTCCACCTACCTCGGGATGATGCGCTCCAACACGAACGCGATCGTCGCGGGCCTGTCGATTTCTAATTGAGAATGAGAATCAGTACAGTGAACGGCATGACACCACTCCGCACCACGCTTGCGCCCGCTGCCCTGCTCGGCGCCGCCGCCCTCGTCCTGACCGGCTGCTCGACCGGCCCCGCTGCCGAGGCCGAGGGCACCCGCACCACGAAGGCCGCATCAGCCGGAGGCGACCGCATCGTCCTCACCTACGACGGCGGCCTGCTCACCCTCGACCAGGACCTGCAGGTCGTCGCCGACGACGCGATCGACGGCTTCACCCGCGTGAACCCCGCCGGGGACGGCCGCCACGTGCTCGTCACGGTGCCCGAGGGCTTCCGGGTCCTCGACACCGCCGCGGCGCCAGCCCTGACCGACGCGGTGTTCCCCGCCGACACCGGCGGCCACGCCGTCGTCCACGGCGAGAAGACCGCCCTGTTCGCCGACGGTTCCGGCGACGTGACCGTGTTCGACCACGACGAACTCGACGGCGACCGTCTGCCCGACGTCGAGACCACGGAGTCCGAGGCAGCCCACCACGGTGTCGCGATCGTGCTGGAGGACGGCACGCTCCTCAGCACGATCGGCACCGAGGAGGAGCGCACCGGCGTCCGCGCGCTCGACGAGGACGGCGAGGAGCTGACCCGCTCCGAGGCGTGCCCGAACGTGCACGGCGAGGGGGCGGTGCAGGGCGAGGTCGCGGTCTTCGGCTGCACCGACGGCGCCCTCGTGTACCAGGACGGCGCGTTCACGAAGATCGACGCCCCGACCGAGTACGGCCGCACCGGCAACCTCTTCACCACCGAGGACTCGTCCGTCGCCGTCGGCGACTTCAACGACGACCCGGACAGCGAGGGCTACCTGCTCGACCAGGTCGCACTCATCGACGCGGCCTCCGGCGAGTACCGCGTGGCGGACATGCCCGAGGGCGTCGGCTTCACCTTCCGCGACCTGGCCCGGGGCCCCGGCGACGAGGCCGTGGTCCTCGGCTCCGACGGCGCACTGCACACCTTCGACGAGCAGACGGGCGAGCCGATCGACTCCTTCGACGTCATCGACGCGTGGGAGGGTCCGACCGAGTGGCAGGACGCCCACCCCGCGCTCGAGGTCGTCGGCGACGTCGCCTACGTCACCGACCCGGCCGAGCGGAAGGTCCACGCCGTGGACCTCACCACCGGGAAGGTCGTAGCGTCGAGCGACGAACTGCCGGGCGTCCCGAACGAGATCGCGGTCGCCTGACGGCGTACTGTCCGCGACATGCCCGCTCTCACCGACACGTTCACCCTGTCCAACGGCCTGCACATCCCGAAGATCGGCTTCGGGACGTGGCAGATCCCCACCGGCTCCGAGGCGTACGACGCCACGAAGACCGCCCTTCAGGCCGGCTACCGGCACATCGACACCGCGCTGGCCTACGGCAACGAGGCCAGCGTGGGCGAGGCGATCCGCGACAGCGGCATCCCGCGCGACGAGGTCTTCGTCACCACGAAGCTGCCCGCCGAGGTGAAGACCGCCGACGGCGCCCGCAGCGCCTTCGAGGAGTCGTCCCGCAACCTCGACCTCGGACACGTCGACCTGTACCTGATCCACGCGCCGTGGCCGTGGAGCGACGTGGGCTCCGACCACCGTGACGGCAACGTCGAGGTGTGGAAGGTCTTCGAGGAGCTGTACGAGGCCGGCCGCACGAAGAGCATCGGCGTCTCGAACTTCGACGTCGCCGACCTGCAGGACCTGCTCGGTCGCACCGACGTCGTCCCGCACGCCAACCAGATCCGCTGGTTCATCGGCAACACGCAGGACGAGACCACTGCGTTCGACCGCGAGCACGACATCCTCACCGAGGGCTACTCGCCGCTCGCGACGGGCGGCCTGCTCGAGAACACGGCCATCCGCGACATCGCCGACAAGTACGACAAGTCGGTGGCCCAGGTCGCGATCCGCTACCTGCTCGACAAGGACGTCCTCCCCCTGCCGAAGTCGACCACGCCGTCCCGCATCGCGGAGAACGCGGACGTCGACTTCACGCTGTCCGACGAGGACGTCGCGACGCTCGACGGGCTGCACGACACCGACAGCTGAGCTCGGTACCGTGCTGAGGCCCTCCGATGGTGTGACCATCGGAGGGCCTCAGGACGAGCGCCCGTCGATGCGCGGGAGGCGCCACGCCGGTCTCGCTCGATCAGCGCCAGGTCCGCGCGACCACCCAACCGTCACCCTCGGGGACGATGTCGACGACGACCGCGTCCTCGTCGGCACTCACCTGGAAGCGCCACCCGACCGTGCGCTCCGGCGCGTGCGTCATCGCCGACGGCAGGAACTCCGCCGTCGCGGTCAGCCGTGTCGGGCTGTCACTCACCCGCCACCGGCGGTCCCGCCACACCATGCGGTCCGGTACCCCGCGCTCCCACCACACCGTGGCGACCTCGTGCGTCAGCATCATCCCGACCTCCCGTTCGAACGTGTGTTCGAATGGTAGGTGATGTCCGGACGACACGCACGCGCGGGATCGACGGGTGCGCACGGCGTCCATCGACGCGCACCGACGCGGGCCCGCGGCGGTTCAGTCGCTCGCGGCAGCCCGCGCGGTGAGCATCCCGAGGAGCGCCAGGGCATCCGCGTCGGGGGAACCCTGCGGCGCGGTGTAGAGCACGAGGAACTGGTCGCCGTCGACGAGCGCGAGGCTGTCGCAGTCGACCGTGACCGGCCCGACCGACGGGTGGTGGAAGGTCTTCGTGAGCACCGGGGCCGGCTGCACGTCGTGCCGCGACCACAGCCGCTCGAACTCCGCGTTGCCCGTCCGGAGTTCGTCGACGAGCGCGACGACCTCCGGGTCCGACGGGTGCTTCGCGAGCGTCGTCCGCAGCTGCATCACCACCTGGTGCCGGAACTCGGCGCCGTCGGCGATGCCGTACGGCGGCTCGGGCGTCCGCCCCGCCTCGCCCAAGGGGAAGGCCAGCCGGGCGAGGTTGCGGTCCCGACGGTCCCGCAGGGCGAAGTCCTCCATGAGCGCGGCGGCGAGGGGGTTCCACGCGAGGACCTCGAAGTCGGCGGCGAGCACGATCGCCGCGGTCAGCGGCAGACGGTCGACCACCGCCAGGATGCTCGGCCGCACCTCACGCCGGATGCTCGCGGTCCGGGTCCGCGCGGTCCCGGCGAGCAGGTGGAGGTGGTCGGACTCGGCGTCGGTGAGCCGGAGCGTCCCCGCGATGCCGGCGAGCACCTCGGCCGAGGGGCGCGGGGCTCGTGCCTGCTCGAGTCGGACGTAGTACTCGGTGGAGATGTGGGCGAGGACCGCGACCTCCTCGCGGCGCAGCCCGGGCGTGCGCCGACGCGTCCCCGACGGCAGCCCGACGTCCTCCGGGCGCAGCCGCTCGCGCCGGGCGCGGAGGAACGCGGCGAGCTCGTGCTTGTCCATGCGCCGATCCTCCCCCGCGAGCGCGACGCCGTCCTGGTACCGGGTGTACCTGGCTGCGCGGCCAACGCGGGACGGACGCTGACGGCATGACCGATCACACCATCACACGTCCGAACGGCCTGCTCTCCGGCAAGGTCGTCTTCGTCTCCGGCGCCAGCCGCGGCATCGGTGCTGCCGCCGCCCGCCTCTTCGCCGACGAGGGCGCCGCAGTCGTCCTCGCCGCGCGGAGCACCGGGTCCCTCCAGACCGTCGTCTCCGGGATCCGCGACGCCGGCGGCACCGCCGACGCCGTCGCGCTCGACCTCGCCGACCCGGCGAGCATCCGAGCCGCCGTCGACCGTGTCGGCGAGTTGCACGGACGACTCGACGGCGCCTTCAACAACGGTGCCGCGATCCAGCAGCCCGGTCCGCTGGACACCACGAGCGACGAGGACATCGACACCCAGTTCGCGGTCAACTTCCGCGGGCACTGGGTCGCGATGACCGCGGAGGCCGCCCTGATGCGCCACTCCGGCGGCGGGGCGATCGTGAACACCTCGAGCATCGGCAGCCGCCGGGCCAACCCGGCACTGCCGGCCTACGGGGCGATGAAGCGCGCCCTGAACAGCATCACCGAGACCGCAGCGGTGACGTGGGCTCCCGAGGGCATCCGGGTCAACGGCATCACCCCGGGCGGCACCGCGACGGACATGATCGCCGCATGGGAGGCGGCGACCCCGGGGATCACGGAGCAGATCGACGCCTCGGTGCCGCTCGGCAGGATGGCCCGCCCCGAGGAGGTCGCCGAGGTCGCCGCCTGGCTGCTCAGCGACCGGGCCTCGATGGTGACCGGTGCGAGCATCCCCGTGGACGGCGGCGCCGGGGCCTGACGCACCCGCGGTACCCGCTCGGCTGGACGTGGGCCGTCCGTGCTGCCACGACTGAGGCGCACCATGGACCACGACCCGGGAACACGCGCCCGGGGTCGCCGGTTGCACCCGGTGATGCCGCAGCCAGCGGCAACGACGACGCCCAGGAGGCCAGCATGACCACGACCGAGACCGCCATCCTCGCCGGCGGGTGTTTCTGGGGAGCGCAGCAGCTCCTCCGCCGCCGACCCGGCGTCATCAGCACGCGCGTCGGCTACTCCGGCGGGGACATCCCGAACGCCACGTACCGGAACCACGGCGACCACGCCGAGGCCGTCGAGATCGTCTTCGACCCGTCGCAGATCTCGTACCGCGACCTGCTCGAGTTCTTCTTCCAGATCCACGACCCGTCCACCAAGGACCGGCAGGGCAACGACGTCGGTCGCAGCTACCGCTCGGCGATCTACTTCACCAACGACGAGCAGCGCCAGGTCGCACTCGACACCATCGCGGACGTGGACGCCTCCGGCATCTGGCCGGGCAAGGTCGTCACCGAGGTCGAGCCCGCGGGCGACTTCTGGGAGGCCGAGGAGGAGCACCAGGACTACCTCGAGAAGTACCCGGCGGGGTACACCTGCCACTTCGTGCGTCCGGGCTGGAAGCTCCCGCACCGCGACGAGGCGACCGCCACGGTCTGACGTCGCGACGTGACGGACGGGAGGCGCGGTGCCAGCTGGCACCGCGCCTCCCGTCCGTCACGGGGTACGCAGGCGACGTGAGGACACAGTCGCCGCCCGCTAGAAGTGCACTATGACCACTTCCTCCCGCACCCCGCTCGGCGTGACGCTCGTCGACGGCGGCGCCAACGTCGCGCTCTTCTCCAGCACCGCCGAGCGTGTCGAGTTCTGCCGCTTCGACGAGGACGGCACCGAGCACCGCACCGAGCTGCGCAACCGCACCGGCTACACCTTCCACGACGTCGTGCCGGACGTGACCGTCGGCACCCGCTACGGCTTCCGCGTGCACGGCGCCTGGGACCCGGCGAACGGCCTGCGCCACAACGCCGCGAAGCTCCTGCTCGACCCGTACGCCACGGCCGTCGACGGCTCGTACGAGTGGGGCCAGGCCCTGTTCGGCCACGACATGGAGGACCCGGAGCAGATCGACGAGACCGACTCGGCGAGCGCCATGCCGAAGTCCGTCGTCGCCGACCGCGCGTTCGACTGGGACGGCGACCAGCTGCTCCACACCCCGTACGCCGACACGGTCGTCTACGAGGTGCACGTCAAGGGCTTCACGAAGCAGCACCCGGACGTGCCCGAGGAGATCCGCGGCACCTACGCGGGCCTCGCACACCCCGCCGCGATCAAGCACCTGACCGACCTGGGCGTGACCGCCGTCGAGCTGCTGCCGACGCACCAGTTCGTGCAGGACTCGACCCTCGCCGACAAGGGCCTCCGGAACTACTGGGGCTACAACAGCATCGGCTTCTTCGCCCCGCACGACGAGTACTCGTCCTCCGGCACGGCCGGCCAGCAGGTCACCGAGTTCAAGGAGATGGTCAAGGCCCTGCACGCCGCGGGGCTCGAGGTCATCATGGACGTCGTCTACAACCACACCGCCGAGGGCAACCACATGGGCCCGACGCTGTCCTTCAAGGGCATCGACAACGCGTCGTACTACCGCCTGGTCGAGGGCGACGAGGGCAACTACTTCGACACGACCGGCACGGGCAACAGCCTCAACGTCTCGCACCCCTCCGCGCTCGGGCTCATCACCGACTCGCTCCGCTACTGGGTCGAGGAGATGCACGTCGACGGCTTCCGCTTCGACCTCGCGACGACCCTGACCCGTCAGGACGGCGAGGCCGAGAAGCACTCCGCGTTCCTCGACATCATCCACCAGGACCCGGTGCTCCGCGAGGTCAAGATGATCGCCGAGCCGTGGGACACCGCGGGCTACCAGGTGGGCGGCTTCCCGGCCGACTGGTCGGAGTGGAACGGCAAGTACCGCGACGACCTCCGCTCCTTCTGGCGCGGTGACGAGGGCACCCTCGGCGACGCCGTGCAGCGCACCCTCGGCAGCCCGGACGTCTACGAGGGCTCGCGCCGCTCCCCGCTCTGCTCGGTGAACTTCGTCACCGCGCACGACGGCTTCACCCTGGCTGACCTCACGATGTACGCCGAGAAGCACAACGAGGCGAACGGCGAGGACAACAACGACGGCGAGAGCAACAACACCTCGTTCAACGGCGGCATCGAGGGCCCGACCGACGACGGCGCGGTGAACGACTACCGCGACCGCCAGCGCCGGAACTTCCTCGGCACGCTCATGCTCTCGGCGGGCATCCCGATGATGCTCGGCGGTGACGAGATTGCCCGCTCGCAGGGCGGCAACAACAACGCCTACTGCCAGGACGACGAGATCTCGTGGTTCGACTGGGAGGCCGCCGACCAGGACCTGCTCGCCTTCACGACCGCGGCGATCGCGTTCCGCAAGCAGCACGCGGCGCTCCGTCCGATCTGGTACCGCACGGCACCCGGCGACTCCGAGTCGACCGTGCAGGTGCTCCGCGCCGACGCGCAGGGCTTCGAGGACGGCGACTGGGCCGACGCGGGCAACCGTGCCGTGATCCTGGTGCTGCAGCAGGGCGACGACACCGTCGCGGTGCTCATGAACGCCTCGGACACGACCGTCGAGTTCACGCTGCCGGAGAAGCCGGGCGGTGGCACGTGGTCGCTCGGTCTGTCGAGCGACCCGGACCAGGCGGTCGAGGGTGACGCGACGTCGCTGCTCGTGCGCGACGCGTCCTTCACGGCGCTGGTGTAGTCCTCGGTCGCACGGACACACGGACGGGAGGCGCGGGGGCCGCCGGCCCCCCCCCCCCCCCCCCCCCGCGGGGGCGCCGCACGATTTGTGAGGGGAAGGTTATAAAAAG
>NZ_JBFBHK010000027.1:0-24471 GCF_040685235.1 Curtobacterium sp. NPDC089185 | reverse complement strand
CCCGCCGCTCTTCCGATTTGTGCGCGGGGCGCCCCCGCGTACCGGCGGGGACGGGGGGGGGGGGGGGGCGCCGCGCCCCCCCCCCCCCCCCCCGGCGGGGGGGGGGGGGGCGGCCCCGCCCCGCGCCTCCCGGCCGTCACGACACACCTGAGGAACCACTCGTGCGATTCGGATACTGGACCCCGCTCTTCGGCGGCTGGCTGCGCAACGTCGAGGACGAGGACATGCCCGTCACCTTCGACTACGTGAAGCGGCTGGCGCAGCGTGCCGAGCGGATCGGCTTCGACCTGACGCTCGTGCCGGAGCTCAACCTCAACGACATCAAGGGGACGGCCGCGCCGAGCCTCGAGGCGTGGGCGCTCGCGGCCGCGCTGGCCGCGACGACCGAGCGGCTCGAGATCATGGCCGCGATGCGTCCGGGCTACCACCTGCCGGCGGTGACGGCGAAGCAGGCCGCGACGATCGACGAGATCTCCTGTGGTCGGTTCACCTTCAACGTGGTGAGCGCGTGGTGGGCGGAGGAGGCCCGTCAGTACGGCGGCATCTTCTCCGAGCACGACGACCGCTACGCGCGGACCGAGGAGTTCGTCGCGATCCTCAAGGGCCTGTGGTCCGAGACGCCGTTCTCGTTCACGGGCGAGTACTACGACGTGCAGAACACGCACCTCGAGCCGAAGCCGCGCGTCACGCCGCGCATCTACGCTGGCGGCGAGAGCGAGGCGGGCAAGAGCTCGATCACCCGCTTCGCCGACGCGTACCTGACGCACGGCGGCACGGTCGACGAGCTCCGCACGAAGATCGACGAGATGAAGCGCCGTCGTGAGGACGCCGGCGCCGCCCCCTTCGAGGCCTTCGGCATGGCCGCGTACGTGATCGTCCGTGAGACGGAGGAGGAGGCGCAGGCCGAGCTGGCCCGCATCACCGACGTCCGGCACGGCAAGGCGTACGAGTCGTACCAGGACTTCATCTCGAAGTCGCAGCTCGAGCACGTGCCGTCGCTCGAGGACTACTCGGTGTCGAACCGCGGTCTGCGCCCCGGGTTCGTCGGCACGCCGCAGCAGGTCGCCGACCGCATCCGGGAGTTCGAGGACGCCGGGGTCGACACGCTCCTGCTGCAGTTCTCGCCGCAGGCCGAGGAGATGGAGCGTTTCGGCGAGCAGGTCATCCCGCTGGTGCGGCCGTCCGCCGGGGCCTCCGTCGGCGCGTCCGAGTCTGCCGAGCCGGTCGCCTGATGGCCGCCGAGGACGACTGGGCGTTCGAGACCCGGCAGATCCGCGCGGGCTACAAGGCCGATCCGGGCTTCGGCGCGAACGTGCCGCCGATCGCGCAGAGCGCGGCCTACGTCTACCCGTCCGGCGAGGACGCCGCGGCGCGGTTCATGCTCGACGCCCCGGGGCACACGTACACGCGCGTGAACAACCCGTCGGCGGCCGCGCTCGAGCGGCGCATCGCGGACCTCGAGGGGGGCGTCGGGGCGCTCGCGCTCGCGTCCGGGCAGGCGGCGACGTCGCTCGCCGTCCTCGGTGTCGCCCGTGCCGGTGACCACGTCGTGGCGTCGGCGTCGTTGTACGGCGCGACCTACACGCTCTTCGCGTCGACGCTGCGCGACCTCGGCATCACGTTCACGTTCGTGCAGGACCCGACCGACCTCGACGCGTGGCGCGCCGCGGTGCGTCCGGAGACGCGGGCCTTCTTCGGGGAGTCGATCCCGAACCCGCGCGGCGACGTGCTCGACTTCGCGGGGGTCGCCGGTGTGGCGCACGAGGCCGGCGTCCCGCTCATCGTCGACAACACCATCGCGACGCCGTACCTCGTCCGGCCGTTCGAGCACGGCGCGGACATCGTCGTGCACTCGGCGACGAAGTACCTCGCCGGGCACGGCAGCGCCATCGCGGGCGTCATCGTCGACAGCGGCAACTTCGACTGGGCCGCGCACCCGGAGAAGTACCCGCAGCTGACGAGCGTCGAGCACTCCGGGTTCGCCGGCACCGACTTCGCCGCGAAGTTCGGTCGGCGCGCGTTCATCCAGCGCACCCGCTCGAAGCTCTCCGCCGACCTCGGTCCCGCGATCGCGCCGTTCAACGCCTTCCTGGTGCTGCAGGGCATCCAGACCCTGTCGCTCCGCATGGACCGGCACGTGTCGAACGCCGCGACGGTGGCGACGTGGCTCGACGCCCACGAGCAGGTCCAGCACGTGCACTACGCGGGGCTGCCGTCCTCGCCGTGGCACCACCTGCAGCAGCGGTACGTGCCGAAGGGCCCGTCGGCGGTGCTCGCGTTCGACCTGGCCGGCGGCGTCGAGGCCGGTCGGCGCTTCGTCGCGGCGCTCGAGCTGTTCGACCACGTGTCGAACCTCGGCGACGTGCGGTCCCTCGTCGTGCACCCCGCGTCGACGACGCACGTGCAGATGACCCCGGAGGAGCGTGCCGCGGCCGGCGTCGGCGAGGGGCTCATCCGCCTGTCGATCGGCCTCGAGCACGTCGACGACATCCTCGCCGACCTCGCCCGGGGGTTCGCGGCCGCCGCACGGTCGGGCGCCTGACCCGGCGCGGACCCGTCGCGGGGAGGACCCGGCCGTGGGGAGGATAGGTTGGGAGCATGACCTCGCTGGCCGCACCGACCCGCGTGCGGGTGCGCGCTCCCGGCAAGATCAACGTGTACCTGTCGGTCGGCGCGCTGCAGGACGACGGCTACCACGACGTCGCCACCGCCTACCAGGCGGTGTCCCTGTACGAGGACGTCACCGCCGAGCCGGCCGACGACTTCTCGGTGCGCTTCACCGGGCCGATCGACACGAGCGCGGTGCCGACGGACGGCTCGAACCTCGCGATCCGGGCCGCCCGGCTGGTGGCCGAGGCCGCTGGGCACCGGGGTGGCGTCCGGCTCACGATCGACAAGCAGGTGCCCGTCGCCGGCGGCATGGGCGGGGGATCCGCCGACGCCGCCGCGACCCTGCTCGCCTGCGACACGCTCTGGGGCACGGCGCTCGGCCGCGACGAACTCCTGCGGCTGGCCGCCCGTCTCGGCGCCGACGTGCCGTTCGCCTTCGCCGGCGGGACCGCGGTCGGCACCGGGCGGGGCGACGAGCTCAGCCCGGCCCTGGCGAAGGGGGAGTTCCACTGGGTCCTCGCCCTGAGCGACTCCGGGCTCTCGACCCCGGCGGTCTACCGAGCTCTCGACGAGCACCGGGAGCGGTACCGTGCGGACATCCGGCCCGCGCCGACGACCCCGGTGGTCGAGGCGAACGTGCTGCAGGCCCTGCGCGCCGGTGACCCCGACCTGCTCGCGGACTGCCTGCACAACGACCTGCAGGCACCGGCGATGCGGCTGCAGCCAGCCCTGGCGACCACGCTCGAGGTCGGTGAGAAGGCCGGGGCCCTCGCCGGGCTCGTCTCCGGCAGCGGTCCGACGGTGGCGTTCCTGGTCGCCGACCGCGACGCCGCCCTGGAGCTCCAGGTCGAGCTCAGCGCGGCCGGGCTCGTGGCACTCCGGGCGACCGGCCCGGTGCACGGCGCGCGCGTCGTGCACTGACCGGCCGGGCCGTCAACGGTCCGGCCGTGGCGCGGTCAGCCGCGGACGTACTCCGTGATGACGACGCGGCCGGTCTTCCAGTGCTGCTCCGCGTGGAACCCGTTCTCGGCGAGGACGGAGGCGGTCTCGGGCTGGATGTTGCGCGCCTTCGGCGTCCCGCCGACGA
The DNA here is from genome assembly GCF_040685235.1 of Curtobacterium sp. NPDC089185. Lineage (NCBI taxonomy): Bacteria > Bacillati > Actinomycetota > Actinomycetes > Micrococcales > Microbacteriaceae > Curtobacterium > Curtobacterium sp. NPDC089185. The sequence continues at coordinate 20,774 of NZ_JBFBHK010000027.1, read as the reverse complement.
ACCACACCGTGTCGATGTCGCCGAGGCGGGCGGGGATCGTGGTCGCGAGGTCGCCGTTCTGGTTCCACAGCACGCCGGACTCGGCACCGTCCTTCCGGACCCCGAGGTCGGTCAGCCCGGTGAACGCCCAGGGGTAGGACACCCGGATGATCTCGGCGGTCGTGCCGGGGTGCCCGTAGACGCTGCCGAAGACGACACCGCCGTTCGCACCCGGGGTCGCGCTCCGCTCGGCCTCGATGATCGACGCGGCGTTCGCCCACGTCGAGTCCTGCTTCGAGCGGGGGGTCTTCACGTCGATCGCGCTCGGCACGCTGATGACGAGGAACACGGCCAGTGCCGCCGCCAGGACCGCCCGCGGCCGCACGAGCGTGATCGCGAGGGCGATGAGGAGTGCGACGAACGGCAGGCTGAGCGACGCGTACTTCGGCGAGTACAGGTGCTCGCCGAGCGCGGTGGCACCGACGAGCGCGGCGGTCGGCAGCAGGGCGAGGGGCAGGGCGACGCGGACGGCCTGGGCGCGCAGGACCGCGCGCACCGAGGGCGAGCGACGGTGGGCGGCCGCCAGGCCCACGACGGACCCGGTGACGAGCAGTGCCCACGCGACGGCGGCGTAGGAGTCGATGCCGCCGAACCACGACGTGGCGAACACCTGGGGGAAGGTCCGCTCGCTGATGCCGGTGATCCACCCGACCTGCTTCGACTGCGAGGCGACGACGAGCACGAGCGGGGAGACCACCACGGCTGCGGCGCCGGCGGCGACCACCCAGCGGACGAGCACGGCGCGCGGGAGGACCGGAACCCGTCCGTCCGCCCGCGACCGCTGCGCCAGGAGCGTCCAGCCGAGGGTCACCGCGTGCGCGACGACCGCCAGCGAGAGGTACACGTTGAACGTGACCGACAGCACGGCGAGCGCCCCGTACGCGACCCACCAGCGTCGGCCGGTACCCGCCCGGGTCCGCCGGACGGCCGTGATCCCGACGAGGGTCAGGCAGACGGCCAGCGTGGTGATCGTGGCGTAGGGACGGCCCTCGGACCCGGCCCACTGCACGCGGGGCAACGCCAGGAACACGAGCCCGGCGGTGATCCCCAGCCGACGCCCGCCGAGGCGCCGACCGAGGGCGACGACCAGTCCGGCCGCGACGCCGATCGCCAGGGCGCTCGGGAAGCGGAGGGTGAACGGCGTGTACCCCACGAGCCAGAACCAGGCGTGGATCAGCGCGTAGTACAGACCGTGCACCGCGTCGACGGTGTGGAGCTCGGCCCACAGCTGGGGCCAGCTCCGCTGCGCGCTCGTGACCGTGGCGGCCTCGTCGTACCAGAGCGAGGGGACCCAGGCGAAGAGGGCACCCGTGACCACGCCGAGCGCGCCGATCGTGAGCTCCGGCGTCCGCACGGCGGCGATCCGGGCCGCGGCGGACGCGGACCGGAGGCGGGTGCGGACCGGCGTCGCGCCGGCCGAGGCGGGGACACGGATCGTCCCGGTCTGGGGTGCAGTCACGCCCGCGACGGTACCGCCCGGGGCTGGGCGGGTGCCCCGTGCCGAGCGGGTCCTCCGTGAGAGTTCGCGATGCCGTAGGGTCACGGACACCATGACGACACTCCGCATCCGCGACGCCGCTCGGTACCTCGGCGTCAGCGACGACACCGTCCGGCGACTGGTGGAGGCCGGCACCCTGCCTCGCGCCGAGGACCCCGCCGGCCGGACCGTGGTCGAGGGACGGGACCTGGCAGCGTACGTCCGCGGGCGCGACAGCGGGCTCGACGACCCCTCCGGCGTCCGCAGCTCGGCGCGGAACCGCTTCGTCGGCATCGTCACCGACCTGGTCGTCGAGGGGGTCGTCGCCCAGGTCGAGCTGCAGGCCGGTCCGAACCGGGTGGTGTCGCTCATGACGGCCGAGGCGGTCCGGGACCTCGGGCTCGAGGTCGGCTCGGTCGCGGTGGCGTCGGTCAAGGCCACCATGGTGACGGTCGAGGTCCCCGATTCGCCCGAGCGCGCGAAGTGACCGCCGACGCTCCCGACCAGGCGTCGCTCGACGCCCGTCGCCGCACGACCTCCCGCACGGCCGCGCTCGACGGTGCCGGGCAGCGCGCCCTCGACGCCCTCGCCGCGGCACGGGTGCTCGTCGTCGGCGCCGGCGGACTCGGGGCGCCCGTGCTGACCTACCTGGCCGGCGCGGGACTCGGTCGCGTCACGATCGTCGACCACGACGTCGTCGACACCTCCAACCTCGCGCGGCAGACCCTCTTCTCGGCCGCCGACGTCGGTCGGCAGAAGGCCGTCTGCGCCGCCGAGCGGGTCCGCGGCGTCGACCCGGTCGTCGAGGTCGTCGCGCTGGCCGAACGCTTCCGGCCCGAGCACGTCGCCGGGCACGACGTCGTGGTCGACGCGGCGGACAGCGTCGAGGTCACCCGCGCCGTGTCGGACGCCTGCGCCGCCGCGGGGGTGCCGTTCGTGTGGGGGACGGCGCTCGGCTACGACGGGCAGGTCTCGGTCTTCCACGACGTGGCCGCGGAGCCGGTGGACTTCCACGACCTGCACCCCGAGGCGCTGCCCGACGAGGGCTCCTGCGCCGCGGACGGTGTGCTGCCCGCGCTCTGCGGGGCGGTCGGATCGGTGATGGCGGCCCAGGTGACCGCGCTCGTCGCCGGCCTGGGCGAGCCGCTGCTCGGCCGGGTGCTCACGGTGGACGCGCGCCGGTGGCGGTGGACCGAGAGTCCGCTGCGGCGCGGACCGGGATCGGTGCGTCCCGCGCTGCCGACCCTCGCCGAACCGCCCCGGATCGCCCCGGCGGAGCTCGCGCGGCGGATGCGGGAGGACGGCGACCGCGTGGTCCTCGTCGACGTCCGCACCGACGAGGAACGCGCGACCGGTGTCGTGCCGGGGTCCCGCACCCCGGACGCGCTCGACGCGGGGGACGGCAGCGCCGAGCTCGTCGTCGTCTGCGCGTCGGGTGTCCGCGCCACCGCATGGGCCCGGACCGCCGCTGCCGCACGCCCGAGCGGGGCCGCCCCGGTCGTCGTGCTCGACGGGGGGATCAGCGCCTGGCGGCGTGAGGGGCTCCCGACGGAGCAGTGACCGCAGGTGCGGCTACGATGAGCACGTGAAGCCGCTGCTGCGTTCCGCAACCCTCGCCCTCGTCGTGACCGTGGGTCTGACGCTCGCCGCCTGCTCGGCCGGATCGCCCTCCGGAGGAACGGCCGCGACCGGCAACGGTTCGCCGAGCAGCAGCGCGTCGCCGAACAGCAGCGCGTCCGGTGCCGCGCCGACCGGCACGATCACCGTGTTCGCGGCGGCGTCGCTCCAGCGCACCTTCACGGAGCTCGGGAAGCAGTACGAGCAGGACCACGCGGGCACGACGGTCCGGTTCTCGTTCGCGGGCTCGAGCGACCTCGTCTCCCAGATCACGAACGGCGCACCCGCCGACGTGTTCGCGTCCGCGGACGAGGCGAACATGGCGAAGCTCTCGACGACGGACCTCGCCAGCGGGTGGCCGCGGGACTTCGCCACGAACACGCTCGAGATCGCGGTCGCACCGGGCAACCCGGAACACATCCGCGGGCTGCGGGACCTGACCGCGAGCGGCGTGCAGGTCGTGACGTGCGCGGCCCCCGTGCCGTGCGGTGCGGCCACGGCGGAGGTCGAGCAGGCCGCCGGTGTCGAACTCCGCCCGGTGAGCGAGGAGCAGTCCGTGACCGACGTGCTCGGCAAGGTCGAGTCGGGCGAGGCGGACGCCGGCCTGGTGTACGTCACCGACGTCGAGGGGGCCGGCGGCGGGGTCGACGGCGTCCCCTTCGCCGAGTCCGCGAAGGCCGTGAACACGTACCCGATCGGCGTGCTCAAGGAGTCGACGAACCCGGAGCTCGCGACGTCCTTCGCGGCGTACGTCCGCTCCGACGCCGGGCGGAAGGTCCTCGCCGACGCGGGGTTCGGCGCCCCCTGACGATGCCCGCCCCGTTCACGCCACGGCGCACCCCGACCCGGGGCACCTCGACCCGGCGGACCCCGACCCCGCGCACCCCGGTGCCGTGGTGGCTGCCCGTGCCGGCCGTGGTCGGCGGCCTGTTCGTCGTCGTGCCCGTGCTCGCCATGGTCGGCCGCGTCGACTGGTCGTCCTTCGTCGCGCTCGTGACCTCGCCCGCCTCGACCACCGCGCTCGGGCTGAGCCTCGGCACCGCCGCCGCCGCGACCGGGGTGTCGTTCGTCCTCGGCTACCCGCTCGCCGTGCTCTTCGCCCGGTCGACCTCCCGCTGGGTGGGCGTGCTCCGTGCCCTCGTCCTGCTGCCGCTCGTGCTCCCGCCGGTCGTCGGGGGACTCGCGCTCCTGGCGGCCTTCGGACGGCTCGGCGTGCTCGGGGCGTTCCTCGACGAGCACGGCCTGCGCATCGCCTTCACGACCACGGCGGTCGTGATGGCGCAGGTGTTCGTCTCGATGCCCTTCCTGGTGTCGTCGATCGAGGGGGCGCTCCGCACCGGCGGGGGACGTGCCGAACGGGTCGCCGCGACGCTCGGTGCCGGTCCGACACGGACCTTCCTCACCGTGACGACACCGCGCGTGCTCCCCGGGATCACCTCGGGCCTGGTGCTCTGCGGTGCGCGCGCCCTCGGGGAGTTCGGTGCCACGCTCACCTTCGCCGGCAGCCTGGAGGGCGTCACGCGCACGCTCCCGCTCGAGGTGTACCTGCAGCGCGAGGTCGACCCGGACACAGCGGTCGCGCTCGCGCTCGTGCTGGTCGTGGTCGCCCTCGTCGTCATCGGCACGACCACCCTGCGGAACCGGCCGGTGATCGCGTGAGCGGGGGCACGGGCGGCCTCGACGCCCACGTCGTCGTGCCGTCACGGGGCGTCGACGTCCGCCTGACCATCGGCCCGGCAGAGTGCGTCGCCCTGGTCGGCCCGAACGGGGCCGGCAAGTCGACGGTGGTCGAGGCCCTCGCGGGGCTCCTCGGCACCCGCGACGGCAGCGTCGTGCTGGCCGGCCGCGACCTCACCACCGTGCCCACGCACCGCCGACGCGTCGGCCTGGTCGCGCAGCGCCCCGACCTGTTCGCGCACCGGTCGGTCGCCGGCAACGTCGCCTTCGGTCCGCGGGCCACGGGTGCGAGCGGCCGGGAGGCGCGACTCCGGTCCGCCGCGGCCCTCGCCGCCGTCGGTGCGTCCGGTCTGGCCGACCGGTCGCCGGACACGCTGTCCGGCGGTCAGGCCCAGCGCGTCGCCGTCGCCCGGGCGCTCGCCACCGACCCGGCGCTCCTGCTCCTCGACGAACCGACCACGGCGCTCGACGTCGACGCCCGCGCCGAGGTCCGCGACGCCCTCCGCACCGCGCGGTCCGGCCGACCGACGCTCCTGGTCACGCACGACCCCCTCGAGGCCGTCGCGCTCGCCGACCGCATCGTCGTGCTGCAGGACGGCGGCGTCGTCGAGGAGGGCCCCACCGACACCGTCCTCCGACGACCGCGCACGCCGTTCTCGGCGTCCTTCTCGGGTCTGGTGCTCGTCCCGGGGACCGCCACCGCGACCGGGATCGCGCCCGACGGCGGGGGCGAGCTGCCCTCCGCGGCGCACACCGTGCCTCCCGGCCGGGCAGCCGTCGCCGCACTCCACCCGACGGCCGCCGTGATCAGCCGTGACGGTGCCGGGCTGGCGCGCGTCGTGACCGTGGTCGAGCCGCGGGACGGCCTCGTCCGGGTGCGCGCCGGCGACCTCGTGGTGGACGTGACCGTCGCGACCGCTGCCGGCGTCGGACTCGCGCCCGGCCTGCCGGTGCGCATCGCGGTCGACGCGGACGAGGTCAGCGTCTACGAGCCCGCCGGTGCGACGACCTAGCCCCCGGCGAAGGGCGGCATGACGTCGACGGTCGCGACGCCCGCCAGCGGCGTCGAGCGGTCACGGGTGGTCACGCCGTCCACCAGGTAGGAGCACCGCTCCTGCAGGGCCGTCCACCGGTCGGTGTCCGTCGCCGGGACGCGCTGCAGGGCGTCGTCGAGGGTCGCGGCGTCGACCGTGACCTCGTCCTGTCCGACGGCCGCACGGGCCGCCGCGAAGAACCGCATCGTCGTCACCGTCATCCTCCGATCGCGCTCATGCCGCGGGCGGGGTGCACGATGCCGTCCGCGTCGTCGCCGTGGTCGCGGGGCTTCGCCCACATCGCCCGCCGCCAGGTCTCGAGCAGGACGTCGTCGTCCGCGCCGGCGCGCAGGGGTCCGAGCAGGTCGACCTCGTCGTCCGAGAACAGGCAGGAGCGCACGTGCCCCTCCGCCGTCAGGCGCGTGCGGGTGCAGTCGGCGCAGAACGACTCGGTGATGCTCGCGATGATGCCGACGGTGCCGAGCAGCGTGCCGTCGAGGGTGCTGACGCGGTAGCGCTCGGCCGGGGCGCCGTCCCGCGGTGCCTCGTCCGGCTCGAGCCGGAAGCGCTCGCCGAGCACGGCGCGGGTCTCCTCGGCCGTGACCATGGTGGCGCCGTCCCAGGCGTGGCCGGGGTCGAGCGGCATCTGCTCGATGAAGCGGAGCTCGTGGCCGCGCTCGAGGCACCAGGCGAGCAGGTCGACCGCCAGGTGGTCGTTGATCCCGCGGAGCAGGACGGCGTTCACCTTCACCCCGAGGCCCGCGTCCGCCGCCGCGGCGATGCCCTCGAGCACGCGGTCGAGGAACGGGCGGCGGGTGACCTCGGCGAAGACGTCCGGGTCGACGGTGTCGAGCGAGACGTTCACGCGGCGGAGACCGGCGTCCGCCAGGGCCTGTGCCCGGTTCGCCAGGCCGATCGCGTTCGTGGTGATCGACAGCTCGACGTCGTGCGCGGAGCAGCGGCGGACGATGTCGACCAGGTCGGCGCGCAGGAGGGGCTCGCCGCCGGTGAAGCGGACCTTCCGGACGCCGAGCGTGTCCGCGGCGAGGCCGACCAGCCGCTCGATCTCGGCGGCGGTCATGAGCGCGTCCGAGGGGATCACCGGGAGGCCCTCGGCCGGCATGCAGTAGGTGCAGCGGAGGTTGCAGCGCTCGGTGAGCGACACGCGCAGGTCGACGGCGCGACGGGCGAACCGGTCGACCAGCCCGGGGTCGTCCCCGGGTCGGGGAGGCAGGGCCGGCGACTCGCTGCGCACCCGGCGCAGCAGGCCGGTCGAGGGCAGGATCCGCGCCGTCATCCCGGTGATGCTACCCCGCGTCGACGCGGTCGCGGCTGCGGGGGTCCACGGACCGCCACCCGCGGGGGTCGAGTCGCCGTCCCCACCGGAGCCAGTCGTCGCGGCGGGTGCGGACGAGCGTGACCACGAGGATGACGAGCACCGCGGCCAGGAGCCACCAGCGGAAGGCGGGCGCCGACGGCCACACCCCGCGCAGGGCGATCGCGAGGTTCAGGGCCATCCACTCCCAGCGGCCGGAGAGCACCACGAACGGGATGAGCAGCAGCGCGTACCAGGGGTAGCGCGGGGTGACGGCGAGGAACGTCACGCCGATCATCAACACCTCGGCGGACCACGGACGGGCCGGGTCGGCCAGGCGCCAGGACACCAGGGCGGCGAGGAGCACGATCAGCCCGACGACGACGGTCGCCGCGTCGCCCGGGACGACGGACGACACGAGGGCGAACCGGGAGCCGTCCTCGTAGCCCTCCTCGGACAGGTACCCGGGCAGGTACCCGAGCACCTTCGGGCCGGTGGTGATCACGTAGGGGACGTAGAGCAGGGCGAAGACGCCGATGCCGACCGGGACCGCCCACCAGTGCCGCCACCGGTTCAGGAGGGGTGGGTACACGATCGCGGGGATGAGCTTCGTCGCGGTCGCCGCACCGAGTGCGATCCCGCCCCACACCGGCCGGCCGAAGGCGACGAGCACGACGCCCGCGGTGGCGAGTGCGGCACCGACGACGTCGACGTGCGAGTTCGTGACCGCCTCGGAGGCGACCAGGGGCGACCACGCCCAGAGCGCGGCCCACCAGGTCGGACGGCCGATGCGGCGGAGCACCATCACCAGGCCGACGGTGACGCCGAGCGACACGAGGAGCCCGGCGACCTGGAACGGCATGTACTGGGCGGTCGCGGGCACGAACGCCCGCACCCCGGCGAACCACAGCTGCGCCATCGGCGGGTAGATGGTGACGACGTCGGGCCGGTTGATCGCCACGCAGTGCCCGTCGGCGCCGTCGCCGAGGCCGCGCATCCGCGGTTCGAGGGGCTTGCACGTGCCGTCGATCTTGTCCGGGAAGAGCCAGTCCGGGCGCAGGTCGGCGAGCGCGTTCGACTGCGGTGTGTATGCGTACGGTGATGTACCGGCGTGCTGTACGATCCCGTCCCAGGCGTACCGGGCAGAGTCGGTGCTGGTGTTCGGCGGACCGACGAGCGCCGCGATCCCGACCACGACCGCACCGCCCAGGACGATCCGGGTCGTCCACCCACGGGGCACGAAGCGCAGCGCGACGACCGCCCCGGCGAAGACCGCCCAAGCGATCAGCGTCCAGGCAACGAATGGTGCACGATGACCGGCACGGAGGAACCCCAGATGCGTGATGCCGAAGGCGATGACGCCCGCCAGCGCCACCACGCCGACGACGGACAGGACGGTCGACACGACCGCGGTCGTCGGGACGGAGGCGGCGCGCGGTCGTCTGCTCATGGTTCCCCGAGGCTACCGATCGTGCGACGGGTCCTGCTGGACGCACGGGCGACCATGGCGTCCCCGAACCGGAACGCCCGGTCGGCCGTCGTCTGGGGTCGGCTGCTCGGCATCGCGTTCGTCGTCTGCTTCGGCACCGGCGTCTACAGCCACCTCCTGCAGGACCCGCTGCCCGGGATGCGCTTCCCGACGCGTCCGGCGCAGCTGTACCAGTTCACACAGGGCCTGCACATCACCGCGGGCATCGCGATCATCCCGCTGCTGCTCGCGAAGCTGAACGTCGTCATGCCCGCGCTGGCGCAGGTCCCGCCCGTGCGCGGGGTGCTCCACCTGCTCGAGCGGCTGTCGATCGCCGTGCTCGTGTCGGCCTCGATCGTGCAGGTCGGCACCGGGCTGCTCAACACGTACCAGTGGTACCCGTTCCCGTTCCCGTTCCGGCAGACCCACAACGCGATGGCGTACGTCATCATCGGGTCGCTCGTCGTGCACATCGCGTCGAAGCTGCCCGTGATCACGCGCTACTGGCGAGCGCGGGACGCGTACGACGCCGAGGGGCGGTTCGTCGCGGACCCGACGGTGGGCAGCGAGCTGCTGCCGGACGGCCGGGAGGCCCGCCCCGCGGTGGGCGAGCGCGCCGCGGCCGCGCAGACGGCCGGCTCGTACCCCCGTGGCCTGACCGGCCGCCTGCTCCGGTGGGTGGACGGCCCGGCTGCGCCGGCTGCGCCGGCGGGCGCTCCCGAGACTCGGGCTGACGGACAGTTTCGCGGTCCCGAGACCGCGGATCCGTCCGCGGAGCCGAGGGTCGCGGACGGTACCGGCGGGGCGGGGGCGGGGCGTGCCTCCCGGCCGGGGCAGGCGGACCCCGCGACCAGCGGGCCGCGCCAGCGGATCGCCCGACGCGGGTTCGTGGCGGCCGTCACCGCCGCGACCGTCGGGGTCGTCGCCCTGACCGCGGGGCAGTCGAACCGGCTGCTCGAACCGCTCAACGTGTTCGGGGCGCGCCAGCGGCACGTCGGTCCCCAGACCCTCCCGGTGAACCGGACCGCGCGCGCCGCCGGGGTCCTCGCGACCGCCACCGCCGCCGACTGGACGCTCACCGTCGTCGGGAAGGACGTCACGCGGACGTTCTCGCGCGCCGAGCTCGTCGCCCTCGGGACCGCGACCGCCGACCTGCCGATCTCGTGCGTCGAGGGGTGGAGCCAGACGGCCTCGTGGCGGGGCGTCCGGATGCGCGACCTGCTCGCCTCGGTGCAGGCGGAGCCGGAGACGCCGGTGCGGATCACGAGCCTCGAGCAGAGCGGCGGCTACCGCGTGACCGAGATGGGTGCGGAGTACGTCGCCGACCCGACGACGCTCCTGGCGCTCGAGGTGAACGGGCAGACGCTCGACCTGGACCACGGGTTCCCCGCCCGGGTGATCGCACCCGGTCGGCCCGGCGTGCTGCAGACGAAGTGGATCGGGAAGATCGAGGTGATCCGGTGAGGGCCACGAGGATCGTGCTCGTCGTGCTGGGCGTGCTCGTCATGGCGTTCGGTGCGTACGTGCTCGTCACGACCGTCCGACCGAACCGCATCGGGGGGCTGGCGACGTGGCTGCTCGCCGCGGTCGTGCTGCACGACGCGGTGCTCTCGCCGTTCGTCGTCGCCGTCGGGCTCCTGCTGCGCCGGGCGGGGCGGCGGCTCGGCGTGGGTGTCCTGGTCGTCGTGCAGGCCGCCGTGGTGCTCGGGAGCGTGCTCGCGCTCGTCGTCCTGCCCGAGATCGCCGCCAAGCACCACGGGCAGAAGAACCCCACCGTGCTGCCGTTCGACTACACGACGCGACTGCTCGTGGTCGAGGGGGTGCTGCTCGCCGTGGTGGTCGTCGCCCTCGTCGTCGGTGTCGTCCGCGCCCGGCGGTCCCCACGACCACTGGTTGCAGCGACAACCAATGGGTAGCATGGGCGCATGACCGACGAGACGCCGTGGCTCACCCGCGACCAACTGCGGGCGTGGATGAAGCTCGTCGCCGTCATGGAGCTCCTGCCCGCGGCGCTCGACCAGCAGCTGCAGCGCGACGCCGACCTGACGCACTTCGACTACATGGTGGTCGCCATGCTGTCCGAGACGGACGGCCGGACCCTGCGGATGTCGGCGCTCGCCGCTGCCACGAACGCGTCGCTGCCGCGGCTGTCGCACGTGGTGTCGCGCCTCGAGAAGCGCGGGCTCGTCACGCGCTGCCCGTCCGTCGACGACCGCCGCGCCACCGACGTCCGGCTGACGGACGCCGGGTACGACGCCATCGTCGCCGCGGCCCCGGACCACGTCCGCACCGCACGCCGCTTCGTCATCGACGCGCTCGACGACGACCAGGTCGGCCAGCTCGACGGCATCACCCGTGCGCTGCTCGAGCGACTCGACCCCGAGGGGCGCTTCGCCGCGCTCACCTACCCGCGGGAGGAGGACGACCCGGCGCTGTGCGAGGCGCGGCTGACGGGTGCGGAGGCCGGGGCCGCGGGTGCCGGGCCGGCGGGCGGTGCCGCGGCGGGCCCGACGGGGGTGCTGTTCCGCGAGGTGACCGCCGACGACACCGCGCTGCTGCGGCACGCGACACTCGCCGCGATGAACTGGCAGGCGCCGACCTTCACCGACGCCGAGCTCGACCGTCCGGACTTCGCCCACTACTCCGCCGACTTCGACCCGTCGCGCGACCACGGCGTCGTCGCGGTGGACGGCGACGGACCGGTCGGGGTCGCCTGGGTGCGCTTCCTGTCCGCCGACGACCCGGGCTACGGCTTCGTGTCCGAGGACGTCCCGGAGCTGACGCTCGCCGTCGAACCGCGCGGGCGGGGTCGCGGGATCGGCACGGCGCTGCTGACCCGTCTGCTCGCCGCGGGGCGGACGGCGGGGTGGCCCGGCGTGAGCCTCAGCGTCGAGGACGGCAACACCGGCGCGCGCATCCTCTACGAGCGCGTCGGCTTCCGGACCGTCGGGCGGAACGGTGACTCGGACACCATGCTCGTGCGCTTCCGACCCGCACCGGGTGGAGCGCTGGTACACCAGTAGGCTCGGCGCATGACCGACCGTGCCACGCCGTCCGACACGTACTCCTACCTCGGACCCGCCGGCACCTTCACCGAGGCGGCGCTCAAGCTCGTCGAGGCGGCGGCCGGCAAGCCGTGGCGCAGCGTCAACAACGTCGGCGAGGCGCTCGACGACGTCGTGAGCGGCCGCTCGGTCGGTGCGGTCATCGCGATCGAGAACAGCGTCGACGGCGGGGTCAGCGCGACCCAGGACGCCCTCGCCCGGATCCCCGGCGTGCGGATCGTGGGCGAGTACCTCGTGCCGGTGGACTTCGTGCTGGTCGCCCGGCACGGCACCGCGCTCGCCGACGTCCGGACCGTGAACGCCCACCCCGTGGCGTACGCGCAGACGCACCGGTGGCTCGAGCGGAACCTCCGCGGGCACGGGCACATCCCGGCATCGTCGAACGTCGCGGCCGCGACCGCGCTCCTCGACGAGCACCCCGTCGCCGATGCCGCGGTGGCACCGCCGGGCATCACCGACCACCACGACCTGGCGGTGCTCGCGTCGTCGATCGGGGACAACGCCTCGGCCGTGACCCGCTTCGTGCTCGTGTCCCGCACGCTCGCGATCCCGGAGCGCACGGGCGCGGACAAGACGAGCGTCATCGTCGAGCTGCCGAGCGAACACCCGGGCGCCCTGGTCGACATGCTCGAGCAGTTCGCGACCCGGGGCATCAACATGGGGCTGCTGTCGTCGCGCCCGATCGGCGACGAGCTCGGCCGCTACCGGTTCGTCATCGACCTCGACGGGCACGTGCGGGACGAGCGGGTGGCCGACGCGCTGCTGGGCCTCCGGCGCTTCAGCCCGCGCGTGACGTTCCTCGGCTCGTACCCGCGGGCCGACGGCTTCCGCCCCGAGGTCTCCGCGCGCTACTCGGACGAGGCGTTCGTCGAGGCGCGCGACTGGCTCCGCGCCATCGTCTCCGGCGAGCCCGACCCGGCCTGACGGTGGCCGGTCGCTGGGCGCAGCTGCCACGGGACGCAAGGAAGGCGGTGCCTCGCAGCGGGATGACGCTGCGAGGAACCGCCTTCGTTGCGTGTTGCGAGGAAGGGACGGCTCAGCTGTGCTCGGCCTCGACCCGGCGCGTCGCCCGCGTCTGGTCGTCGGGACCGGCGACGCGCACGGTCAGGCCTCCGGCGTCGATCCGTGCCTTGAACGCGACGACCTCGCCCACGGGGTCGCCGTCGATCTCGAACTCGTCCGGCCGCTCCAGGCGTGCGACGAACTCCTGGCCGCGGATGTAGCGCAGCGGGCGTTCCTCGCGGGCGGCGGTGGTGATGCGCTTGCCGACCGCGGTCTGGCCCATCTTCGAGCGGCGGAACGAGCGCAGGATCGCGTTCTCCCAGAGCATGCGGGCGGCGATGCGGACCCAGCCGAAGAAGCCGCGCGGCCGCATCACGACGATGTCGAACACGCCGTCGTCGATCTCGGCGTCGGGCAGCAGGGTCGCACCGGCCTGCAGCATGCCGCAGTTGCCGACGATCAGGGAGTGCGCGCGGACGGACTGGTTGCTCTCACCGTCGAGCTTGTACTTGAACTCGAACGCGTCGGCGTCGCGGAGGGACCGGACCAGTGAGTCGACGTAGGCGAGCCAGCCGACCTTCTTCTTGAGCTCCGGCTTGGTGTTCGCCAGCATGCGGGCGTCGAGCCCGAGACCGGCCATCACGAGGAAGCCGTGCTGCTCGCGGTCGCCGCCCGCACGCTCGATCTCGAGCTCACCGAAGTCGATCGCCCGGTCCTCGCCGCGGAAGATCGTCCGGACGCTCGCGCCGAGGTCGTCGATCGGCGCGGGGATGTTGCGGGCGAGCAGGTTGCCCGTGCCGCTCGGCAGCAGGGCGAGCGTGGCGCCGGAGCCGTGCACGACCTCGGCGACCGCGCGGACGGTGCCGTCGCCACCGGCCGCGGCGACGACGTCGGCCCCGGCCTCGAGCGCGGCCTTCGCCATCCCGCCGCCCGGGTCCTCCTCCGAGGTCTCGAACCAGAGCGTCTCGGCCCAGCCGGCCTCCTGCTCGTGCTTCGCGACGGTGCTCTTCAGGGTCTCCAGGTGCACCTTGACCGGGTTGTAGACGACGGCGGCCGTCCGTTGCTCGGTCGGGAGGGCGTCCTGGTCCGCGGGCGCGGTCTCCGATGGGGTCGACATGCCGCTGACGTTACCGATGTGCGCCTGCGAAGGGACGCCCCTCAGCGCCGGTCGTGCAGCGTCACCGGGTAGCCGTCCGGATCGGCGAACGTGAACGTGCGGCCGAAGGGCCCGTCGAACGGCTCGGTGACGATCGTGTGGCCGTCCGCCACGAGTGCGTCGTGGACCGCCTGGACGTCGGTCGCGTGGAACCAGAGCGCGACGCCGAGCGCCGGCTGCCCGGCGGTCAGGTCGGTCCCCGGCACGAGGTCGCGGAGCGCGAACGCGATCGGCTCGGTCTGGAAGACGACGGCGTGCGGCGGGCCGGCGGGGGAGCGGACGAGTCCGAGGTACCGCTCGTAGAACGCCTGCGAGACGTCGAGGTCGCGGACCTGCAGCGAGGTGAAGTCGATCCCGGTGGCGGGCATGGTGTGCTCCTTCTATTGATGTCAGCTTCCTGACATGAGCAGTATGTGTCAGACTCCTGACATGCGTCAAGAGCGGATCGACCTCGACAGCTCGGTCGGCTACGTCCTGAAGGAGGCAGCGAGCGCCCTGCGGCTCGCGATGGAGGACGCCCTCCGCCCGCTCGGCATGACGATCACGCACTACTCGTGCCTGGAACTCCTCGCGCAGCGTCCCGGTCTGTCCAACTCCGAGCTGGCCCGGGGCACCTTCGTGACCCGGCAGTCGATGAACACGCTCCTGCAGCAGCTCGAACGCGACGGCATCGTCAGCCGTCCGGCCACCCCGACCTCGGGCCGTGTCCTGCCGACGACCCTCACCGACGCCGGCCGACGGCAGCGCGAGCAGGCGAGTGCCGCCGTCCGCGCGGTCGAGCTGCGGATGACCCGGGACCTCGACGAGGCGGGACGCGCAGCGGCGTTCCGTCTGCTCCGCGGGATGGTCGCCGCCCTGCGCGACCATCCGCCCGTCGACGTCACCGACTGACGGACGGGAGGCCCGTGGCGGGCCCGCCACGGGCCTCCCGTCCGGTGGTCACACGGTCCCTCTAGGATGATCCGGTGATCGATCTCCAGCTCCTGCGCGACCACCCGGACGTCATCAAGGCCTCGCAGGAGGCGCGCGGCGCCTCCGTGTCCGTCGTCGACGACGCGGTCGCCGCGGACACCGCCCGGCGCGGCGCGATCACCGCGTTCGAGGCCCTCCGGGCGGAGCAGAACGCCTTCGGCAAGACCGTCGCGAAGGCCCCGAAGGACGAGAAGGCCGCCCTCGTGCAGCAGGCGCAGGCCCTCGCCGCGAAGGTGAAGGACGCCCAGGCCGAGGTCACCTCGGCGGAGGAGGCGTTCGACCGTGTCGTCCGCTCGATCCCGAACGTGGTGTTGCCGGACGTGCCGAAGGGCGGCGAGGACGACTTCGTCACGCTCCGCACGGTCGGCTCGAAGCCCGAGTTCGACTTCGAGCCGAAGGACCACGCCGACCTCGGCGAGCACCTCGGCATCATCGACATCCCGCGCGGCGTGAAGGTCTCCGGGTCGCGCTTCTACTTCCTGCGGGGTCTCGGCGCGCGGCTCGAGATCGCGCTCATGAACCTCGGCCTCGACCGCGCGATCGAGCACGGCTTCGAGCCGCTCATCACCCCGACGCTCGTGCGTCCGGAGACGATGGCCGGCACCGGCTTCCTCGGCGAGCACGCGGCCGAGGTCTACCGGCTCGAGGCCGACGACCTGTACCTCACCGGCACGAGCGAGGTCGCCCTCGCCGGGTTCCACGCCGACGAGATCCTGTCGTTCCCGGAGTCGGGCGAGGGCATCCGCTACGCCGGCTGGTCGACCTGCTACCGGCGCGAGGCCGGTTCGGCGGGCAAGGACAACCGCGGCATCCTCCGCGTGCACCAGTTCAACAAGCTCGAGATGTTTGCGTACGTGCTGCCCGAGCAGGCCGAGGCGGAGCACCAGCGCCTCGTCGCGATGCAGGAGTCGATGATGCAGGACCTCGGTCTGCACTACCGCGTCATCGACGTCGCCGGCGGGGACCTCGGCACGAGTGCCGCGCGGAAGTACGACATCGAGGCGTGGGTCCCGACGCAGGGCACGTTCCGCGAGCTCACCTCGACCTCGAACTGCACGACGTTCCAGGCCCGCCGTCTCGACACCCGGTACCGGACGGAGACCGGCAAGACGGCGCCGGTCGCCACCCTGAACGGCACGCTCGCGACCACCCGGTGGATCGTCGCGATCCTCGAGACCCACCAGCAGGCCGACGGGTCGGTGGTGGTGCCCGAGGTGCTCCGTCCGTACCTGGGCGGCGTCGAGGTGATCGAGCCCCGATGAGCGCGCACGAGCGGTTCGTCGACGGGTCGGCGCAGGGCGGGTCGTCGGCGACCGGGACTGCTGCGACCGGGACTGCTGCGACCGGCACTGCTGCGTCCGGCGCTGCTGCGGCCGACACGGCTGCTGTGCCGGCGCGGACGAAGCGGTGGCTCGTCGCGCTCGACGTCGACGGCACGACCATGCGCGAGGACGGCGTCATCACCGACACCGTGATCGCCGCGGTGCAGGACGCCGAGGCCGCCGGGCACGAGGTCATGCTCTCCACCGGCCGCAGCGAGTCGATGACGATCCCGCTCCTGGAGCGGCTCGGCATCCGCTCGAAGTACGTCGTCTGCGCGAACGGCGCGCTCACGCTGGCCCGCCGCGAGGACGGGTCGTACGAGCGCGTCCACGTCGAGCGCTTCGACCCGAGCGACGTCCTGCAGGTCATCCACGGTGCCCTGGCGAACGCTGCCTTCGGCGTCGAGGACGAGACCGGCCACTTCCTGCTCTCCGGGAACTTCCCCGACGACACCATGACCGTCGCCGGCGAGCACGTGGAGTTCGAGCAGCTGCTCGGCACCGAGGCCACCCGTGTGGTCGTCATCTCGCCCGGCCACGACACCGAGGACTTCCTGCAGGTCGTCGAGCGCATGGGCCTGTCGAAGGTGTCGTACTCGGTCGGCTGGACCTCGTGGCTCGACATCGCTCCCGAGGGCGTGACGAAGGCCACCGCGATGGAGCGCGTCCGCGAGTGGCTCGACATCCCGCGGTCCCGCGTGCTCGCGGCCGGAGACGGGCGCAACGACATCGACATGCTGCGCTGGGCGTCGACCTCCGGCCGCGGCGTCGTCATGGGGCAGGCACCGGACGACGTGGTCGAGGCCGGCAACGAGCTCACCGGCGGGGTCACCGACGACGGCCTGGCGGCCGCCCTCGACACGCTCCCGCGCTGACGGCCAGGAGGCCCGGTAGACTTCCCGGGACGCGGTCACGTCTCGCCACGTGGTCGCGTCACGGAGGGTTGTCCGAGTGGCCGATGGAGCCTGTCTTGAAAACAGGTGGGCAGCGATGTCTCGTGGGTTCGAATCCCACACCCTCCGCACGATGAGCGCCGGGACCCGCATCCGCCTGGTCGAGCTCGCGGACGCCGCCGAGCTCGCCGCGGTCGTCAGCGCGAGCGCCGACCACCTGCGGCCGTGGGAGCCCACGCGACCGGAGTCCTACTTCACCGAGGCCGGTCAGCGCGCGACGATCGGCTCGCTGCTCGCGGCCGCACAGAACGGCGGGAGCGTGCCGTTCGTGATCGTCGGCGACGACGACGAGCTGCTCGGCCGGATCACCCTGAGCGGTGTGACCCGCGGTGCCCTGCAGTCCTGCGCGCTCGGCTACTGGGTCCGTGCGGACCGGGTGCGCCAGGGGCACGCGACGCGGGCGGTGGGTCTCGCCGTGCGCCACGCGTTCCGGGAGCTCGGGCTGCACCGGGTGCAGGCGGAGACCCTGCCGGAGAACGCGGCCTCGCAGCGGGCGCTCGCGCGCAACGGGTTCGAGCGGTACGGCTTCGCGCCGCGGTACATCCGCATCGCGGGGGAGTGGCGCGACCACGTCATGTTCCAGGTGCTCGCGCCGGACGCCTGACGCGGGGGCTGGGGCGGCGGCTGCCCGCTGCCCGCTGCCCGCTGCACAACGGGGGGCACATCGCGCCGTGCAATGACGTGGTGCGAAGTGCTTCCCGTTGTGCGCGACCGCGTCGAACCACGATCCCGACGTCGAGCCGGTGCGCGCTCGTCAGGGGGTGTACGGGGCGTCCGGCCACGGCACGACGAGCGCACCGCCGGTGAGTGCGAGCGAGCACGCGAGCCCGACCCCGGAGCCGATCACGAGCCCGAGGACCGCGAACCGCGCCGCCGACGCCGTCCGGTGGCGAGCGAGCTGCGCGGCCATCAGCAGCAGGAGGAACCCCACCACGTGGCCGACGACGAGACCGACGAGTCCGAGGGGGATGCCGGGGTTCGCTCCCGATCCGTCGGGGGTCGCGCCGCGGGTGGCCTCCTCCGATGCCAGGAACAGCCACAGCCACGAGCCGGCACCGCCGAGGACGCCGAGCCCCACGGTCACCCAGTAGAGCGCGACCCAGCCCGGTCGCGTCTACCCCGACCGTTCGTCAGCACCGACCGTCGCCCCCGCTGTCATCGGGGCAGCGTAGCGCGCCGCTCCGCGCTCCGCGCTGCACAACGGGGAGCACGTCGCGCCATGGAACCACGTGGCGCGAGGTGCTTCCCGTTGTGCGGGACCGCGTCGAACCGCGATCCCGACGTCGAACCAGGGCGGGGTGCTGGTTCGGTGTCGGATCCGTGGTTCGACGGCGTCCGGCACGCCCGACGCCAGCGGGCAGTGCTCAGGGGCGGGCGCCGAGCGCGGCGAGCTCCGCCCGGGTCCGGGCACCGTGCTTCCGGAGCAGGTTCGCCACGTGGTACTTCACCGTGTTCGGGCTGATCCCCAGCCCCTCGGCGATCTCCCGGTTCCCGACACCGGTCACGACCAGCCGCAGGACGTCGCGCTCCCGCTCGGTGAGCCCGGTGTCCTCGGGCACGTCGACGGCCCCGGGTGCCGGGTCGAGGGGGAGCGAGATGTCGAGCGTCGAGCCCCACCCGGGCGTGGAGTCCACGTGCATGGTCCCGTCGAGGGCGACGACCCGCTCGGCGATCGGGCGCACGGCGTCGTCGTGGGTGTCGAGGGTGCCGCCGCCGTCGTCGCGCAGCTGCATGAGCAGGTTCCGTCCGTCGCAGTCCCACTGGATCCGGACGCGTCGGGCCACCCCGTCGTCGACCAGGGCGAGCACGGCCGTGCGGACGATGGCGCGGGCGCTGTGGGCGACGTCTCCGGGGAGCGCCCGGCCCGTCGCCGGAGGCTCCACGAACTGCACGTCGAGGTCGCCGAACCGGACGAGCGGGCGCAGGTCGGCTCGGAGCCGCGAGAACGCGCCGGCGACCGGTTCGAGCAGGGTGCTCCGCTGGCGGTCGGTGACCGTCCGCAGTTCGACCAGCGCCGCGGAGGCGATCTCGACGGCCTCGGCGCGTGCGGCGGCGTCGGACAGGCGGGTCGAGCGGAGCGCGGCGAGGACCGACTCGAGCGTCAGCGCGTGCCGGTCGGCCTGTTCCGCGACGGTCCGGGCGTGCTCGGACGCCGCGATCCGGCTGCCGTGTGCGTGCTCGTCGGTTCCCACGGGGCACGAACCTACCCGTCCCACCCGGACGGACGGTCCCGTCCGATCGGGTGGGGGGACCGCCTGGGCGGGCAGCGGCGCACCCAGGCGAGGGCGAGCACGATCGTCGTCATGGCCAACACCACCGTGGGAGACGCCCTCGACCTGATCGGCGGCGAGCTCCAGGACCTGATCGCCACGGTCCGCGCAGCCGACCAGGCCCCCGCCGAGCGCGCACTCGACCTGCTCGCCGACGCCGACCGGGTGTTCGTCCACGGCGCCGGGCGCTCCGGACTCGCGCTGCGGATGACCGCGATGCGCCTCATGCACCTCGGCCTCGACGTGCACGTCGTCGGCGAGGTCACGACCCCGGCGATCCGGCAGGGCGACCTGCTCCTCGTCGCGAGTGGTTCGGGCACCACCGGCGGCATCGTGCAGGCAGCACGCACCGCGGCCGACGTCGGCGCACGGGTGCTCGCCGTGAGCACGACGGACCAGTCCCCGCTGTCCGAGGTCGCCGACACCACGCTCGTCCTGCCCGCCGCCACGAAGACGGACCGCTCCGGCACCGCCTCGGCGCAGTACGCGGGCGGTCTCTTCGAGCAGGGCGTCGCGCTGCTCGGGGACGCCCTGTTCCACGCCCTCTGGCAGCGCAGCGGGCACTCGGCCGACGACCTGTGGCCCCGCCACGCCAACCTCGAATGACCCACCACCGGAAGGACACCACCATGCAGCTCCAGTTCGCCATGGACACCCTGACCACCGAGGCCGCCCTCGACCTCGCCGGCAAGGCCGCGCCGTACGTCGACGTCATCGAGCTCGGCACCCCGCTCATCAAGAGCGCCGGCCTCTCCGCGATCACCGCCATCAAGGAGGCGCACCCGGACAAGGTCGTGTTCGCCGACCTCAAGACGATGGACGCCGGCGAGCTCGAGGCCGACATCGCCTTCAAGGCCGGCGCCGACCTCGTCACCGTGCTCGGTGTCGCGGGTGACTCGACCATCGCCGGCGCCGTCAAGGCCGCCAAGGCACACGGCAAGGGCATCGTCGTCGACCTGATCGGCGTGCCGGACAAGGCCGCCCGTGCGAAGGAGGTCGTCGCGCTCGGCGCCGAGTTCGTCGAGATGCACGCCGGTCTCGACGAGCAGGCCGAGGAGGGCTTCACCTTCGAGACGCTCCTCCGCGACGGCGAAGCCTCGGGCGTCCCGTTCTCGGTCGCCGGTGGCATCACCACCGACACCATCGGGTCGGTGCAGGCCTCCGGCGCCCGCATCGCGGTCGCCGGCAGCGCGATCTACAGCGCCGACGACGTGGCCGCCGCCGCGTCCGCGCTCCGCGACGCGATCTCGGAGTCGGCCTCGGCCTGATCTGCGGAACCGACTGACGGACTGGAGGCGGGGGGGGGGCGGGGGCCCCCCCCCCCCCCCCCCCCCGGGGGGGGGGGGGGGGGGGGGGGGCGGGGGGTGCCACCCGAGATGTAGAGGAAACCAATGAAAAAACAAAAAC
>NZ_JBFBHK010000026.1:0-25387 GCF_040685235.1 Curtobacterium sp. NPDC089185 | reverse complement strand
GCCGCCCCCCCACCGCCCCCCCGTGTTTTTCCCCCCCCCCCCCCCCCCGGCCGGGGCCCCCCCCGGGGGGGGGGGGGGGGGGGGGGCCCGCCCCCCCCCCCGCCTCCCGTCCGTCACCCGGTCGCGTCCGTCACCCGGTCGCGTCCGTCGTCTGGTCGCGTCCGTGCGCGAGGCTCGCGCCAGCGGACACCTTCGCGGTCGCGCGACCGCGAAGGTGTCCGCCCAGCCGAGCCTCGCGCCGGCGCGCGGAGCCGCGCTACACCAGGTCGGGCGAGTCGAGCAGCTCGGTCACGAGCGCGGCGATCGCCGAGCGCTCCGAGCGCGTCAGCGTCACGTGCGCGAACAGCGGGTGCCCCTTGAGCCGCTCGATCACCGAGGCGATGCCGTCGTGCCGACCGACCCGCAGGTTGTCCCGCTGCGCCACGTCGTGCGTCAGGACCACGCGCGAGTTCTGCCCGATGCGCGACAGCATCGTGAGCAGGACGTTGCGCTCGAGGGACTGCGCCTCGTCGACGATCACGAACGCGTCGTGCAGCGACCGCCCGCGGATGTGCGTCAGCGGCAGGACCTCGAGCATGCCGCGCTCGACGACCTCGTCGAGGACGTTGTCGGACACGAGCGCCCCGAGTGTGTCGAACACGGCCTGCGCCCACGGGTTCATCTTCTCGGCGGCGTCGCCGGGCAGGTACCCGAGTTCCTGGCCGCCCACGGCGTAGAGCGGCCGGAAGACCATGATCTTCTTGTGCTGCTGCCGTTCGAGCACGGCCTCGAGCCCGGCGCAGAGCGCGAGCGCGGACTTGCCCGTACCAGCCGAGCCACCGAGCGAGACGATGCCGATCTCCGGGTCGAGCAGGGCGTCGATCGCGAGTCGCTGCTCGGCGGACCGGCCGCGGAGGCCGAAGACCTCGCGGTCGCCGCGGACGAGCGACACGGCGCCGGCCTCGTGCACGCGGCCGAGCGCCGACCCGCGCTCCGAGTGGATGACGACACCGGTGTTCACCGGGACGCCCGCGAGCTGCGACGAGCGGATCTCCTCGCGCTCGTACAGGTCCGACATCTGCTCGCCCGACACCTGCAGGTCGGTGATGCCCGTGTAGCCGGAGTCGACCGCGAGCTCGGCGCGGTACTCCTCCGCCGCCATGCCGATCGACGATGCCTTGACGCGCAGCGGCAGGTCCTTCGACACGACGACGACGTCGAGCCCGTCGTTCGACAGGTTCGACGCGACCGCCAGGATCCGCGAGTCGTTGTCACCGAGTCGCAGCCCGGACGGCAGGACGGACTGCTCGGAGTGGTTCAGCTCGACGCGGAAGGAGCCGCCGTCCTCGAGCGCGATGGGGAAGTCGAGGCGCTCGTGCTCGATGCGCAGGTCGTCGAGCAACCGCAGGGCCTGGCGTGCGAAGTACCCGATCTCCGGGTCGTTGCGCTTGGCCTCGAGCTCGCTGACGACGACCACGGGCAGGACCACCGCGTGTTCGGCGAACCGGAACAGGGCCCGCGGATCGCTGAGGAGCACCGAGGTGTCGAGCACGTACGTGCGCTGGGCGACCGGTGTGGACGGGTCCGCGGTGGGCCGCTGGGCGGGTTCGCGAGAGACGTTCTGAGAGGTCACGACCACTCCATCCCCGGGCCGCGCTCGGCCCGGTCACTGTCCTCGAACGCGGCCGTGGAGCGGTCCCGAAGCACCGACCGTGGCCGCTTCGACCGGGCACTGTGCCCGATGCGGCCAAGCTACGACCCGCCCCTGACACCGACTCCGCGACACGCTGAGCCGCAGGTTACGGTCGCGTGAACGGGGGCACGGGCGCGGGAGGCAGCGCCGCGCAGCGCGGAGCGCACCGCGCTCGCGCGCTACTGCATCGTCGCGTAGGACAGGCAGGCGTCGCGGAACACGTCGAGCGTCGCGTCCGTCGTGGACGCGAACACGGACACGCGGGCGACCCCGAGGCGCGTCGTGACCGTGACCCCGTGGTTGTGCAGCGCCGCGGACAGCGCCGTCAGTCGGCCCTGGGCCGGTCGGAGCACCACGATGCCGGCACGCTCGCGCGGGTCACGGCTCGACTCGACCTCCAGCCCGAACTCGTCGGCGATGTCGAACACCCGCTCGACGCGCTCGGCGACGCGCTCCTGCACCGCGCCGACGCCGACCGACACGAGCCGCTCGAGCGACACCGCCATCCGGGCCTGCGCCACGGGGTCGATGCGGGTCATCTGGTACCCGGCGGCACCGGGCTTGACGGAGGGGACCTCGGTCGGCCAGCCGGTGGTGCCGTGCGGACCGGACAGCGCCGGACGCAGCCGGTTCAGTGCCCGGTCGCTGAACGCGGTGAACCCGGTCCCCCACCCCGCGTGCAGCCACTTCTGGCCGCCGGTGGCCACGACGTCCGCGACCTCGTAGGGAGCGTCCACGACGCCGAAGCCCTGGATCGCGTCGACGATGAGCAGGCGGTCGCCGATGACCTCGCGGATCGCGGCGAGGTCGGCCAGGTACCCGGTCTGCCAGTCGACGAGCGAGACGGCCACGGCGGTGACGTCGTCGGTCAGGCGGGACGCGATCAGCGACGGGGTCATCCACCCGGCACCGGACTCCACCACGACCGGCTGCACCCGGCCGCCGGTGGCCGAGGCGGCGCTGGCGAGCGCGAGCGGCAGCGACGGGTACTCGTCCGCGGCGACGACCACCCCGCCGGTCAGGCCGAACGCGGTGTGCAGCAGCCCGGGCGTCGTCGCGGTCTGCGAGACCACCTGGTCCTCGCGGCGACCGACGAGTCGTGCGGCGACCGTGCGGACGCGGGCGTCCTGCTCGTCCATGGTCTCCATCGCGCCGAAACGCATGCGCTCCTGGATCGTCCCGAGGACCCGCTGCTCCTCGAGCACGGCGGTCTGCACGGGACCGAACGCGGCGTGGTCGAGGTAGCCGGGCTCCTCGGCGAAGCCGCTCACGTACTCGGCGATGTTCACAGGGGCAACCTTCCGTGGGATGGGAACCCTGTGAGTCTACTGGGATGGTGGAGCCGCAGCGAACCTGAGCCGATCGGCGCAGTCGGTGCCGGGGCGTCCGTCAGCCGCCGAAGCGCCGGGACCGCAGCCCGAAGTCGCGCACCGCACGGAGGAAGTCGACCTCGCGCAGGTCCGGGTAGAACGCCTCGACGAAGTAGAACTCGCTGTGGGCGCTCTGCCAGAGCATGAAGTCCGACAGCCGCTGCTCCCCCGAGGTGCGGATCACCAGGTCGGGGTCCGGCTGACCCTGCGTGTACAGGTGGTCGCCGATGAGCTCGGGCGTCAGGACCTCGGCCAGGTCGTCGAGCGTCCCGCCGCCCTCGCCGTGGGCGCGCACGATGCTCCGCATGGCGTCGGCGATCTCGCGGCGGCCGCCGTAGCCGACCGCCAGGTTCACGTGCAGGCCGGTGTGGTCGGCGGTCCGGGCCTCGGCGGCGGTCAGGGCGGACACGAGGGCGGGGGGCAGCCCCTCGTCCGCGCCGACGTGCTGGACCCGCCAGTCCCGGTGGTCGGCGAGCGTGCCGGCCAGGTCGGCGATGATGCCGACGAGCTGCTCGAGCTCCTCGCCGCCGCGCCCGGTCAGGTTGTCGGCGGACAGGAGGTAGAGCGTCACGACCTCGATGCCGAGGTCGTCGCACCAGTCGAGGAACTCGGGGATCTTCGCGGCGCCCGCCCGGTGCCCGTGCGCGGCCGACTCGAGGCCGAGCTGCTTCGCCCAGCGACGGTTGCCGTCCACGATCATGGCGACGTGCTTCGGCATCGCGCGGGTGTCGATCTGCCGGCGGATACGACGCTGGTAGGCACGGTAGAGGACGCCGCGCCCTGCCCATCCCACCCTGCCGGTCACGGCACGACTGTAGTGCACCGCGCCCGGACCGCGCTGGAGCCGAGCAGGCCATGGACGCTCGGCTGCCGTTCGGCCAGGGGCCCTACTGTCGGCCCATGCACGACGAGACCGCCACGCTGCCCCACGTGCCGTTCACCGAGGAGGCGGCCGCCGCCGAACCCCGGCCGGCCTGGCGCGGCTGGATCCACCTCGGCACGTTCCCGTTCGCCGTCGCGATGGGCATCGTGCTCATCTGCCTGGCGGACAGCGGTGCCGCGAAGGCCGGCAGCGCGGTCTTCATGGCGACCTCCCTGCTCATGTTCGGCGTCTCGGCGACCTACCACCGGTTCCCGTGGGGCCCCGCGGTGAAGAAGGTCCTCAAGCGGATCGACCACACCAACATCCTGCTGCTCATCGCCGGCACCTACACGCCGATCGCGATCTGCGCCCTGCCCCACACGCTCATGGTCGTGGTGCTGTGGGTGATGTGGTCCGGCGCCGCACTCGGCATCGCGTTCCGCGTGCTGTGGATCAACGCGCCGCGCTGGCTGTACGTGCCGATCTACCTCGTGCTCGGCTGCGCCGCGCTCGGGCTGCTGCCGCAGTTCTTCGCCGCGAGCGTCCCGATGACGGTGCTCGTGCTCTCCGGCGGGCTGGCCTACGTGATCGGCGCGCTCGTCTACGGCTTCAAGCGACCGGACCCGGCACCGACGGTGTTCGGCTTCCACGAGGTCTTCCACGCCCTGACGGTCGTGGCCTTCGCCGCCCAGTGGGCGGGCGTGCTCATCGTGGCGCTGGACCCGGTGCGCTGATCCCGGTGCGCTGAATCGTGGGCGCTGACCCGGCGGGCTGACGCGACCGGACGACGGACGGGAGGCCCGTGGCGCGCTCGCCACGGGCCTCCCGTCCGTCGTGTGCGGACTCAGCCGCGCTCGGTGTCGTCGCCGACGTCGGCCCGGCCGTCCTCGGCGGCGCGACGCGCCGCCTCGTCCGTCGACGTGCGGTCACCGGACCCCGCGTCCTCCTCGAGCCGCTCCCGGACCTCCGAGCGGTAGCGCGTGCGACGGATGCGACGGGTCATGTCGACGACCAGCAGGATCGTCACGACCGCGACGACCGCGATGGCGATGAAGCCGGCGACCCCGGGGGTGACGTCGACGTCGGGCACGACCGACGGGCTCGGGCTGGGGGCGGCGGCGATGGCCGTCAGGATGGTGCTCACGCGGTGGTGTCCTCGTCGTCAGGGATCCCCGCGAACAGGTCGGACTCCGGCAGCTCGGTGGGCACGCGTGCCTCGACGAGCTGGTAGTCCTCGGTGGGCCACACCGTCGCGAGGAGGTCGTTCGGCCAGTAGAAGAAGGCGCTGTCCGGCGGCACCTGGCTCGCGTGCGCACGGAGGGCGGCGTCGCGGGCGTCGAAGTACTCGTGCACGTCGACGTGCGTGGTCGCGAGGTCGGGCCGGTCGGCGAACCGCTCGACCCACTCGCGCAGCTGCTCGAGCGCCGGGCTCTCCGGGTCGCGCTCCCGCAGCGCCTCGTAGATCGTGCTGAAGCGGCGGGGGTTCATCGTGCGCTCGTAGTAGAGCTTCGACACCGACCACGGGGCACCGGCGGCCGGGTACTTCGCCGGGTCGGCGGCGTCCCGCCACGCGGCCATCGAGACCTCGTGCGTCCGGATGTGGTCCGGGTGCGGGTAGCCGCCGTTCTCGTCGTAGGTGACGAGCACGTGCGGACGGAACCGGCGGACGACGCGGACGAGGGCCTCGGTCGAGTACTCGAGCGGCACCGTCGAGAACGTGCCGGGGCGCACGGTCTCGCCCTGCTCGGCGTCGGGCAGGCCCGAGTCGTGGTAGCCGAGCCACACGTGGTCGATGCCGAGCGCGGCCTGCGCGGCCGCCATCTCGCCGCGGCGGAAGCCCGCCATGTCCCGGTGCGCGCGGCTCGTGGCCGGCTCGCCGAGCTGCTCGTTGAGGATGTCCCCGGCCTCGCCGCCGGTGCACGACACGACGAGGACCTGGTGCCCCTCGTCGACGTACCGGGCGGCGGTCGCGGCTCCCTTGCTCGACTCGTCGTCGGGGTGGGCGTGGACGGCCAGCAGGCGGTACGGCACGGTGTTCCTCACGGGGTGCGAGTCGAGTGGGGCGCGCACGCGGCGTCCGCGTGCATGCGGGCAGCGCACAGCGGGGCGTGAACTACCCTGGGGATCAGGATAATCACCCCGGGAGCCCCCAACTGTCCGAACCGCTGCACCCCGCCGGATCCGCGACCACCGCGTCGTCGGCCGCCACCGCTGCGACCCTGGACGACCGGTACGGCCGGACGCCCGACCGACGCCGGCGCGGCCGGCTGTTCGGCGTCCTCGCGGCGATCGCCGTCGTGCTCGTCTTCGTCGCGTGGGTGGTCTGGGCCGGGCTCGACCAGACCTCGCACGGACTCGACAACACCGAGGTCGGGTACACCGTCGTGTCCGACCACCGGACGGTCGTGCACTCGCAGGTCTCGGTCGATCCGGGCACCGAGGCGAAGTGCGCCGTGCAGGTGCTCGACAAGTCGTACTCGATCGTGGGGTGGAAGGTCGTGACGCTCCCGGAGTCCGACCAGCGCACCCGGACCATCTCGACCGACGTGAACACGACGACTCGCGGCGTGACCGGCTTGATCCACGACTGCTGGGTTCCCTAGACTCGTCTGATTCGCGGACGAGACCGGCCACACCGGCCGGTCTCGTTCTCTGTCGAAGGGAACCCCACATGAGCAACGACACCCAGGTCACCTGGCTGACCCAGGAGGCGCACGACCGTCTGACGGCCGAGCTCGCGCAGCTCTCCGGCCCCGCCCGCAAGGAGATCGCGGACCGCATCGAGGCGGCGCGCGAGGAGGGCGACCTCAAGGAGAACGGCGGCTACCACGCCGCGAAGGACGAGCAGGGCAAGATCGAGGCCCGCATCCGTCAGCTCACCGAGCTGCTCAAGCACGCCACCGTCGGCGAGGCGGACTTCGACGGCACCGTCGAGCCCGGCACGGTCGTGACCGCCGTGATCGCCGGCGACGAGTCCACCTTCCTCGTGGGCAACCGCGAGATCGTCGCCGAGGGCTCGGACCTGACCGTCTACAGCCCGGTCAGCCCGGTCGGTGCCGCCATCGTCGGGCTCCGCGCCGGCGAGAAGACCAGCTACACGGCCCCGAACGGCAAGGAGATCGCCGTCGAGGTCACGAAGGTCGAGCGCTACGAGCCGTAGGGCGCGCCGCCCTCGCACGACCGGAAGCAGCTCGCGCCACGTGATCACGTGGCGCGAGCTGCTTCCGGTCGTGCGGCGCCTCAGCGCGCCACGACCTCGCGGTGCGTGAGCGCCCGCACGCACGGGAAGCACACGAGGTCGCCGACCGCGACGTCGCCCGGCAGGAGCGCCTCGCGGCCGGCGGTGCCCGTCGCGTTCGTCGTCACGGTGACCTCGGCCGAGGGTGCGACCGACCGCCGGCCGATCAACCGCGCCTCGTCGAGGACGGCGCAGTCCGGGACCACCGCGTCGAGCTCGACGAAGAGCACGCCCCACGGTCGACGCACCCGCGTGACGGTGGCGACGGTCACGCAGACGTCCGCGGGCACCCAGTCGCGCGGGCGGTACCGCGGCGGCGCCTGCTCGGCGGTGTGCACGCACGGTGTCCCGGCGACGGCGGCCAGGCGCTGCATCGAGACGGCGCGGACGCGGACGTCGTCGATCGTGGCCTCGGTGCGCGCGGGCCAGAGCGTCGGGTCGAGGGGGTCGGGCAGCGAGGCGCGGAGTGACGGCAGGATCGACGTGAGGGTCATGACGGGAGCATCACGCGCCTCCCGGCCGGCGACACCGTCGCGAACGGAACCCTGACGGTCGGACGCGCGCTCCGTGCGGACCGCTGACGGGACGGCCGTGCCGTCAGTGCTCGAGCAGCTCCGGGCGGAAGCCGACCTCGTGCAGGCGCTGGATGACCTCCTGCGCGTGCTCCGGGCCGCGTGCCTCGATCGACAGGTCGAGGGCGACCTCGTTGATGACGAGCCCCTGCCCGTGCCGGGTGTGGAGCACCTCGACGACGTTCGCCCCGGCGTCCGAGATCACCTGGGCGACGCGGGCGAGCTGCCCCGGGCGGTCCGGCAGCATGATGCGGATGCCGATGTAGCGCGAGGCGGCGACGAGACCGCGGGTGATGACGCGCTCCATCATGAGCGGGTCGATGTTGCCCCCGCTGAGCAGGACGACGGTGCGCCCGGTGTCGCGCACGGCACCCGACATGATCGCCGCGACACCCACGGCGCCGGCCGCCTCGACGACGAGCTTCGCCCGCTCGAGGAGCACCAGGAGCGCCCGGGCGGTGTCGTCGTCGGACACGGTGACGATCTCGTCGACGTGGTCGCGGATGATCGGGAAGTTCAGCTCGCCGGGGCGGGCGACCGCGATGCCGTCCGAGATCGTCGGCTTCGTCGTGATCGTGACGGGCTGGCCCGCTCGGATCGACGACGGGTAGGCGGCGGCGTTCTCGGCCTGGACGCCGACGACCCGGATCTCGCGGCCCTGGCGCTCGGCGATGCCCTTCACCGCGAGCGCGATGCCCGCGATGACGCCGCCGCCGCCGATCGGCACGACGACCGTGTCGACGTCGGGGACCTGGTCGACGATCTCGAGACCGAGCGTGCCCTGGCCGGCGATCACCGCCGGGTGGTCGAACGGCGGGATGAACACCGCACCCGTGCGGGCGGCGAAGTCCTTCGCGGCGCTCAGGGCCTCCTCCACGGAGTGCCCGCGGAGCACGACGTCCGCGCCGTAGTGGCGCGTGGCCTGCAGCTTCGGCAGGGCGACGCCCACCGGCGTGAAGATCGTGGCGGGGATGCCGAGCTCCCGGGCGGCGAGCGCGACGCCCTGCGCGTGGTTGCCCGCGCTCGCGGCGACGACGCCGGCGGCGCGCTGCTCCGGGCTCAACGCCGCCAGGCGGTTGTAGGCCCCGCGGACCTTGTAGGCGCCGGTGCGCTGCAGGTTCTCGCACTTCAGGTGCACCGGTGAGCCGAGCAGCTCGCCGAGGAACTGCGACGTCTCCATCGGCGTGACCCGCGCCACCCCCGCGATCGTCTCCCGCGCCGCCTCGATGTCCGCGAACGTCGGGAACGCCACGGTCTGCTGCTGGGGCACGGAGGTGTCGGTCACGCCACCCATCATCGTCGCTCGCGGCCGTCACGGCGAACCCGTGACGTCAGTTCGTGCTGGCGGTTCCCTCAGCAGCCGTCGGCTGCCGGTCCGCCCCGGGCGGCGGCACGTCGTCGCCGACCTGGTGCCGACGTCGGCGCATGAGCTGGATGCGGCCGTGCTGCCCGCGCTTCGGGGTCGCCTCGAGCACGTGGTCGGAGTCGAGCCCGCGCCACCGCCCGCTCGCGATCGTGGTGACCATCGCGTTCAGCGTCGCGATGAGCGGCACGGCGAAGAACGCGCCGGCGATCCCCGCCAGGCCCGACGCCGCGGTCACGCCGAGCACCACCGCGAGCGGGTGCACCTTGACCGCGTTGCCCATCACGAGCGGCTGCAGGATGTGCCCCTCGATCTGCTGCACGAGCAGGACGACACCGAGGACGAGCACCGCGGCGAGCGGACCGTTGAAGATGAGGGCGACGAACACCGCGAGGAACCCGGTGACGATCGCGCCGACGACCGGGATGAACGCACCGAGGAACACGAACGCGGCGATCGGGATCACGAGCGGCATCCCGCCGAAGAACAGGCCGACGATGTACGCGCCGAGGCCGATGCCGACCGCGTCGACGAACGCCACGAAGATCTGCACGCGGATGAAGCTCGTGAGCGTGATCCAGCCCGCGACCCCGGCGCCGTCGACCGCGGCCCGGGCCTTGCGCGGGAACAGCCGGACCGTCCAGCGCCAGACGTTCTTGCCGTCGACGAGCAGGAAGATCGTGGTGAACAGGATGATGAAGAGTGCCTCGAAGACGTGCGTCGCACTCGAGCCGGCACTCGCGACGCCGGAGAGGATCTGCCCGGAGTTCTCCTGCACCCACCTCGTGCCGTCGTTCAACCACCCGTTGACGTCGCCCTGGGTGATCCCGAGGCCGGAGTTGAGCACGAGGTCGCGGATGTTCGCGTACTGCTCCACCGTCCGGTCACGCAGCGACGGGTAGGACGCGATGATCTGGTCGATGACGAGCCAGATCAGGCCGCCGAGCGCCGCGAGCCCGCCGAGCAGGCTCATGACGACCGCCAACCACTTCGGCACGTGGTGCCGCTGCAGCCAGTTCGAGATCGGGACCAGCAGCGCGGACACGACGATGCCGAGGAGGAACGGGATGAGGATCTGGCTGAACACCGTCATCAGCCAGATGAAGACCGCGATGACGCCGACGACGACGAGCACGCGCCACGACCACGCCCCCGCGATCCGCATGCCCGTGGGGACCGAGTCCTCGACCACCGGATCGGGATGCGTCGGCGGCTGCGTCGGCGGCTGCGACTCCGTCCGTGTCGGCGCCTGCGTCCGCTTCCTGCCCCATGCCATTCCGCCACTGTATCCACGGGGTCCTGGCCGCGTTCCTGGCGCCGCGCCCGCCCGCGTGCACCGTGTCGGCAGGCATCGGTAGCGTCGGTCCCATGGTCAGGTCCACGCTCTCCGCCGCCGAGGCCCGCCGTGTCACGCTGGCCGCGCAGGGGTTCGGGGCCGCGCCCGCCGACACCGTCGCCACCAGGACGCTGACGAGCACGATCGGACGCCTCGGCCTGCTGCAGATCGACTCCGTCAACGTGTTCGAGCGGAGCCACTACCTGCCCCTGTTCGCGCGGCTCGGCGGCTACGACCGCGCCGTCCTCGACCGGTTGACCCTGACCCGCCGCGGCCCGTACGCCGAGTACTGGGCGCACGAGGCCGCGTTCGTCGCGCGGACCGACCTGCCGCTCTTCCGCTGGCGCATGGACGCGTATCGCGAGCGGGACGCACGGCCGAACCGGGTCGCCGGGGTCGAGCGCACGGCCGGCGTCCGGCGTGAGCTCCGGGCCCTGCTCGCCGCCGAGGGCCCGATGCCCGCGAGCGCCGTCGAGCACGAGGCGAACGTCCGACGCGGTCCCTGGTGGGGGTGGAGCGACGTCAAGACCGGGCTGGAGCAGATGTTCCGCTGGGGCGAGGTCGTCAGCGCCGGGCGCTCGGGCTTCGAGCGCGTGTACGCCCTGCCCGACCAGGTGCTGCCGGTCGGTGCGCTCGAGACCGCTCCCCACCGCCACACCGCGATCACCGAACTCGTGCGCCGCGCGGCGCGGGCGATCGGCGTGGGCACCCGCGCCGACCTCGCCGACCACTTCCGGCTCCGGTCGGACGACACCGCCGCCGCGATCACCGAGCTCGTCGACCGTGGCGAGCTGCTGCCGGTCCGCGTCGAGGGCTGGCGCGAGCAGGCGTGGCTGCACACCGGTGCGCGGGTCCCCCGCCACGTCACCGTCGACGCGGTGCTCAGCCCGTTCGACCCCGTCGTCTGGTTCCGTCGTCGCGCGGAACGCATGTTCGGCTTCCACTACCGGATCGAGATCTACACGCCGGCTCCGAGGCGTGTCTTCGGCTACTACGTGCTGCCCGTGCTGCAGGACGACCGGCTGACCGGACGCGTCGACCTGAAGAGCGACCGGCAGCGTGGCGTGCTCCGGGTCCGGACGGCCTGGCAGGAGCCCGGCGAGCACCTGGACGCCGAGCGGCTCGCCGTCACGCTGCGACGGGCGGCCGCGTGGCAGGGTCTCGACGGGATCGAGGTCACCGACCGGGGCACCGCCGCCGCCGCGGTCGCGGGAGCGCTCGGGGTCGCGCTGGTCCCGCACGAGGCCGCCGACGATCCAGCGGCAGCCGACGCGGACGCCGACGACGTCGCCACCTGACGTCGGTCTGGAGGCCCGTGGCCGGCCCCGTCAGACGCCCTCCGGTCCGCCGGACGCCCTCCGCCCACCGACACGCCGCGGCATCCGACGGCGGCTCGCGGTCACGCGGGCGTCTCGCTGGGACGAGGGTGTTCCGGGCCGCGGTCAGAAGCGGTCGAGGCTGTTCCGCAGGCGCGTGATCCGGTCCGGCAGTGGCGGGTGCGTCGAGAAGAGCCGGTCCATCACGCCCGGGCGCATCGGATCGGCGATCCACAGGTGCGCCATCGAGGAGTTCTGCGTCCGGGTCGGCCGGCCGTACGCGCCGAGCTTCTCGAGCGCGCTCGCCAGGCCCTCCGGGTACCGCGTCGTCATCGCACCCGTCGCGTCGGCCAGGTACTCGCGCTGGCGTGAGACCGCGGCCTGCACCGCCGCGGCCGCGACCGGGGCCACGAGCACGGCGACGAGTCCGGCGACGATGAGCACGGGGTTGTTGCTGCCCGAGTCGTTGTTCCGGCCACGTCCGGTCAGGCCGCCGAACACCGAGATCCGCAGCAGCACGTCCGCGATGAACCCGACGGCGACCACCAGCCCGAACACCATGGTCGAGACCCGGATGTCGTGGTTCCGGACGTGCCCGAGCTCGTGCGCCATGACGCCCTCGAGCTCCCGGTCGTCCATCAGTGCCAGGAGTCCGGTGGTCGCCGCGACGACGGCGTGCTCCGGGTCACGCCCGGTCGCGAACGCGTTCGGTGCCGGGTCGTCCACCACGAAGACCCGCGGCATGGGCGTCCCGGTCGTGATGGCGAGGTTCTCGACGGTCCGCCAGAGGCGTGGTTCGGTGGTCCGGTCGACCTCGACGCCGCCCGCGATCGCGGTCGCCTGTCGTGCCGCCGTGAAGTACTGCAGCGCCGCGTAGCCGATCGCCACGGCGAGCACGACGACGCCGATCGAGACGTTCCCCGCGAGGTACCCGCCCAGGAACCCGAGGGCCCCGATCACGAGCAGGAACACCAGGACGATGAGGACGGTGTTGCGCTTGTTCCGCGCGATGGCGCTGTACACGGGTCAGCCCGACGCCGCTGGGGTCAGAACTGTACGCGTGGCGGCTCGGCGATCGCCGCCGGTTCGGCGGACTCGAAGAACGTCGCCTCGGTGAAGCCCTTGCTCTTGGCGAAGGTCGAGTTCGGGAAGATACGGATCTTCGTGTTCAGCTCGCGCACCCCGCCGTTGTAGAAGCGTCGGGCCGCCTGGATCTTGTCCTCGGTGTCGACGAGCTCGGACTGCAGCTGCAGGAAGTTCTGGCTGGACTGCAGCTGCGGGTATCCCTCGGCCACCGCGAACACGCTCTTCAACGCCTTCTGCATGTGCCCCTCGGCGGCGGACGCGCTCCCGGCGTCGCCCGCGGTCAGGGTCTCGGACCGGGCCTTCGTCACGTCGTCGAAGACGGACTTCTCGTGCGTCGCGTACCCCTTGACCGTGTCGACGATCGTCGGGATGAGGTCGGCACGGCGCTTGAGCTGCACCGAGATGTCGCTCCAGGCCTCGTCCACGCGCACCTTCAGCGTGACGAGCGAGTTGTAGGTCACCCAGAGGTAGATCCCGACCACGACGAGCAGGACCACCACCACTCCGACGACCATCAGCGTCGTGACGAGTCCGGTGTCCATCGGGGCGTTCTCCTTCGCGCGTCGGGTCCGACGCGGGAGGACCGCAGCCGGTGCGTGGCCGTCGGACGGCCGGGCACGATCCTACCGAGGCCGACCGGGTCGTCCCTGCCGTGGGCGGGGGTT
This sequence comes from Curtobacterium sp. NPDC089185, assembly GCF_040685235.1. Lineage (NCBI taxonomy): Bacteria > Bacillati > Actinomycetota > Actinomycetes > Micrococcales > Microbacteriaceae > Curtobacterium > Curtobacterium sp. NPDC089185. Next base: position 11,907 of record NZ_JBFBHK010000026.1, on the reverse strand, counting down.
CACGGGTGATTCCCGAGTGATGCCCACCGCTCGTCCGGTCGCCGCCCGGCCACGTCGGTCTGCGGACACATCATCCGTGTGGTGGATTGACCATCGCGGCGAGATCGCGTGGGATGGAGACGGTGAACACGCTCGGGGACAACGTGGACGAGGGGGCCGTCGCGGACGGTCCCGTCCGGCGACCCCGGAGGGCGACGCGTCGGTCGGTCCGCGGTGCCGGTGCCCTGGCCGCGGCCCTGGCCGCCGTGCTGCCCGTGGTCCTCACCGTCCTGCTCGGCGCACCGAGCGCGGCCGCTGCCGCCGCGACGACCACGCCGGTCCCGTCGCCGACGACGTTCCCGCAGTTCGGCACCCTGCCGCCCGGCACGGGGACCCCGACGCCCCTGCCCTCCGACCGTCCCGCCGTCCGACCGACCATCGCCGACCCCGGCGACGTCACGACCGCGACCGTGCGCCTGCACGGTCGCGGGACCCCCGGCCACCGCGTCCGCGTCGCCGGGCCGGCCGCGACCGGATCGACCGGATGCACCGCGACCGTGCCGGCCTCCGGCGCGTGGTCGTGCATCGCGACCGTCCGCTCCGGTCCGCAGCAGGTCTTCACCGTGACGGACGGCAGCGACCCGGCACTCGGCTCGTCGAGCGCTCCCGCCTCGGACGTCGTCGTGCCACCGTCGGTCACGACGGACCGTCCGACGATCGGGCCGGTCACCGGCACCGGCTTCCCGGGCGCCTCGGTCTCGGTGTCGGTGGCGGGGAGCGCCGGCGACCGCACGACGACGGTCGGCCCGGACGGTCGGTGGACGGTCGCGATCACGGGCCGCGACGGCCGGCACACGGTCTCCGCGGTGCAGACGGCCAGCACGGCCGACGGGTTCCGCTCGGACCTCCGCAGTGCGGCGTCGGCACCCCGGACGGTCCTCCTCGACCGCACGGCCCCGTCCGCTCCGGTCGTCACCGCACCGGGAACGGACGAACGGGTGCCGTCGCAGCCCTTCGTCGTGCGGGGCACCGGCGAGGCGGGCGCGGTGCTCACCGCCTACCTCGACCGGGCACCGGTGTGCCGGAGCGACGTCGGCCCGGACGGCCGCTGGGCCTGCACGACCACCGGGTCGACCGTGGCCGCGGGCACCCACACCGTGACCGCCGTCCAGCAGGACGCTGCGGGCAACGCCTCCCGGTCCTCGACCGGTGTCCGCGTCCTGCTGCCCGGGCGGAGCGCCCAGCCGACGGACGGACCGTCCGCGACGCCCGGCGGCGGCAGCGGGGTCCCGAGCCCGTCGGCCCCCGGGACCACCCCGGGCGCCGGACCCGGCGGCACCGACGGCAGCGCGGGCGCCACCCCCGGGGCCGGTGCGAGCGGCACCGGCACCGGCGGCGGGAGCGCGCACGGCGGCGGCACCACGGGCGGCGGCACGACCGGCGGCACCACGGGCGACGGCCAGCGCGGTGCCCCCGACTGGTCCGGACCCGCGGGCGACTGGACGGCCTCGACGGCGTACGACCGCGGCGTCCCCACGATCCAGGCGTCCTTCTCGTGGGGCACCGTCCTCCTCGCCACCGGCGTCGCCGCGGCCTTCCTCCTCCTCGTCGCCGCGCCGCTCGCCCTCGTCGGGGCGTCCGTGCGCGGTCGGCTCCGCAACCCGTTCACCGGACTCCTCGGGCGCAACCGGTCCCGCGCCGAGCGACGGCTCGGCGACGACGTGCTGCCCACCTGGGCCGCCGTCGCGATCGGGGTCGGCGTCGTCGGGGTGTCGACGCTCCTCGCGGTCGGCGCCTCGTTCGAGGCCCGGTACGTCCGCCTGGCGGTCGCCGTCCTCCTGGGCGCGGCGGTCACGACGGCGGTCGTCGTGCTCGCCACACGGTGGGCGGCGGGTGCCGACCGGGCGTCGGTCGGCTTCCGGGTCTCGCCGTGGCTCGTCGTCGCGGCCCTGGTCGCGTGCGGCGTGACCCGGCTCGGTGACCTCTCCCCCGCCCTCGTGGTCGGGGCGGTCCTCGTCCCCGTCGGCCGACCGGGAGCGGACACGGGCGCGCTCCGCCTCGGGTCGACCCTCGCGTCCGGCGTCCGGGTCGCCACGGCCCGGTCGGTCGGCCTGCTCGTGGTCGCGGCGCTCGGCTGGGCACTGCACTCGGTGCCGTCCGGCTCGGGGTTCTGGTCGGCCCTCGTCGCGGAGTTCGCGACCACCCTCTGCGTCGGTGCCGTCGGCGCGCTCGTCGCCACCCTGCTCCCGGTACCGCGTTCGGCGGGCGCCGTCCTCGTAGCGGGCGCCCGCGCCCGCTACGTCGGCCTGACGGTGGCCGCGGTCGCCCTCGCCGCGGTCGTCGCCGGTCCCGCCCCCGTCGCGCCCTCGCCGACGGAGGTCGCCGTGGCCGCCGCGCTCTGCGCGGCAGGGGGCGCACTCTGCTGGGCCTGGCTCAGCCGGGGCCGGCCGACGACCTCCCGCCACTGACCACACGGACGGGAGGCGCGTGTCGGGGTCCCCACGCGCCTCCCGTCCGTCAGGTGGTCACCCGGCGGCGTGCGCCTGCGTCCGGTGCGGCACGCCCCGTCGGAACAGGCCCGGCAGCAGCCCGCCGATCTTCGTGCCGATGCACAGGCTGACGAAGGTCGCGAGCGGTGTCCCGAGCGCGACCGGGTCGAAGGTGGCCACGGCGACCAGCCCGACGGTGCCGGGCACGAGCAGCAGGAACGCGGGGAAGAACGACACCGTCGCGGGGACCACCGGCACGAGCCGTTCGAGGAGCCGCGTCGCGACGAAGAGCAGGGCCGCCGCCGCGCCGGTCGCCACGACGCTGCCCCAGAGCGGCGTCGTCCCGCTCACGACGGCGTAGGCGCTGACCATCACCGCGACGGACACGAGCGTGAGCCGCCAACCGGAGCGGAAGACCAGGCCGAGACCCACCGCCAGGCCGACCACGGCCACCCACGACACCCAGTAGGACGGCACGGCCTCCCACCCGCCGCGCAGTGTGCCGACACCGGCGACCTCGCCGACGAGCGCCGCCGAGGACGGGTCGACCCGGAGACCGGTCAGCGCGCTGCCGGCGGCGATGCCCGCGGCCATGAAGCCGAGCATGATGAGGCCCTGCACCAGACGGGAGGCCCCGGTGACGATGTCGGCGGCGGTGAGCTCGAGCAGGGCGTTCGTGATGAGCGCACCCGGCACGAACACCGCCACGGGGGCGCAGACGGCGAAGAGCGGGACGTGGTCGAACCCGGTGCCGGCGGCGACCAGGCCGACGACCGTCGTCGACATGAAGGCCGCGAGGAACGGGATGATGGCGACGGCCTCGCGGAACCGGCGGAGCAGCAGGCTGAGCACGCCGACGAGGGCGCCGACGACGAGCGCGAGGACGATCGCCCACCACGGGCAGCGGAAGACGACGGCGAGTCCGACCGAGGTCAGGGCGTTCCCGGTGATCCACGGCAGGGGCGGCGGGGGCACGGTGCCGGCGCGGATCGCCCGGACGCGCGCCGGGATCTCGGCGAGGGCGATCGACCCGCGCTCGAGGCCGAGCACCAGGCGGTTCGCGCGGGCCGCCTGGCGCGACGAGAGCTCGACGCCCTCGGCGTTCACGATCGTCGCGGACCCGGTCGCGACCTCGCTCACCATGACGAGCGCGGGGAGCACGCCCACGGCGAGCGTGGGGCCGACCCCGGCGGCGTCGCGGGCCTTCTCGAGGGCGGACCGCACGTCGGTGACGGAGCTGCCGGCGTCGAGCAGGAGGGCGCCGAGGGTGCCGAGCAGCATGCCGACGGGGACCGTCTCGCCGTCGACGACCTCGACGTGCGCCTCGGGACGGTTGAGCGCGTTGCGCAGGTTCGCGAGGGCGCTACCGAGTCCGACCACGAGGACGATCGTAGGTGCTCGCCGGAGTGGTCCGCTCCCGCGGTGGCCCCCGTGCCGCTGTCGCGAGGCTCGGCTCCGCGGACACGTTCGCGGGACTCGGACCGCGAAAGCGTCCGCGGACACGAGTCTCGCAGGTACCCCCGGTGGGACTCGAACCCACAACTCGGCGATTTTAAGTCGCGTGCCTCTACCGGTTGGGCCACGGGGGCGGGCCGCAACAGCCTACCGACGCGACGACGGCCGCCGCCCCACGCGGGGGCGACGGCCGTCGTGTCGGCTGTGTGGTGCTGCCGGGTCCTACTCGGCGTTCGCCGGAGCCGCGACCGGTGCGGCGTCCTTCGAGACGTCCTCCGCCGGGGTGGCGTAGGCGGGGCCGGCGGCGTCGGCCGGCTGGCCCTCGGCCGGAGCCTGGGCAGCGGCGGCCGCCGGCGCCTCGACGGCGGCCTTCGGACGCGACGCGAACGTCTCGAACGCGGCACGGGGGGTCTCGCGGTCGTCGAGCGACGCGATGTCGCGGCCGAGGAAGAACCCGCCCACCCAGTCGCCGATGACGCGCCACTTGCGCTCCCACGACGGCATGGCCAGGCCGTGGTAGCCGCGGTGGGCGCCCCAGGCGAGGAAGCCCTTCATCGCGAACTTGCCGGACTGGAACACACCGGTGCCGAGGCCGAGGCCCGCGACGGCGCCGAGGTTCTCGTGCTTGTAGTCGTTCGTCGCCTCGCCGCGGATGACCGCGGTGAGGTTCTTCGCGAGCTGCTTCGCCTGGCGCACCGCGTGCTGGGCGTTCGGCACGCAGAAGCCGCCGACCCCGCCGCCGGTCAGGTCCGGCACGGCTGCGACGTCGCCGCAGGCCCACGCGTCGGCGACCACGCCGTTGTCGTCGACCACGCGGAGGTCCGGCTGCACGCGGATGCGGCCACGCTGCTCGAGCGGGAGGTCCGTGCCCTTGACCATCGGGTTCGCCATGACCCCGGCGGTCCAGATGATGAGGTCGGACTCGATGGTCTCGATCGAGTCGTCCTTCGCCTTGAGCTGGCAGACGCCGCCCTCGGCCGAGGCGAGCTGCGTGTCGAGGTGCACGACGGCACCGCGCGACGCGAGGTTCTCGAGCACCCAGTGCGAGGTCTCGAGCGACACCTCGGGCATGATGCGCCCCATCGCCTCGACCAGGTGGAAGTGCGTGTCGTCGAAGGACAGCTCGGGGTAGCTCTTCAGCAGGTCCGAGGCGAACGAGCGGAGCTCGGCGAACACCTCGATGCCGGCGAAGCCACCGCCGACCACGACGACGGTGAGCAGGCGGTCACGCTCGGGACCGGCCGGCAGGTTCGCCGCCTTGTGGAAGTTCGTGAGGATCTTGTCGCGGATCGCCGCGGCCTCCTCGATGGTCTTCAGGCCGATGGCCTCGTCCGCGACGCCCGGGATCGGGAAGGTGCGCGAGACGGCGCCGGCGGTCATGACGATCTGGTCGTAGGACTCCTCCCACGCCTCGCCCTCGGCCGGGGTGATCGTCGCGGTCTTCGTGGCGTGGTCGACCTTCGTGACCTTGGCAGTGACGACACGCGTCTTCTTGAGGTGGCGACGGTGCGAGACGACCGCGTGCCGGGGCTCGATCGACCCCGCGGCCACCTCGGGCAGGAACGGCTGGTACGTCATGTAGGGCAGCGGGTCGACCATGGTGACCTCGGCTTCGCCCTCACGGAGGTGCTTCTCGAGCTTCCAGGCGGTGTAGAAACCGGCGTAACCGCCGCCGACGACGAGGATCTTGGGCACGGGGGATGATCTCCTTGGAGTGGGGTGGTTGCCGGGAGGCTGGTCAGAGTTCGCCGCCACCCGCCCCGACTCCGGCGTCTGCGATGCCATCATACGCCCGGCACTCACACCGGGAGGGCGACCAGGACGCGCGCTCGAGCGCGAGGTCGCCAATGGGGTTGACGCCGGGGCCGGCTGCGAGGGCGTGGCCGACGAGGGCGTGCAGGCACTTCACGCGGGTGGGCATGCCACCGGCGCTGATGCCGTCGATCTCGTCGACGTGCTCGATCGACTCGCGGTCCGCCAGGTAGGACTCGTGTGCCGCGCGGTACTGCGCCGCGACGGTCTCGTCCTCGAGCAGTGCCGCGAGTTCGGGCATGACGTGGTTCGCCTCGAGGGTGCTCACGGCCGCGGTGGCGGCGGGGTGGCACAGGTAGTAGAACGTCGGGAACGGGGTGCCGCTCTCGAGTCGGGGCTTCGTGGAGACGACGGTGGGGTTGCCACAGACGCACCGTGCCGCGATCCCGACGACGTCGCGTGCCGGTCGACCGAGCTGGGCCGACACGACCTGGACGTCACGGTCGGACGGCGGGTCGAAGGGAGGGGTGGTCACGGGCACGTGAGCCTACCGGAGACCCGGGCGCGGGCCTACTTCGTGTCGCTGGTGGCCGCGCCGGTGGGATCGCCCGTGCCGGAGACGTCCGGCGCGACGAGCTCCTCGGTGGTCTTGTCGGTCAGTCCCGACTGCAGGACGCTCGAGAGCATCGCCTGCACCCAGTCGACCTCGGGCGTCTGCACGGTCGAGCTCACCGGGCTGCCCGAGTCGGTCCGCGCCCGGTCGGACCCCTTCGCCTTCTCGGCGCCCATCACGAGGTAGCTCTCCTCGCCCGGGTACACGTAGAGCAGCCGGTCGCGTGCCTGCGCCTCGATGTAGGCGGGGTCGTCCCAGCGGGCGACGTCCTGCTTCTTCTGCGTGACGTCGGCCTTCTGCGCCGCGACCTCGCGCTGCTGCTGCGCGATCTGCTCCTGCTGCTGCACGAGCGTCCGCAGCGACGGGGCGAGCACGACCACGAAGAGCACGATGATCGCCAGCATGAGCAGGCTGAAGCCCGAGAACCGGATGGACCGGTACCAGGGCTGCTCGTGCGCGCCGGTCTCCGGCACGGCCACGGGGACGCGGCGGACGCGGGGCTTCTGGCTGGGCACGGTCCAACGGTAACCCGGCCCGGGTGCGACCCGGGGCCCGGCACGCGGACCGTCGCGCGTCGTTCGGCACCCTCCCAGCGGCCGCGGCCGGGAGGCGCGGCCCACGCCCGCCCCGTCGGTCCCGCCCGCAGTCGGCCGGTCCGCCCCCTGGTTCCACGATTCTGCGCTCTCGTCGTCGTCACCCCCCTCCCGCGGGACCCCGGCGTCCGACAGACGGCGAGTCGCGGGACCTCGACGGAGCGCAGCCGTGCGCGCCCCGCCCGCAGAACGCGGCGCTGGACACGACGAGACGCCGCCCTCCCGAAGGAGGACGGCGTCTCGTGCGGTGCGTGTCCTAGAGCGCGGCGGCGCGGGGGAACGCGGTGCGGCCGGCGTAGACGGCGGCGTCACCGAGCTCCTCCTCGATGCGGAGCAGCTGGTTGTACTTGGCGACGCGGTCCGAGCGGGCCGGGGCGCCGGTCTTGATCTGGCCACCGTCGACGGCCACCGCGATGTCCGCGATGGTGGTGTCCTCGGTCTCGCCCGAGCGGTGCGACAGGATGGCGGTCATGCCGTGGCGCTGCGCCAGGGAGACGGCGTCGAGGGTCTCGGTCAGCGTGCCGATCTGGTTCACCTTGACCAGGATCGAGTTGCCGGCCTGCTCGTCGATGCCCCGCTGCAGACGCTTCGGGTTGGTGACGTACAGGTCGTCGCCGACGAGCTGCAGCTTCGAGCCGAGCTCGGAGGTCAGGTGCTTCCAGCCCTCCCAGTCGTCCTCGGCCAGGGCGTCCTCGATGGTGACGAGGGGGTAGTTCGCGACGAGGTCGGTGAAGTACCCCGTGAACTCCTCGCTCGAGAGCTGCTTGCCCTCGAACGCGTACTTGCCGTCGTGGAAGAACTCGGTCGCGGCGACGTCGAGGCCGAGCGCGATGTCCTTGCCCGGGGTGAAGCCGGCCTTCTCGATCGCGGCGAGCAGGAAGTCGAGCGCGGCACGGTTCGACGCGAGCTCCGGCGCGAAGCCGCCCTCGTCACCGAGGCCGGTCGCAAGACCCTGCTTCTTCAGCTCGCCCTTGAGGGCGTGGTAGGTCTCGACACCCCAGCGGAGCGCCTCGGAGAAGCTCTCGGCACCGTAGGGCACGAGGAAGAACTCCTGGATGTCGACGTTGGTGTCGGCGTGCGCACCACCGTTCACGACGTTCATCAGCGGCACGGGCAGGGTGTGCGCGTTCGGGCCGCCGAGGTAGCGGAACAGCGGGAGGTCGGCCGAGTCGGCTGCGGCGCGGGCCACGGCGAGCGAGGCGCCGAGGATCGCGTTCGCCCCGAGGCGCGACTTGTTCTCGGTGCCGTCGAGCTCGATGAGCGCGGCGTCGACGAGACGCTGGTCGGTGGCGTCGAAGCCCTCGAGCGCCGGGCCGATCTCGTCGAGCACGGCGTCGACGGCCTTGAGGACGCCCTTGCCGCCGTAGCGGTTCGCGTCGCCGTCACGGAGCTCGTACGCCTCGAACGCACCGGTGGAGGCGCCGGACGGGACGAGCGCCCGCGAGACGACGCCGTCGTCGAGGAGGACCTCGACCTCGACCGTCGGGTTGCCTCGGGAATCGAGGACTTCGCGTGCGCCTACGGCATCGATCTGGGCCACGGGGTACTCCCTACGAGTTCGGTTGTGGTGATTGCGGGTCCGATCCTACCGACGCGCGGTGGAGCGGAGGTGTCGTGCGTCAGGACAGTGGACGGAACTCGGCGCCCTCGAGCGTCTCCGTGTCCGCCCGGACCGAGGCGAACGCGTCGAAGCCCTGCTCGACGAGTCCGGCGAGCTGGTTCTTGGTGTTCTTCACCCGTCGTTCGAGCCGGACACGACGGTGCGACCGCAGCGCTTCGTCCTTCAGCGCGGCGAGTCGGACGGGGTCGACGTCCTTGTCGTAGACGAGCACGACGGCGTCGGACTCGGCCGACTCCGGCAGCGTGACGAGGTCGACGAGCCGCTCGAACCCGAGCGAGAACCCGACCGCCGGGACGTCCTGGCCGAGGAAGCGCCCGATCATGCCGTCGTAGCGACCGCCGCCGCCGAGGCTGTACCCGAAGTCCGGGTGCGCCACCTCGAAGATCGTGCCCGTGTAGTAGCCCATGCCGCGGACCAGGGTGGGGTCGAAGCGCAGGTCGGCGCCGGGCAGCGCGTCGCGGAGGCGCAGGAGGTCGGCGAACGCCTCGGCGTCGAGCCACTCGGCGTCGGCCACGGAGGACCAGTCGGCGGACTCGAGCGACCGGATCGTGTCCTCGAGCCCGGGGAGCTCGGCGCCGGTGGTCTCGCGCAGTTCGGCGGCGACCCCCTCCGGCCCGATCTTGTCGAGCTTGTCGACCGTGATGAGGGCGCGCTCCGCAGCTCCGGGGTCGACGATGCCCCACGACCCGAGCAGCGCCGTGAGGATCCGCCGGTCGTTGATCCGGATCGTGGTGCCCGCGATGCCTAGGGCGTCGAGCGCCGCGGTCGTCGCGCTGATCAGCTCGATCTCGGCGAGCTGCCCGGGCTCGCCGAGCACGTCGATGTCGCACTGCACGAACTGGCGGTAGCGCCCCTTCTGCGGACGCTCGGCGCGCCACACGGGTGCGATCTGCACCGCCCGGAACACCGACGGGAGCTCGGCACGGTGCGAGGCGTAGAAGCGGGCGAGCGGGACGGTCAGGTCGAACCGGAGCCCGAGGTCTGCGAGGTCGAGCGGGGCCTCGGCACTGCGCACGTCGTCCGTCGTGAGCCCGCGCTTCATCACGGCGAACGCGAGCTTCTCGTTGTCGCCACCGAGGCCGGAGTGCAGGCGGGCGGCCTCCTCGACGACCGGCGTCTCGATCTCGTCGAACCCGTGCTGCGCGTACACGCCGCGGATGACCCCGAGGACGTGCTCCCGTCGCGCCTTGTCCGCGGGGAGGTGGTCTCGCATGCCACGGGGGGCCGTCACGGTCGTCGCCATGCGCCAATCCTGCCAGAACGCACCGGACCGCTTGCACGTGTACCGACCTGCTGATACATTGGATGCAGAACCTCGGTTCGGTGGTCTCCTGATCCGATCACCGGGCCGTTCGCGGGGCCGGTGTGCTGCAACGGGGTCCCGCGGTTCGGGCGGGTATCCCTGCCGACGTGACTTCCCTGGCACGTCGTCACCCGCTCGCGGGCACCCTCCTTTTTCGGGTTGGGAGGGTGCCCGCTCTCCTGACCGCGATCGCCCGCGATCCACTCCGCTCACGGTCTCCTCGACACGAGCCCCGGGCCGGTCTCACTCCGCAGCGCGCCCGGCCTCCTCGAGCCGCGCCACCGCCGCACGCAGGCCGCGCACGGGATCGATCCCCGCCGCCCGCGCCGCCGCGACCTGCTCGAGCACCGCGCTCCCCCACGCCTCGTCTCGGCCCTCCTGCTCGCGGCCCGCCCCGACCGCAGCGCCGACGACCGCCTCCGCGTCACCCCGCTCCTCGAGCCGTTCGAGCAGCTTGACCGCCCGCTCCAACGGCGGCATCGCGCGGGGCACACCGTCGAACACGCTCGTCCGCGCGGCCTTCTCCGCCGCCTTCGCCGCCCGCCAGACCCGGACGACCTCGTCCTCGGTGTCGGCGCGCTCGTCGCCGAACACGTGCGGGTGCCGGCGGACCATCTTGTCCCGGACGTCGGCGGCGACGTCCTCGAGGTCGAAGCGCCCGGCCGCCGCGGCGATCCCGGCGTGCAGGACCACCTGGTATAGCACGTCGCCGAGCTCCTCGCGGATCTCGGCGTCGTCCCCCGAGTCGATCGCGTCGACGAGCTCGTACGACTCCTCCACCGCGTACCGCGCGAGCGACGCGTGCGTCTGGGCTCGGTTCCACACGCACCCGCCCTCGGGAGCGAGCAGGCGGTCGACGACTTCGACGAGGTCCGGTACGGCGGTCATCCCGTCATGCTGGCACGCAGCCCGCTCCGGTACCCTGGACGAGGTGTGTCGGGAAGTCTGGTCGACGGTCTGTCGTCCGTACCCGGAACCTGGAGAACCGTGCAGGCACTCGTCCGTTCACCCCGCTTCAGCGCCGTCGCGCTGCTCACCGCCGCCGTCCTCGGCCTGGTCGTCGCGAACTCCGCGCTCGGGCCCGGCCTCGAGCGGCTCCTCGACGCCCACTCGCCGTGGGGCGCGGTCGGTCTCGACCTCTCCGTCTCGCACTGGATCAGCGACGGCCTGCTCGCCGTCTTCTTCCTCCTGGTCGCCATCGAGCTGAAGCAGGAGGTCGTCGACGGTGAACTGTCGAACCCGAAGACCGCCGTCATCCCGGCGATCGCGGCGGTCGGCGGAGTGCTCGTCCCGGCGGTGGTGTTCCTGGTGGTCACGACGGGCACCCCGTACCAGCACGGCTGGCCGATCCCGACCGCGACGGACATCGCGTTCGCCCTCGGGGTCCTCGCGATGTTCGGCCGCGGACTGCCGTCGACCGTGCGGGTGTTCCTGCTCGCCCTGGCCGTGCTCGACGACCTCATCGCCATCGTCATCATCGCCGTGGTCTTCGCGCACGGCACGGACCTCACCGCCCTCGGCGGCGCGGCGGTCGCCCTCCTCGTGTTCGCCGTCCTCGGTCGGCTGCTCCGCCCCGGCCGCTCCGGTCAGGGCTGGATCATCGCCGCGATGGTGCTCGTCGGCCTCGTCACGTGGTGGCTCGTGTACCACTCGGGCGTGCACGCGACGATCGCCGGCGTCGCGCTCGGCCTGGTGCTCCCCCGCCGCCCCGGGCACACGCTGCACGAGCGGGTCGAGCCGTGGTCCAACGCGATCGTGCTGCCGGTCTTCGCGTTCGCCTCGGCCGCCGTGGTGGTCCCGAGCGTCGGCATCGGCGAGCTGTCCCCGACGTTCTGGGCGGTCGTGCTCGCGCTGCCGGTCGGCAAGGTGATCGGCATCACGCTCTTCGGCTCGGTCGCGACGCGCGTCTTCCGCGCGCCGGGCCGCTCGACGCTGTCGTTCGGGTCGATCGTGACCGTCGGTGTGCTCGGCGGGATCGGGTTCACGGTCTCGCTGCTCATGAACGAACTGGCCTTCGCCCGGAACGAGGAGGTCCTCGACGAGGGCGTCCTCGCCGTGCTGGTCGGCTCCGGCATCGCGATGGTCGCGTCGGCGGTCGTCGT
>NZ_JBFBHK010000025.1:0-26899 GCF_040685235.1 Curtobacterium sp. NPDC089185 | reverse complement strand
GGTTGGGGGGGGGGGGAAAAACCCCCCCCGGGGGGCGGGGGGGGGGGGGGGGGCCCCCCGCCCCCCCCGCCTCCAGTCCGTCAAGCGGTCGCGCCGTCAGCGGTTGTAGGCCGGCATCGGTCCGCGGAGCGCAGCGGCCACGTCGTCGACGGCCTGCTGCACGTCGTCCGGCAGCGCACCCGCGGCCAGCGCGGCGAGGTTCGCCTCGATGTTCGCGAGCCGCGACCCACCGATCAGGACGGCGTCCACGACGGGGCGGCCGATCGTCCACCGCAGCGCGAGCTCGGCCATCGGGAGCCCCGCGCCCTCCGCGATCGAGCGGAGCCGCTCCACGGCGGCGAAGACCTCGTCGTTCCAGTACCGGTCGCGGTACATGCCCGCGAGCGGCGAGGACCCGAAGCGTCCCTCCGCCGGGTGCTCGTCCGGTCGGTGCCTGCCGGTCAGGAGCCCGCCGCCGAGCGGGTTGTAGACGACCGTCGCGAGTCCGGTGCTCCTGGCGTACTCGGCGTACTCGTCGTCGATCCGGGTCGCGATGACGCTGTACACCTGCTGCCCGAGGACGGGGGCGTCGAGTCCGAGTCCCGCGGCCGTGTGCCGCAGCTCCGCGATCTGCCAGGCCGCGAAGTTCGAGACGCCCCACGTGCGCACCGCGCCCGCGTCGACGAGCGCCCGGACGGCGGTCAGCGTGTCCTCGGCCGGCGTCGAACGGTCGGGCTGGTGCAGGTAGAGGACGTCGACGTGGTCCGTCCCGAGCCGCCGGAGGCTCGCGTGCACGCACCGCTCGACCGCCGCGGCGGACAGGGGCGCGGCGCCCTCGGCGTCCGGGTTCGGGATGCCGACCTTCGTGGCGAGCACGACGTCGTCGCGGCGTCCGACGAGCACGGCGCCGAGGATCTCCTCGCTGCGGCCGCCGACGTACCCGTTCGCGGTGTCGATGCCGGTCCCGCCCGCCTCCAGGAACACGTCGACCATCCCGGCCGCCGTCGTCTCGTCGACGCTGTCGCCGAAGGTCATGGTGCCGAGGACGGCGGGGGCGAGCCTGCGGCCTCGGATGTCGGTGTCACGCACTGGGTTCCTCTCGTTCGGACGCCGTCGGAGCGACTCGTCGTCGAGTCGCCGCGCGACAGCCGTGCGCACCACTATTGCGTGTTTCACGCAGGTCGTCTAGCGTGTTTCGTGCACCCCGCCGATCCGTCGATGGGACCGTCCACCGAGCCCGAGGAGGGGTCCGATGTCGAACCGCCTCGCCGCGATCGCCGACGACCTGTCCGGAGCCGCCGAGGTCGCCGCGGTCCTCGGCACCGGGTCGGTCACCGTCGCCCTCACGCTCCCCGCCGCGCTCGAGCACGTCGCTCGGTCCCGGTCCGACGTCGTCCTGGACTGCGACACGCGGTCGCTCGACCCGGCCGCGCGGCGCGCGGCCGTCACGCAGGCGGCGCAGCGGATGCGCGTAGCCGGAGCGCCGGTGCGGCTGGTGAAGACCGACTCGCTGCTGCGCGGCGGCGTGGGGGACGTCGTCGACGGGCTCCTCGACGCCGGCGCACGCGTCGTGGTCGCCACGGCGCTCCCGGCACTCGGGCGGACGGTGGTCGACGGCGCACTCCACGTGCACGGCAGGCCGGTGGCGGAAGCGGGACTGCACGGCCTGGAGGCACGGGTCGTCCCCGGTCCGCTGGCCGCGGTCGGGCAGCGCGCCCGGTCCGTCCCCCTCGCGGTCGTGCGCGCCGGCAGCGACGCCGTCCTCGACGCGATCGGGCGGGCGCTCGACGCCGGCGAGGTCCCCGTGCTCGATGCCGTCTCCGACGACGATCTGGACCGGGTCGCAGCGGCGCTCGACGGCGTCGACTGCACGGTCCTCGGCTCCGGCGGCATCGCCGCGGCGACCGGGCGGCTCCGCGGAGCGGCACCCTCCGACCCGGTCGTCCCCGACGACCACGAGCGGTCGGCGCGCGTCGGTGACGTCCACGGCGTGCTGCTCGTCGTCGGGACGGCCAGCAGCGAGGCGACCCGGCAGCTCGAGGTCCTCGCGGCCAGCGGCGTCCCGGTCGTGCCCCTGCCCCGCGACGTCCTGCTCCGTGCCGTCGACCGCCGCGAGGTCGACGACGTCGACCACCCGGCGCTCCACGCCGTGCGGACGGCACTGCGCAGCGGGAGCGCGGCGATCTGCGTAGAGGACCGGCACGAACCGGTCCCGCACCTCGCCCGACGGCTCGCCGACGGCCTCGGCATCGTGGCCGCCGCCGTCAGCGGGCAGGCCGCGCTCGTGCTCACCGGCGGGGAGACGGCCCGGTCCGTGCTCACCCGCCTCGACATCACGAGCCTCGTGCCGGAGGGCGCCGTCGAACCGGGCTGCGTCGTGTCCCGCGCGGACGACGGCCGTCGTGTCGTCACGCGTCCCGGCAGCTTCGGGACCGTCACCAACCTGCTCGACGCCGCCACGGTCCTCCAGGCCGGCTCGACCGATCACACCCCGCAGCCGGAGGCCGCCTCGACGCGGCCCCGGGCAGACCGAACCGAAAGGCAGCACCTGTGATGAACGCCACTCCGATCGTCGCCGTCACGATGGGCGACGGGGCCGGTGTCGGCCCAGAGATCGTCGTCGAGGCCGTCGTGTCACCGGACGTCCTGGCCGTCTGCCGACCCGTCGTCATCGGCGACCTCGCCCGCCTCCGCCAGGCCGCCGCGATCCGGGGCGTCGACGCCACGTTCAACGTCGTCGCGGACGTCGCCGACGCGACGTTCCAGGACGGCGTCGTCGACGTGGTCGACCTCGGTCTCCTCCCCGAGGACCTGCCGTGGGGGCGGCTCTCGCCGGTCGCCGGTGACGCGGCCTTCCAGTACATCCGCGTCGCGTGCGAGGCGGCGATGGCCGGGAAGGTCCAGGCGATCTGCACGGCGCCGCTCAACAAGGAGGCCCTGCACGCAGGCGGGCACGTCTTCCCCGGGCACACCGAGATGCTCGCGGAGCTGATGGGCGTCGACGAGGTCTCGATGATGCTCTCGACCGCGAAGCTCAAGGTCGTCCACGTGACCACCCACGTCGGACTCATCGACGCCGTCGCGCGGATCGAACCGGGACTCGTCGAGCGGACGATCCGGCGCGGCAACGAGGCCCTCGTGCGCGCGGGCAACCCGCACCCGAAGATCGGCGTGGCGGCGATCAACCCCCACGCCGGTGAGAACGGCCTGTTCGGCTACGGCGAGGAGGCCGAGAAGATCGCTCCGGGCGTCGAGGCCGCGCGCGCCGACGGGATCGACGCCGTCGGGCCGCTGCCCGCCGACACCCTCTTCTTCCTCGCGGGCCGCGGGGACTACGACCTCGTCGTCGCGATGTACCACGACCAGGGCCACGGCCCCGTGAAGGTGCTCGGGATCGAGGCCGGCGTCAACATCACGGTGGGCCTCCCGGTCATCCGCACGTCGGTCGACCACGGGACGGCGTTCGACATCGCGGGCACCGGCAAGGCCGATGTCGCTAGCATGATCGAGGCGCTCCGCCAGGCGGCCGAACTCGCCCCGACGTCGGGTGCGATGAGCCAGTCGCAGGGCGCCTGACCCGTCCCCAGTCCCTGCCGTCCGGAGGTGCCCGGTGTCGATCTCGGCCAGAGCGCGGCGTGAAGCCATCGTCACGCTCGCGACCACGGTCGGACTCGCGAGCGTCGACGAGCTCTCCGAGCGGTTCGGGGTCACCGCCTCCACCATCCGGCGCGACCTCGCGAGCCTGCAGGAGCAGCGGAAGCTGACCCGGACGTTCGGCGGCGCGATGGCGGTGGCCGCGCACCCCGAGGCGTCGTTGCGACAGCGGCTCGGCGAGCACTTCGACGCCAAGCGCGACATCGCCCGACGGGCCGCTGCGACCGTGGCCCCCGGGGCGTCGCTCTTCCTCGACAACGGCTCGACCGTCGCCGCGTTCGCCCGTGCGCTGCCGGTCGACACGGACCTCACCGTCACGACCACGAGCGTCGGCGTCATCACCGACATGGCCGACCGCGACGACGTCCGACTCGTCACGCTCGGCGGCGAGTACCGAGCGTTGAGCAACGGCTTCGTCGGCGGCCTGACGGAGGCGGCGCTCGAGTACCTGACCTTCGACGCGGCCTACCTCGGTGCCGACGCGGTGTCGCCGGAGCGCGGGATCTGCGAGGCGGACCTCGGTCAGATCCGCCTGAAGGAGCTCATCGCCCGGCGTGCGGACGCGGTGTACGTCCTCGCCGACTCGTCGAAGCTCGCGCAGTCGGAGTTCCACGCGTGGACGCGCCTCGGCGGCGGGTGGACGCTGGTGACGGACGACGGCGTGGCGCCGGAACTCGTCGAGCGCTTCACGGCAGCGGGCATCACCGTCACCACGGCCTGATCCACCGTCGCTCAGCGCCACGCGCTCCGCCGCGCCTTCCCGGTGTCGTCCCGGAGCGGCTCGTGCACGATCGTCCAGCTCCGGGGACGCGTCTCCGGGTCGAGCGCCGTCGCCGCCCACGCGTCGAACTCCGCCGCGGTGACGTCGGCGTCCCCGACGTCGACGACCGCGTGCACCCGCTGCCCGAGGTCCGGGTCCGGCCGGCCGACCACCAGGCAGCTGCGAACCGCGGGGTGGCGTTCGAGTGCGGACTCGACGGCGGCGGGCCACACGTTCACGCCGCCGCTCACGATCAGGTCGTCCTGCCGGTCCGCGATGTACAGGTAGCCGTCGTCGTCGAGCCACCCGCTGTCACCGAGGCTGTGCCAGGCATCCGCAGGGGGCGCGTCGACTCCGAGGTAGCGGTAGGTCGCCGGCCCGGGCCGTGTCATCTCGATGCGACCGACTTCGCCGACCGGGGCTTCGCTCCCGTCCGCTCGGAGGATCCGGACGACGGTCCCGCCGGTGGGCCGGCCGACGCTGCCCTCGTGTCGGAGCCACTCGTCGCCGCGGATCGTGGTCAGCCCGTTCGACTCGGTGCCGGAGTAGACCTCGACGACCCGCTCGGGTCCGAGCCATCGGATCCACTCCCGCTTGACGTGCGGCGGGCAGACCGCGCCGATGTGCAGGACCGAGTCCAGTGCCGTCGTGTCCGTCGCGTCGAGGCGCGAGGGACCGAGGGCGGCGATCCGGGACATCATCGTCGGCACGACCATGCCCCAGGTCACGTGTGCGCGAGCGACGAAGTCGAGCCAGGTGCCGGCGTCGAAGCGCGGCATGAGGACGAGGGAGTGTCCGGTCATCAGACCGCGCATGGCGTAGACGAACGGCGCGGCGTGGTGCAGGGGACCGGCGACGAGCTGGCGGGCGTGCCGGGGGACGAAGGCGGCGACGCGTCCGTCCGGGTCGACGTGCGCCGAGGCCGCTGCGACGACGACCTTGGGGGTGCCCGTGCTGCCGCTCGAGGTCGGTGCCTTCCAGGACGCGGCGGCCAGGTCCTCCGCCAGTGGCTCGGCGTCGGCGGGGGACGGCGTGGTGCCGGCGGACGTGAGCGGCATCCACGGGTGCCCGTCGACGGGGTCGTCTGCGACGACGAGGGCGGGACGGACGAGTCCGAGCACCGCGCGGAGGTCCGCTCCCGGCAGGCGCGGGGAGAGCGGTTGCGGGGTCGCGCCGGCCTTCCACGCGGCGACCGTGGCGACCACGGTGTCGACCGTGTTCGCGCCGGTGATCGTCACGATGTCGTCGGTGCGGACCCCGGCGTCCCGGAATCGCCGAGCAAGGGCGTTCGCGCGGGCCTCGACCTCCCCGCGGGGGACGTCGTCGACCGCCGGTGCGTCCGGATCGCGCTGCGCGAGTTCCGTGAAGGCGCGTGAGATCGAGGTGCGCACGGCGTCAGGCCGGCAGGGGAGCGCTGCGGGTCCGACCGATCGCGACGCCGCCCGAGGCCGTCAGGAGCCGCTCGTACAGTGCGACGTGGGACGAGGCTGCGGTCGTCCAGGAGTACCGCGCGGCCAGGGCCCGGCCCGGCCCGGGGTCGAGCGGGTCGGAGAGCGACACCTGCAGGGCGTCGGCGATCCCCTCGACGTCGGCCGCGAACCGGACGGTGTCGCCGAGCACCTCGCGCAGCACCGGGAGGTCCCGGGCGACGACGGGCACCCCGGCTGCGAGGGCCTCCATCGCCGCGAGGCCGAAGCCCTCCTTCGTGGAGACGAACGAGAACGCCGCTGCCCCGGCGACGAGCGCGGGGAGGTCCGGGTCGGGCACGACGCCGAGCTCGGTCACCGGGATGCCCCGTCGGCTGACCAACTCGTCCACCGCCGCGCGGTAGGGACGGTAGTCGAAGAGCGTCTCGCCCCCGGCCAGCACGAGTCGGACGTCGGACCCCACGTGCTCGCGCAGCCGGTCGTACGCGGCGACCAGGTCGATGGTGCCCTTGCGGGGCTCGATGCCGCCGACGGCGAGGACGTACCGGCCGAGCCGGTCGGTCCACCTCGCGCGCGCGGCGACGGCCTCCGGCGACGGTCCGGACGCCGCCGTGAACCGCACGGCGTCGACGCCGTTCGGGATGACCGTCGCGGTGCGGCCGTGGGCGTCCTGGACCTCGGCGGCGACGGACGCCGACACGCAGACGAGAGCCGCGGGCTCCCGGACGGCGCGGTCGTGGCAGGCCACGAGCTGCGCGGTGGTGAAGGTGTCGAGGTGGTGCACGGTCCGTACCGCGCCGTCGCAGGCGTTCGCGGAGATGCAGTCCTGCGCGTGCACGACGTCGAGGCCCTCGAGCCGGAGTCCGTCGCGCAGGGCGGCGATCGACCGCACGATGCGTTCCCCCACGGTCTCGCCGACGGGGCCGTCGAGGAACGGGACGACCTGCAGCCGGACCCGCGGGTCGACGTCGCGGAAGAACACCCGGTCGCCACCCCGGCCGAGCGTGCCGACGGTGACGTCGTGCCCCAGCTCGACGAGCGCCTCCGCGAGTGCGAGGGTGTGCACGACACCGCCGCGCGGCCGGGTGGAGTAGGTGAGCAGGGCGATCCGCACGCTCAGGCCGCCGCGCTGCCGAAGCCCGTGACGCCGCCGGTCACCACCGTGGTCTCCTCACCGTCCGGCCAGCGGAGGCGGACCCCCGGCTCGCTCGTGACCTCCCCGCACTCGCGGGTGGTCGCCGCGGGGGAGGCCATCCGGCTCGCCCCGGCATCGTCCGCGGTGAGCATCGCGAATCCGGGGAAGCAGCCGAGCCAGTCCGCCGTCGCCGCGAGCCGCGGGATCGGGACGTCGGCGACGTCGAGGACGGCGCCGCCACCGGACGCCTCGGCGAGCATCCCGGCGGTGCCGACGATCCCGGCCATGCTGACGTCCTTCGCGGCCGCGGGTCGCGCGCGGCCGACGGTCGCGGCGAGGTCGCGCAGGGCGGCACGGTCCCGCCCCTCGGTGCTGTTCCACTGGGCGCCGGTGTGCCCGGTCCGCCACCCGCCGGACAGGTCCGCCGTCAGCGAGATCCGCTGGCCCGGCCGCGCGCCGCCGCCGGGCACCGGGTGCTCGGTCCGGCCGAGCGCCGTGACCGACAGCGCGGCGGGGACGCCGACCTGCGTGTGGCCGCCGATGATCGGGACGCCCCAGGCGTCGGAGGCGCGGCGCAGCCCCGCCACGACCCGCGCGACGAACGAGGTGTCGCGTCCGGCGACGGCGTCGAGGAGCGCCGTGGGTGCAGCACCCATCGCGGTCAGGTCGTTGACGTTGACGAGGACGCCGCACCACCCGGCCCACTCGGGGTCCCGCTCGACCATCGACGGCAGGATCGCGTCGCACGCGGCGATCACGTCGGTGCCCGCGAGCGGTGCGCCGTCGTCGCCGACCCAGCCCGCGCCTCCCGGCCGGGCACCGGCGAACAGGGCGGCGAGGTGCGCCTTCGTCGCGTCGACGAGGCGCTGGTAGCGGTCGACGGGCCAGCGCATGCGCAGGTGCGGGACGCCGCCGAGCACCTCGCGGCCCGTGGGCTGCCAGCCGATGCGGGTGAAGAGCGCCGCTGCGCGCTCCTGCACGAGGGCGTCGAACCGCAGCGCACCGCGCTGCTCGACCAGTGCGCACGCAGCGCGGACGAGCGCCGAGCCGACCCCGGCCGCGTTCCGCGCCGCGGGACCGACGACGAGCCGACTGCCGGTCCACCAGCCGATGTCACGGACCGTGGCCGGGGCGACGCGGACGCCGCCGAGCACCGCGCCGCTGCCGTCCGTCGCGCGGGCGACGAGGACGACCGTGCGGTGGTCCTGGTCGAGGTGGTCCACGTCCGTCCGGTCGAACAGGCCCTGGTCGTCGACGAACGCGTCGTGCCGGAGCCGCCGGTACGCGGCGACCTCGACGGCGTCGGCGATCCCGACGACGAAGGGTGCGGGTGCGACCGACGCGGTGGGCGCCGGACCCATGAGCGCGGGGACCTCCATCGACGGCACGTCAGGCCCCCGTCGTGCTGAGGACGGAGCACGCGCCGCAGGCGGCGCAGCCGGCGGCCTGGTCGGCGCCGTGCATGCCAGCGGCGAGCAGCAGCGCGGAGACCCGGCGGGTGACGTCGTGCATCACGTCGCGGGACGGCGTGGTCGCCCCGTCGACGTCGACGGCGAGCGTGCCGCGGATCGGACGGAACGGGACGACGAACGGGTAGACGCCCATCTCGACGAGCTCGCCGGCCGACGCGACGAGCTCGTCCGGGTCCTCGCCCATGCCGACGATCAGGTAGGTCGAGACCTGGTTCCACCCGAAGACCCGGACGGCTTCGCGCCATGCGGCCCGGTACTCGTCGAGCGGCACGCGCGCCTTGCCGGGCGTCCAGCGGCGTCGCACGTCGTCGTCCATCGACTCGACGTGGATGCCGATGCTGCGGGCACCCGCCTCGTACAGGTCCGTGATGGTGCGGAGGTCGGCCGGGGGCTCGCACTGGACCTGGATGCCGAGCTCCGGGACGCGCTCCTTGATCGCGCGGACGCAGCGGGCGAGGTGCGTCGCGCCCCGGTCGCGCCCCTTCGAGGTGCCGGTCGTCATCACCATCTGCTCGACGCCGTCGAGCCGGACCGCTGCCTCGGCGACCTCCGCGAGCATCGCCGGAGTCTTCACCGCGATGGTGTTCCCGGCACGGAGGCTCTCCTCGATGGAGCAGAACCGACAGCGCTCGGCCTCGTCGTACCGCATGCAGGTCTGCACGACGGTGGTGGCGAGGACCTTGGCGCCGTGCAGCCGGGCGACCTGCTCGTAGCGCACGCCGTCCGCGGTCACGAGGTCGTAGAAGCGGGGGCGGGCGACGGGGTCGACGCTCAGCCCGAGGTCGGCACCGTCGAGCATGAGCTTCCCGCCCGACACGGTGTACGGGCTCGTGGCGTTCACCGGCAGTGCCGCCTGCAGTCCCTCGAACAGCACGTGGCCGTCGTCCGACGGACCGGCTCCGCCCTCGCGGTGCACCGGTGCGGCGACTCGCACACCGAGGAGGGACACCGCCACCCGGTGCCCGACGCGGTCGGTGCCGTTGTTGGTGATCGTCACGGCGTCACACCATGTAGGTGCTGTTGATGATCGCGCCCTTGCGGGCGTAGTGGATGACGGCGTCCTGCACGTCGAGCGGGTGGCAGGGGGTGACACCGGCGATGAGGTCCTCCTCGCGGTTGCCGTGCAGGGCGAGGCCGAAGCGGCAGCAGAAGACCGTCCCGCCCTCGGCGATGAAGGTCTCGAGGGCGTTGTTGATGTTGTTCTCGCCCGGGAACCCGTCGGCGCCGGTCGTCGGGAACCCGCGGTTCGCGATGCAGTTCATGGCACCGGGTCCGTAGAAGTACAGGACGCTGGTGAAGCCCTTCCGGAGCGCCCGCGTCGCCTGGAGCACCGCGACGAACGACACCGAGGATTCGTGCGCGATGCCGTGCACGAGCTGGAAGTAGTACTGGTCCTTCGTCGCCTCGTAGTCGGGGAAGACCTTGGTGGAGCCGTAGATGTTGCTGCCCTTCGGCAGTGACGGGTGCGCGATCTCGTTGCGCGACTTCTCGGCGTTCTCCGCGACGATCGCGTCGTAGTCCGGGGTGTCGGTGGCTGCATCGGTCATCGAGTGCTCCTTGCTCTGCGTCGGGAGGCGGCGAGGAGACTGCTCCGCGCCGGTGGTCCCAGTGTTCGGGCGCGCGGTTTCGGAGTGGTTTCACCTGGAACAACGCTGCGTTTCGTCCGTGACGATTGCGTTTCCGGGGCGGACGGTCAGCCCAGGCGGTAGGCCGACGGGGAGCGCTGACGGACGTGGTCGAGCGATCGTCGGGCGCGGGCGATCGTCGCGGCGACGTCGAACTCCGCGACCGCCATGCCGCCCTTCGCCCACGTCTTGGCGACGATCTCGCCGCCGGGGTCGACGATCTTCGCCTGCCCCAGGAACCGGAGGTCGCCGAGCACCCCGGTCTGGTTCGAGGACACCAGGACGACCTGGTTCTCCGCCGCACGGGCGCAGTCGTACAGGTCGAACAGGTGCGCCTGCCGGTCGGAACGGATCCGGTCGGAGCGGTCGGTGACGCTGGCCGGCCAGGCGCTCAGGCAGGCCAGGACCTCGGCGCCGTCGAGGGCCAGCGTGCGGGCCGCCTCCGGGAAGGTCTTGTCGAAGTCGATGAGCATGCCGACGCGACCGACGGGGGTGTCGAAGGCGCGGAACTCGTCGCCCGGCCGGTAGGCCTCGGACTCGCCGAGCGGCAGGTGCACCTTCCGGTGCGTGCCGAGCACCCCGTCGCCGGTGAGGCAGACCGCGGTGTTGTACCGCACGGGCTCGCCCCCGACGTCGCCGCGTTCGGAGATGCCGAAGCAGATCGTCATGTCTCCGGCCATCTCCTGGACGGCACGGACCTCGGCGCCGTCGAGGTCGATTGCGCCGGGGATCCCGTCCTCGGTCGCGGCCGGGTGGTGGAGGTCGAGCAGGTAGCCGCCGATGGTCGCGTCGGGCAGGACGAGCAGGTCCACGCCGCGCTCCCGGGCCTGTTCGACGATGCCGGGCAGCTTGGTGAGCGTGCGCTGCACGTCGCGGCCGAAGTGCGCGGCCACCGCTGCCATCCTCACGGTCGTCACACGGTCAGCGTAGGGCGAGGTGTCCGTTCCGGCGCCGGCGACCGCCGATCAGCGCGTCGGCGCGGGCACCGCGGGGCGCACCGTCGCGGTGACGACCCCGGCGACGTGCTCCGCGTCGCGTGCGACCGCGTGGAAGCGGCCCGATCCCCAGGTGTGCATCCACGGCAGGCCGATGAACTGGAATCCAGGGACCTCGGTGACGCCGCGGTCGTGCACCGGCATCGACTCGGCGTCGAGGACGCCCAGGTCCCCGAGCCACGACCAGTCGGCCCGGAACCCGATCGCCCACACGACCGTGCCGATCGCGTCCAGCGGCAGGGCCGGCGGAGCACCGGGTGCGGTGTCGTCCGGCCGCCACACCGGCACGTACCGGGGCTCCTGCGGCACGTCGAGCCCGACACGGTCGATGTACCGGTCGATGTCGTCCTTGATCGACTCGGCCACGGAGTCGGCGTGGTCGAGGTCCGCGGCGAGGCCGCCGCCGAACGTCACGCCGCCGTCCGCGATGCCGGTCGCGCGTCCGTGCAGGTGCATCCCCTGGAGGGCGAAGGCGCGGAGGTCGACGTCGCGGCCACCACCACGGCCGGTGACGTAGTGGTTCGTCGACTCCCGCTTGGCGAGCCCCCGCGTGGCGACCGGGACGTCGTACACGCCCATCTCCGCGAGCCAGGTCATGCAGTCGCGTCCGCGGTAGGAGCGAGCGACACGGGGGGCGCGACCGAGCGCCAGGTGGACCTCGCGGCCCTCGAGCAGCAGGTCCTCGGCGATCTGCGTGCCGGACTGCCCCGTCCCCACCACGAGCACCGCCCCGTCGGGCAGCGACCGGGCGTTGCGGTACTCGTGCGAGTGCACCTGGTGCACCCGCGCGGGCAGCTCGTCCGCCCACGTCGGGACGACGGGCCGGTGGTAGCCGCCGGTGGCGGAGGTCACCGTGTCGGCCGTGACGGTCCCCGCGGAGGTCCGCACCGTGAACCCGCCGCCGGCCCGCCGCTCGACCCGCTCGACCGCGATGCCCTCGGCCACGGGGGCGTCGAAGGTGTCGGCGTACCGACGGACCCAGGCGTACGTCTCGTCGCGCGTCATGAAGCCGTCGGGGTCGGAGCCGTCGTACGGGTACCCCGGCAGGCGGCAGTGCCAGTTGGGTGTGACCAGGGTGAACGCGTCCCAGCGGCCGTCACGCCACTCGTGCGCCACGGTGTCGCGCTCGATCACGACGTGGTGGACCCCGGAGGCCACGAGCCCGTGGCTCACCGCGAGGCCGGCCTGTCCGCCCCCGACGACGACGGCCTCGAAGTGGTCGCCGTCGCGGAGCGTGACGGCGATCACGCGGGCGCTCCGTCGAGCGGCGGTTCCATCCGGAGCACCACGACCTCGCCGTCGTCCACGCCCCGCGCGGCGTCGGCGATCTCCTGCCGGGTGTGGGCGGCGGACGTGCAGGCGAACCCGAACCGGGCACGGACCCGCTCGCTCGCGATGTCGAGCGCCCGGTCCGCGCGGTCGACGAACTCCGCCACCGGGTAGGTGCCGCCGACCTCGAGGTGGTCGTGGACGACGAGACTGGGGGAGTAGTAGGAGGCCTCCGAGCCGTCCGGCCACCGGACGGCGAAGTGCATCTCAGGCACGGGCGAGCTCCCGCCACCCGTTGACCGAGGCCGACTCCGACTCGGCGACCGGGCCGTAGAGGTCGGGGCGGCGATCGCGCAGGTGGAACATGCCGCCGCGCATCGCCCGGAAGGTCCCCTCGACGTCGATCTCCGCGACCGCGAGTCCGGCGTCGAGGAGGGTGTTCGCGAGCACGTTCCCGCCGGGGTCCACCACCTTCGCGTTCCCGACGTAGCGGAGGGATCCGAAGGTGCCCGACTGGTTCGACGCCATCCAGAACACCTGGTTGTCGAGCGCCCGTGCGACGTCGAAGGTGTTGTGCCGGTACGTCCACCGGTCGTCCTGCAGGTCCTCTGCGGTGGCGGTGCGTGCCGCGGGCCAGGCGGAGAGGCTGACGATGACCTCCGCGCCGTCCAGGGCGAGCATCCGAGCGGCCTCCGGGAAGGCCTTGTCGTAGCAGATCTGCAGACCGACCCGGGCGAGCGGGGTGTCGAACGCGGCGTAGGAGTCGCCGGCCGCGTACGACATGTGCTCCCCGAGCGGCTGGTGCACCTTCCGGTAGGAGCCGTAGACCCGGCCGCCGTCGAGGCATGCTGCCGCGTTGTAGCGCGTCACGCCGTCGTCGTCGAGCTCGCAGAAGCCGATGGCGACGAGGGTGTCGCCGGCGAGCTCCTGGATGCGCCGGATCTCCGGCCCGTCCAGACGGATCGCCGGGGGCAGCGAACGCTTCGTCGTCGCGACGGTGTCCCCGTGGTTGCCGAGCGACGACAGGTACCCGCCGATGGCCGCCTCGGGGAAGGCGACGAACTGCACGCCCTGCGCCCGGGCGTCCTGCAGCGTCTGCTCGATGAGTGCGAAGTTCTGGTCGAGGTCCCGGGTGAAGTTCGCCGAGACCGACGCGACCGTGATGGGTGGCATGGTGCTCCTGCAGGTCGGTCGACGACACCCGGACCACGCGGAGGTCGGCGGTCTCGTCTGGTCGGACGCGTCCGACGACTGTCGGGCGGTGCGGGGAGAAGCGTTGCAACCAGTCTGCGGAGCGGGTGTTTCCGGATGGTTTCGAGCGGAATGAGAGTCTGTTACCGGGAACCGCGCTGATCGTCACCGGGTCCGCGTGCAACGGATCGCGCGTCCCCGTCCGCGTGTCTACCGTCGAGGCCACGCCGGCGCGCGCCGGCCGCACACCGAAGTGCTCCCCGGACCGCGGCGGTCCCGGAGCAGCTGTCTCGAGAGGGATACCGACGATGACGATGACGGAACCACCACGACCCACCCACCGCCCGCTCCCGACCCGCGTCGTCACGGCGTCGGCCGGTGGCTCGGACCCCGATCGGATCCTCGTGTTCGGCGATGCGGTCCTCGCGCCGGGGGAAGCGCTCCACGACGCCGCCCGCCTGGTGGCGGACGCGGTGGCCGCACGGTCCGGTCGGGGTGCCGACGTCACCGCGGTGCCCTGGTCGAGCTGGTCCGAGCAGACGCTGCTCTCGGCCGTGAGCGGGCTGCAGGTCGCCAACCACGACGTGGTGGTGGTCTGCCTCTCCGGCAGCGTCGTCCACAGTCGCACGACCACCACGGCCGTCGTCGGAGCCGCCGAGGAGGCCCTCGTCCTGGTCGACCAGCTCCGGCCACGGCTGGCGCCGAACGCCGAGGTCGTGGTCGCCCTGGCCCTCACGGAGGACCAGGGTGCCCTCTCGGCGGCGCTGCAGCGGGCCCGGCCGGACCTGGTCGTCCTCGACCTCGACCCCGACGCGCTCACGTCGGTCCCGCCGCTGTTCCTGGAGGTGACGCACCTGCTCCTCGAGCAGCAGCGTGCCCGAGCCGGGAGCCCCCAGTGGCGCCGTTCGACGCCGCAGCCGTTCGAGCACCGCTACGAGGCGATCCGCCGCCTGGGGATCGTGGATGCCCCGGCTGATGCTGCACTGGACCGGATGGTGCAGCGGATGACCGAGCTCTTCCACACGAGGGGCGCCGCGATCACGTTCCTGCCGGAGGGGCGCCAGTGGTCCGCTGCGAGCCTGTGGATCCCGCGGGGGAACGGCGCCCTGCAGGACTCCTTCTGCCGGTCGACGGTGTTGGGGTCCGGGCCGATGGTCATCGGGGACGCCTGGGACCCGGACCGTCCGCAGGTGGCACGTCGGGGGCGGATCCGCTTCTACGCCGGCCATCCGCTCGAGGACATGGACGGGACCCGGGTCGGCGCGGTCTGCGTGTTCGACCCCGAGCCGCGGCGCGAGGACACCGTGGAGCGCGACCTGTTGCGGGACTTCGCCGTCCTCGCCCGGGACACCCTGTACCGCTGGGCGTGACGGACTCAGTCCTCCGGTTCGTCCGTCACGACGACCTTCCCGATCACGCGTCCGCCCTCGACGAGCCGGTGCGCCTCGCGCAGGGTCTCGGCGGTGATCGGCCGCAGGACGGTCGTCGCGGTCCCGCGGATGCGTCCGGCGTCGACGAGGTCCGCGATCCGGTCGAGGATGCGGTGCTGCTCCGCCAGGTCGGCGGCGCCGTGCAGGGATCGGGCGAACATGAACTCCCAGTGCCAGGTGAGCGCCTTGGACTTGAGCGCGACGACGTCGACCTGCTCGGGGTCGTCGATCGCGACGACCTGCCCGAAGGTGCGGAGGACGCGCTCGTACACGGGGAGCTGCCCGGTCGAGTTCGTCGTCAGGATCCACTCGATGCCGTCCGGAGCGAGCTCGAGGACCTGCGCGGCGAGGTCACCGTGGTGGTCGACGACGTCGTGGGCGCCGAGGTCACGCACCCACGCCTCGCTCTCCGGACGTGACGCCGTGGCGATGACGCGCACCCCGGGCAGCAGGGCGCGGACGAGCTGGATCGCGATCGACCCGACACCGCCCGCACCGCCGACGACCAGCAGGGTGCCCGTGGCCTCCGGCGCGATCCGGAGCTTCTCGAACAGGCTCTCCCACGCGGTGATCCCGGTGAGCGGGAGCGCGGCGGCCTCGGTGTGGGACAGGGTCGACGGCTTCCGGCCGACGACGCGTTCGTCGACGAGCTGCAGCTCGGCGTTGCTGCCCGGTCGGTCGATCGCACCGGCGTACGAGACCTCGTCCCCCGGCGCGAAGAGCGTGACCGCCCCACCGACGGCGCGGACGGTGCCGGAGGCGTCGAAGCCGAGCACCCGCAGGCCGTCCTCCGGCTCGGCGCCGCCGCGGAGCTTCACGTCGACCGGGTTGACCGAGACCGCGCGGACCTCGACGAGCAGGTCGTGGGGCCCGGGCACCGGTCCGGGGATGGTCGTGAACACCAGGCTGTCGGTGCTGGTGACGGGCAGTGCGGCTGTCTGTGCGATCGCTCGGATCTCGTTCGTGGTGGTCACGCCACCACTGTGCACCCTGTCACGTGGTCACCCGCAAGGGGTCCTGGTCACCCTCGGGTGACCGAGGAAGCCCAGGTCGGGAGCCGTACCCGGCGGGGACCGGACGGCTCGCCCGGCACCGGGTCGACGGGTACAGTGCCGGGGTGAGCACGTCGACGAGCGATGTCCCCGGCACCGAGCACGTGCTCGACTCCCGCGACCGGGACGACGTCTACGCCGCAGCCTGCCCGTGCCGGTCGATGCTCGACCTGCTCGCGAACAAGTGGACGGCGCTCGCCATCGGCGTCCTCGAGGGCGGCCCGCATCGGTTCGGTGAACTCCGTCGCCGGTTGCAGGGTCGCAGTCCGAAGGTGCTCTCCGCGTCGCTGAAGCGGCTGGAGGGTGCCGGGCTCGTCAGCCGGACGGTGTTCGCCGAGGTGCCGCCACGGGTCGAGTACGCGTTGACGCCGCTCGGCCGGGGAGCCGCGGTGCCCCTGGCGGACCTGCGGGACTGGGTGGAAGCGAACGTGCCGCGACACTGAGGCCGGACCTGCGTCCTGCCGGACCTGCGCCCTGCCGGGCGGAGCGGCACGGTCAGGGTGCGACCGACCCCGTCCGCGGCGCCCACCCGAGCTCCGGCCCCAGCCGCTCCGCGATGTCCGACACGATCTGGGCGTACTCGTCGGCCTCGAACGAGAACGGCAGCGCGAACGCCACCTCCGTCGCCACCTGGTACCCGGCGTCGGCGCGCAGGCGGTCGGCGATCTCGGCCGAGGTCCCGACGAGGTCCGCGGCGAACAGCAGCCCGGCCGGCCCCTGGGGGACGCCGACCCGCTCCGACCGCGCCGCGACGTACGCCCGGTACCGCGCCTCCTGCTCCGCCGTCGCGGTGTCCGTCGGGATGACCACGAGGCCCTGCGAGATCCGGGCACGCCCGCGGTCCGGGTGTGCGTCGAGGTAGGCCTCGACCTGCGCGCGCTGGTTCGTCGCGAAGTCGTTGCCCGCCTCGGCGCGCGTGACGCTCGAGGTGAGCAGGTGGAAGCCGTTCTCCGCCGCCCAGACGGCGGAGCGCGTGCTGCCGGTGCCGTACCAGATGCGATCGGCGAGCCCGGGGCTCTGCGGTTGGACGGTCGTCGCGAACTCCTCGATCCCGCGGCGCTGGACGCCGTCCGTCACCGGGTCGCCGCGCACGAGGTCGCGGAAGCGCAGGAGCCGCTCGTTGCCGAGGTCCTCGTGCTCGGCGGTGTCCGGGTGGATCGCGTCGCGGTACAGGTCGTAGTGCATGGGGGTCCCCACCGAGAACCCCGCCTGCAGACGTCCACCGAGCAGGACGTCGACGGTGCCGAGGTCCTCGGCGAGCCGGAACGGGTTCTCGGCACCGATCGGGGTGACGGCCGTCCCGAGCGCGATCCGGGAGGTCCGCTGCGACGCGGCCGCCATGACCGCGACGGGGGAGGAGATGCCGTGCTGCAGGTGTCGGTGCCGCAGCCACGCGCTGTCGTAGCCGAGCGATTCGGCCCGCTCGATCACGCGGAGGGTCTCCTCGTGGCCGGCGGCGGGGTCGGCCGGGTCGAAGGACCCGAGGGTCAGGAAGCCGAGGCGTTCGAGCGGTCGTCCGTCGGAGGGCATGCCCCGATCGTCCCAGACGGACGTCCCGGCGGCACGGCGATCACCGGGGGCGGGCGGTCCCGACGCCGGACGCGGCGGTCGGCTGGTGCTCCCGGAACCAGCGCAACAGCTCGCGCAGCTCGGGCAGGTTCGGCCCGAGCCGGTGGTCGTCCGGGATGAAGTCGATGTCGTCGAAGGTCGTGCGGTGCCCGGGGACCTCGGCGCGCTGCAGCGTGTCCTCGGCGGCGTAGCCCATCGTCCACTCGGGGAACTGCCGCGTCGGCACGTCCTCCTCGAGCAGCACGGTGACGTGCTCGTGGCGGGGGTCCTCCGCGATGAACGCCATCTTCTCGCGGACCGCGGTCGCCGGGCCCTCGAGCAACTGCAGGAACCGGTGGTCCTTGAACAGGAGCAGACCCGTGACCCCCGCGACGGCGTTCGCCCGGCGGGAGTGCGCGAGGAGCTCGTCGAGGTCGTCGAGCCCGAAGCCGACGACCGCGCGGCTCGCGTAGACGAGGGACAGCAGGGGCTGCTGCGGCTGTTCCGGGGTGACGGGGTGCACGCTCCCACTCAACCCGTGCTCGCCGGGAAGCCGCCCGGGACCGGGCCGGACCGGACCCGGACCGCGGCTGGCGAGCAGCGACGTCCCCCGGCTTCCTGTGACCCTCGGCAGGTGCGGCTCTACGGTGGAGCGATGCGTGAGGAACTCGAGGCAGCCCTGCTGGTGCACAGCACGTCGCCGCTGCCCGAGGGCGTGGACCGTGCGAGCGTGTGCGACCCGGAGCTCCCGAGTGCGGAGATCGTCGGCTGGGCCACGCTGGTCGCCGCCGGCGTCCCGCTGTCGGCATCCGAGCAGCAGCGGCTCGCGGACACCGCGGCGGACGCCTTCGCGCTGATCGCGCTGCTCCCCGTGACGGTCCGCCCGTACTTCGCCCGACTCGGCCTCATCGCGACGCTCGCGTCCGCGCTGGCCGTCGCCACCCCCGCCGCTCACTGACCCCTCCGGCGCAGCGGGACCCCGTGCCGGACGGGAGGCGCGTGGCGGCGCCGCCACGCGCCTCCCGTCCGTCACGTGTCGGCGTCAGCCCTGCTCGCGCGCCCCGCGGTCGGGTGCGTCCGGCGCGGTGCGCCGCCGGCCCTGGAGCAGGTCGGCGGACCGGATGATCCGCAGCGACGTGACGAGCACGACCCCGCCGAGCACGTTGAACAGCAGCGTGTAGCCGAACCACCCGAGCCACTGCCCGTAGGTGATCGACGACCCCGCCTGGATCGCGCCGAACACGAGCAGCGAGTCGAGGATCGAGTGGAAGAGCTGCAGGCCGGCGAGCAGGAAGCCGCCGACCACGGCGGCGACGAGCTTCGCGGGGTCCGAGTCGGTGCCCTGCTGCATGCGGGTCATCAGCGTGATCGTGCTGCCGCCGAGCACCGCGAGCACGACGGCCTGCAGCCCGAAGGGCGTGTCGACGTAGTGCCGTGCCGACTCCTCGAGCACCGTGTGCCACTGCGGGAACGCCTGCACGACGAGCCACATCACCACCCAGCCGCCGGCGAGGTTGCTGAGCAGGGTCCCGAGCCAGAGCCGCAGGAGCTGACCGACGGTGCCCTCGCGGGCGATGAGCGCCACGATCGGCATGAGGAAGTTCTCGGTGAAGAGCTCGCTGTGCGCCAGGTGCAGGGCGATCAGCCCGACGCTGAAGGCCAGTCCCGCGAGCAGGTGGCTGTCGGTCTCGTGCAGCACGGCGAGGTAGCCCATCACCCCGAGCCCGATCTCGAGGCCCCCGGCGAACCCGGTCGCCAGGACCACGCGCGTCGTCCGCTGCAGTCGTTCGGCACCCTCGTCGACCACGGCGTCGAAGGACTCCTCGATCTCGTCCTCGACGGGTGCGTCGCCCTCGCCGACCTCGCGGCGTCGATCATCGGTCACCGGTCCGACCGTAGCCCCCTCGGCCCTGCGGATGTCGGCGACGGGGCGCGTCCCGACGTCAGCGCACCCGCACCGAGGTCGTCCCGATGCCGACGTTGCCGTGCCCGTCGAGGGCGTAGACGGCGATCTTCCACGCACCCGGGGTCGTGGGTGCGGTGACCCGGAGGGAGCCGTCCACGGCGCGTGTGACCGGCGTCTCCCGCTGGGCTCCGTTGCCGTCGATGTACCGGCTCGACGTGTACGCGCGCCAGGTGAGCGCGTCGCCGTCGGGGTCCGAGACCGGGGCGGTGACGGTCACCGTCGCGCCGGGGGCGACGCCGGTCGACGGGCTCGCGGTGGTGGTGCCGACGACGGGCGGCCGGTTGCCGGCGACGGTGCCGCGGTACGCCTGCTGCACCGCGTACCAGGACGGCCGCTTGAGCCCGTCGGTGCGGAGGTTCAGCCAGACGCCCGGCTCGTCGTTCTCGACGCCGTAGTGGAACATCGTCGCGCCGAGGGCGACGCCGGTTGCCGCGGTGACGGCACGCCACGCGTCCGTGTAGGCCTGCGCGGTGGCGGTCTCGTCCGGCTGGCGGGGCACGCCGTTCGCGTCGCTCGGGACCTCCCACGACCCGGCCGGGCCGGTCTCCGTGACCAGGTACGGCTTCGTGTAGCCGCCGTCGCGCCACTTCTGCTGGACCCAGCCGATGCCGCCGTAGGAGTTCACGGCGTAGAGGTCGAGGCTCGGCGTGTACCGCTGGTAGTAGTCCCACGCGCCGGTCCAGGCGTCCGTCGAGGTCACCGGGTGGGCCGGGTCGGCGCGGTGGATCGCCTGCACGACCTGCTCGACGTACTTCGCGTACGCGATGCGCTGGGCCTCGCCCTGGCCGAGCATGACCTCGTTGCCGACGTCCCACATCAGCAGCCCGCCGTGGTCGCGGTACGACGTCACCGTCCTCGTGATGCTCGCGAGCGTGTCGGCCTTGTACTCCGTGTCACCGACGTAGTCCGCCCCCTGGTCGAGCCAGAGCCCGGCGACGACCCGGATGCCGTGTGCCCGCGCGGCGTCGAACAGCTGCGCGGAGGACGCGTCGGTGCCCCAGGTCCGCACGGTGTTGACGCCCATGCCCGCGATGTCGTCCATGTAGTCCGCAGCCTGGGTGTTCGACGGGCCGTACGTCACGCCCTTCACGAGCCACGGCTTCCCGTCGACCGTGAGCTGCCACGCCCCCTGGGTGCCGGTGACCCGCACGCCCGTCGTCGGGGTCGTCGGGGTCGGGGTCGGGGTGGGCGTCGGCGTCGCGCTCGGCGGAGCCGTCGGGGTCGGGCTCGGTGTTGCCGCGGGCACGGTGCCGTAGACCTGGAACTCCCAGAGCGAGTACCCGTGCTGGGTGCCGCGCTGCACGCCGAGCATCCGCACGTAGCGGCCGCTGCCGGACAGGTCCGTCGTGACGACCCCGCCCTTGCCCGAGCGGGTGCTCGACACCGTGCGCCAGGTCTTCGCGTCCGCCGACACCTGGATGTCGTAGGCCTTCGCGTAGGCGACCTCCCACCGGAGCACCACGCGCGAGATCGTCGCCGTCCGACCGAGGTCGACGCGGAGCCACTGCGCGTCGCTCCGGGCGCTCGCCCAGCGGGTGCTCGTGCTGCCGTCGACGGCCTTGCCCGGAGCCCTGCCGGTCGCGTCGCTCGACGACGCCACGGCCGGTCGGCCCTGCGACAGCAGCGTCGGGGCGGCGCTCGCCGCCGGACCCCTGGTCGCCACGAGCAGTGCGGCGAGCAGGACGACGGCGAGCACCGCGGCGGCGACCCGGACGGTCGTGCCGGCGGTCCTGCCGAGGGTGGTGGTGACGGCGCGCATCGGGCCCCTTCCGATCGTGACGAGCGCAACGGTACGGACACCGTTCCGCGGCGGTCAACGGGGCGCCGACGCCCCAGTCCGAGGGGCCGGCCGGGGTCGATCCGTCCCGCGACGTCCGGGCCGCGTGCGAGGATCGGTCGGTGCAGCCCGAAGGAACCCCCGTCGCCGTCGTCATCGCCGCGATGACCGAGGAGCTCTCCGCCGTCGCCGACCTGCTCGGCGGCGTCGTCATCGACGACGGACCCGTGGGCGGCCACGACGAGCACCACCTGCTCGACGTCGACGGGTCGCTCGTCGCCCTCCGCCGCAGCGGCATCGGCTTCACCAACGCGACCGCGGCGGTCGCGCACTGCTTCCACGACTTCGGGACCGTCCCGGTGCTGAGCGTCGGCACGGCCGGCGGCCTCGAGCGCGGCATCGAGATCGGCGACGTCGTGGTGGGCGACCACTACGTCAACATCAACGCGGACGCCACCGCGTTCGGCTACGCCCTCGGCCAGGTGCCGGGCATGCCGCCCCGCTACGACCCGGACGCCGGGATGCTGGCGCGTGCCGCCGCGGCCGACACGCCGTACCGCGTGCGCGTCGCGTCGATCGGGTCGAGCGAGGTCTTCGTGACCGACGCGCGTGCCCGGGACCTGCGCGTGACGTTCCCGACGATCGCGGCGGTCGACATGGAGTCAGCGGCGATCGCGCAGTTCGCACACGTCCACCGCATGCCGTTCCTGTCGATCCGGGGGATCAGCGACCTCTGCGCGCCGGACGGCGACGAGTTCCGCGAGCACCTCGACGACGCGTCGGCGCGCGCCGCGCGCGTCGCGCACGACGTGCTGCTGGACCTGGCGGTCTGACCGGGGCCACGCTCCGCGCCCGGCACCGACGACGGACGGGAGGCGCGGTGCGCGTCCGCACCGCGCCTCCCGTCCGCCGTCCGCTCGCCCTGCCCGGTCTGGTCCGTCGGTCGGGTCAGCGGGTCGGCGGGTCAGCAGGTCCGGGGGTCAGCGTCGGCGTCGGCTGCTCAGCAGCCCGCCGAACACCAGCGCCGCCGCGATGACGAACACGATCAGCTGGACCGGTTGGAAGCCGTCGAGGTCCATGGAGTGCTCCTTCCGCACGCGCGGGCGCCCACGCGTCCCGCGTCGGTCCGTACGGTAGGTCGCCGTTCCTGTACGCGTCGAGGGGACGGGGTACGACCCCTGCACACCAGCCGGTCCCCGCACCCGTGCCACCCCTTGGGCGTCCGCTGCGAGCCGCAGGGCCGCGGCGGTGCGATGATGATCCGCGGCCGTCGCCCGGACGGCCCTGCACGGAAGAGACGAGCGTGACCGAGACCCGCTCCCAGACACCGACGACCGACGGTGTCGACGCGCCCTCGCACGGCCCCGCGAAGGGTGTCGCCGCCCTGGCGCTCGCCGCCCTCGGCGTGGTGTTCGGCGACATCGGCACCAGCCCGCTCTACGCCCTGCGCACGGTCTTCACCATCGACGGCGGCCTCGTCAAGGCGAACCAGGAGGACGTGTACGGCGTCATCTCCATCATGTTCTGGAGCGTCACGATCGTCGTCTCGATCAAGTACGTGCTCGTGCTCATGCGCGCCGACAACGACGGCGAGGGCGGGGTCATGGCACTCGCCGCGCTCGCACGGCGGCTCTACGCCAAGCGTCGCGGGGGAGCGACGGTCTTCCTCGTGATCGGCATCATCGGCGTCTCGCTCTTCTACGGCGACTCCGTGATCACCCCGGCGGTGTCGGTGCTCTCCGCGGTCGAGGGCCTGTCCACCGCCGCCCCCTCCGTCGAGCACCTCATCGTGCCGATCGCCGCGGTCATCCTCGTGCTGCTGTTCGTCGTGCAGAAGTTCGGCACCGGCAAGGTGGGCAACCTCTTCGGGCCGGTCATGCTGCTGTGGTTCGTCGTCATCGCCGCTGCGGGCGTGCCGCACATCGTCGCGCACCCCGGCGTGCTGCAGGGCCTGTCGCCGACCTGGGCGATCGCGTTCCTCGTCGCGCACCCGTACATCACGTTCGTGGCGATGGGCGCGGTCGTGCTCGTCATCACGGGTGCCGAGGCCCTCTACGCCGACATGGGCCACTTCGGCCGGCCGGCGATCCTGCGGGCCTGGTTCTTCGTCGTCTTCCCCGCGCTCGTGCTGAACTACCTCGGGCAGGCATCGCTCGTGCTCGAGGACCCGGCGGCCGCGAAGGACCCGTTCTTCCTGCTCTTCCCGGACGCCCTGCAGATCCCGGTGGTCGTGCTCGCGACGATGGCGACGGTCATCGCCAGCCAGGCCGTCATCTCGGGGGCGTTCTCGCTGACCCGCCAGGCGATCCAGCTCGGGCTCCTGCCGCCGCTGACGATCCGGCAGACCTCGCGCGACGAGGGCGGCCAGATCTACCTGCCGGCCGTCAACCTGCTGCTGTTCATCGGCGTGATGGCGATCATGCTCGCGTTCCGGTCGTCCGCCAGCCTGGCGACCGCGTACGGGGTGTCCGTGACCGGTGCGCTCGTCGTCGACACGCTCCTGCTGCTCCTCGTGGTCAAGCCGCTCTGGCACTGGGCGACGTGGAAGCTCGTGCTCGCCGCGGTCGTGTTCGGCGGCCTCGAGCTGACGTTCCTCGCCGGCAACCTGTCGAAGATCCTGCACGGAGGGTGGGTGCCGCTGCTCATCGCGCTCGCCGTCATCACGCTCATGACGACGTGGCGCCGCGGTCGCCAGCTCGTGCAGGACGAACGCAAGGAGCGCGAGGGGTCCCTCGCCGACTTCATCGACCGGATCAACACGAAGCACGTCCCGCGGGTGCAGGGGATCGCGGTGTTCCCGCACCCGAACAAGGAGACCACCCCGCTGGCGCTGCGGGCCAACGTGGAGCACAACCACGTGGTGCACCGCACGGTCCTCATCGTGTCGGTCCTGACGGCGAACGTGCCGCACGTGCCGCACTCCCGGGCGTTCTTCCGCGACGACCTCGGCTACGAGGACGACGGCATCGACCACATCACCGTGAAGTTCGGCTTCTCGGACGACCAGGACCTGCCGCGGGCCCTGCACGCCGCGTGCCTGGCCGAGGTGCTCGACATCGACCCGGACGACATGGCGAAGGCGTCGTACTTCATCTCGCGCGGGGCACTCCGGCCGCAGCCCGGCAACGGCGGCATGGCCCGGTGGCGGAAGAAGCTCTTCGTCGGTCTCGCCCACAACGCCGCCGATCCCGCGGCCCGCTTCGGGCTGCCGGCGCAGCGCACCGTGACGATGGGCAGCGACGTCGAGATCTGACGCCGGACACCACCGCGGTGCCGGACCTGGGCACGGTCCAGGACCACGGCGTACCGTCCGACTGGTCGTTCCGCCGTACGGGCTCCCGCGGCACCGAGCGGAAGCCGCAGCGATGATGCACCAGCACAACCTCACCTGGCGTCAGGACACCGAGACCTCGTGGTCGGCGGTGGCCGGTGACCGGGTCGTGGCACGCATCTCGCTCGAGCGGCAGTACGAGCTCACCTCGGCCGACGGCGCGGTCCGCGGGTCGCACAGTGCCCTCGGCAGTGCGCAGGCGCAGCTCGAGGCCTGGTACCAGTGGGAGTCGTCGGTCGACGGTCACTGACCTGCAGGGCACCCGCTCCGGGGCGACCTCGCCGCCGCGCGGCGGTCAGTGCGCGGACGAGCCCCGCAGGCGTCCGATGCCGAGCACGATCCCGACGACGACCATCCCGAGGACGAGTCCGACCACGGCGGACACGGCGGTGTCCACGATCCAGGTGACCACGGGCCCGGCGGCCTCGACCGCGTGCTCGACGACGTGCAGCAGGTCGTACGGGCCGGACCAGAACGTGTCCGCGAGGTTCGCGATGACGAGGTGCCCACCGACCCAGAGCATCGCGACGGTGCCGACGACGCTGATCACGCGGAACACCGTCGGCATCGCGTCCACCAGTCGGGTGCCGGCGCGTCGGGTCCGGGCGGACGGGCTCGCCGTCATCCGGACACCGATGTCGTCGATCTTCACGAGGAGCGCGACGGCGCCGTAGACCAGGACCGTCATGCCGAGGCCGATGACGGCGAGCGCGCCGAGGGTCGGCCAGAACCCGAGGTCCGGGTCGAGGCTCGCGAGCCCGATGAGCATGATCTCGGTGCTGAGGATCAGGTCGGTCCGGATCGCCCCGAACACGAGTCCCTTCTCGGCGACGGTCTCGGTGCCGGCGGACCCGTGGTGCATCCCGAACCACTCGGTCACCTTCTCGGCGCCCTCGAAGCACAGGTAGGTGCCGCCGACCAGGAGCAGCCAGGGCAGCACCCCCGGCGCGAACGCGGACAGCAGCAGCGCCAGCGGGATGATGATGACGAACTTGTTGAACAGGCTGCCGAGCGCGATGCGCCCGACCACCGGGAGTTCGCGTGCGGGCTCGAGCCCCTGGACGTACTGCGGTGTCACGGCGGCGTCGTCGATGACGACCCCGGCGGTCTTCGCACTGGCCTTGAGGGCCGCGGAGAGGATGTCGTCCACCACGGCGAGCAACCCGACTGACATGTCGCTCACCCTACTGGAGGGCTGCACGTCCTCTCAGCGACGGTGGCGCAGACCGCTGTGACCCCAGACGGGGGCACGCGGCGCGATCCGCGCACGGTTCCACTGACGGACGCGGTCGCGGAGCCGACACGGCAGGACGGACCCGAGCACCACCACCCACACCGCCGACGTCACCCACCGTCGGCGATCGCAGGCAGGAGCGCACATGAAGACCTCGATCGTCGCCGCACTCACCGTCGCCGTGCTCGCAGCGGGCACGGTCGCCGACACCACGGCCCCCGCCCCGGCGTCCGCGGCACCGCCGGCGAACGCGTACACGACGACGGCGCCGAAGGGGAACGTCGTCTCGAACGGGCGGACGTGGAAGCAGACCTACCGCCAGGACTTCGACACGGCGGCACCGACGGGCACGGTCGCGAAGCGGTACCCGGGCATGGGCCTGTACGACGGCTTCGCCGACACGAGCGGGCAGGGCCGGTACACGCCGTCGAAGGTGCTCAGCGTGTCGAACAGTACGCTCGACTTCTACCTGAAGTCGGACGCCGGACGACCCATGGCCGCAGCCGTGATGCCGGACGGCTACAAGCCCCACACGACCGGTCGCGTGTCGATCCGGTACAAGACCACGAACACGCCGGGCTACAAGTTCGTCGTGATGCTCTGGCCCAACAGCGACAACTGGAACGAGGGCGAGATCGACTGGCCCGAGGCCACGCTGGGTGCCAAGCCCCGACCGGCGTCCGCGGTACCCGGCAGCATGTCCGCCCGCGGGATGGTGTTCCAGCCCGAGCGTGAGACGTTCGCCCCCACCGACACCGCGCTCTACCACGTCGCGACCACGGAGTGGGACCGGACCGCCGTCCGCTTCTACTGGGACGGCAAGCTCGTCGCCTCGACCACGAAGGCCGTGCCGACGAAGCCCATGCGGGTGACCCTGCAGGCCGAGACCGACACCGGCTCGCGGACCCCCGCCAAGGCGAGCGGGCACGTCAAGGTCGACTGGGTCACGATCTACGACTGACGGACGGACGGACGGACGGACGGGAGGCGCGGTGCGGGTGGGCGGGCCGCCACGCAACCTGGCGAAGTCGGTCACCGTCGAGTAGGTCGGACG
>NZ_JBFBHK010000024.1:0-30819 GCF_040685235.1 Curtobacterium sp. NPDC089185 | reverse complement strand
CCAGCCGATGCCGTCGACGATCAGTCCGCCGACGACCGGCCCGAGGATGGACGCCGCACTCGACCAGGCCGTCCACGACCCGATCGCCTTCGGCCAGCTGGCACCGCGCCTCCCGTCCGTCTCGCGGTCCGGTCCGGCGACCGCACCTGCCGACGCACCCGGACCGGGGGCACCGCCGCGACACCGCGACGCGCTACGGTTCGGCCATGACCGCGACACCGGCGGCGGCAGTGCCGCAGCGCACCGACCGACGGGCTCTCGTGTCCTGGGCGCTCTGGGACTGGGGGTCCGCGGCCTTCAACGCCGTCGTCACGACCTTCGTCTTCAGCACGTACCTCGCCAGTCGTGCGTTCGTCGACCCGGGGCTCGTCGCCGCCGAGGGGTCCTCGTCGGACGCCGCGCGCGCCGTCGAGCGCGAACTCGCGCACAACGCGGCGACCGTCTCGACCGCGCTCACCGTCGCCGGGATCGTGGTGGCGCTCGTCGCCCCCGCGGTGGGGCGGCTCGCCGACTCGTCCGGGCACCGGCGCCGGTCGGTGCTCATCGGCACGGTCGGCGTCGCGCTGTCCATCGGGGCCATGGTGTTCGTCGCCCCGCAGCAGCCGTACCTGGTGCTCGGCGCGGCCCTGCTCGGCATCGGGACGGTCGCCTACGAGATCGCGACGGTCGGGTACAACGCGATGCTCGGCCAGGTGGCGCCGGGCCCGCAGACCGGCCGGGTGTCGGCGATCGGGTGGGCGGCCGGGTACTTCGGCGGCATCGTGCTGCTCGTCGTCCTGCTCGTGCTCTGCATCCAGGACTTCGGCGACGAGGGGGTCGCCGGACTCCTGCACCTGCCGTCGACGGTGGCGTCCGGGTCGTGGGACGTGCGCGTCGCCATCGGCATCGCCGCGGTGTGGCTCGCCGTGAGCTCGGTCCCGCTCTTCCTCACGGTGCCCGAGGCGGCACCGGACCGGACGCGCGCGGGCGGCCTGCTCGGCGCCTACCGCGACCTCGGGCGGCACGTCGCGCGGCTGTGGCGGGAGCGCCGGAACGTCCTGGCGTTCCTCGTCGCGAGCGCCGTGTTCCGCGACGGGGTCGGCGCGGTGTTCACCTTCGGCGGGATCGTGGCCGCGCAGGTGTTCGGCTTCACGCCGTCGCAGGTGATCCTCTTCGCGATCGCCGCCAACGTCGTCGCGGGGATCGCGACGTTCGCGTCCGGTCGGCTCGACGACCGCTTCGGGTCGCGCGCGGTCATCACGGTCTCGCTCGCCGGACTTGCGCTGACCGGGGTCGGCGTGTTCCTCGTGGGCGACGCGACCGCCGGGTTCTGGGTGCTCGGGCTGACCCTCGCGCTGTTCGTCGGCCCGGTGCAGTCGTCGTCGCGGGCGTACCTGTCGCGGCTCGCGACGCCCGGTCGCGAGGGCGAGCTCTTCGGCCTCTACGCCACGACCGGGCGGGCGGCGTCGTTCCTCGCGCCGGCGCTGTTCGGGATCGCGGTCACCGTCGGCGGATCGACACGTTTCGGGATCATCGGCGTCGTGGTGGTGCTCGTCGCGGGGCTCGTGCTCATGGCGTTCGTCCGGCGGGAGCCGGCGGCCGCCTAGCGGGTTCGGGAGCCCGGCACCGCCGAGTGGGTGCGTCGCGTCCGTGCAGGCCGTGCAGGCCGTGCACGCCGTGCACGTCGTGCTCGCCGTGCACCCGTCGGCAGTGCTTGCGCCAGGATGGGAGCATGACCGACCAGCGCATCGCCGTCGTCGTCCTCGCCGCCGGGCAGGGCACGCGCATGAAGTCGTCCACCCCGAAGGTGCTGCACCGGCTCGCCGGCCTGCCCCTCGTCGCACACGTGCTGCGGACGGCCGCCTCGCTCGAGCCCGAGCACCTCGCCGTCGTCGTCCGGCACGAGCGGGAGCGCGTCGCGGCCGAGGTCGCCGAGCGCGCGCCCGACGCGATCGTCGTCGACCAGGACGAGGTCCCCGGCACCGGACGAGCGGTCCAGGTCGCGGTCCAGGCGCTGCCCGACGACTTCGACGGCACCGTCGTGGTGCTCTCCGGCGACGTCCCGCTGCTCGACGCGGTGTCGCTCCGCGCGCTCCTGAACGCCCACGCCGGCAACGCCGTCACGCTCGTGAGCGCGATCGCCGACGACGCCACCGGTCTCGGCCGCATCGTCCGCGACGCCGCCGGCACCTTCGTCGGCATCGTCGAGCACAAGGACGCGACGGACGCCCAGCGCACCATCACCGAGTACAACGCCGGCATCTACGCCTTCGACGTGACGCACCTGCGCGCCGTGCTGCCGTCGCTCACCACCGCGAACGCCCAGGGCGAGCAGTACGTCACCGACGTGCCCGCCCTCGTCATCGAGCGCGGCGGTGCCGTCGACGTCGTCACCCTGACCGACCCGTGGCTCGTGGCCGGCATCAACGACCGCGCGCAGCTGTCCGACGCCGCCCGCGAGCTCAACGCCCGCATCGTCCGCCGGCACCAGGTCGCCGGGGTCACCGTGCAGGACCCAGCCACGACCTGGATCGACCTCGACGTCACGATCGAGGCCGACGCCGAGATCCTGCCCGGGACGCAGCTCGTGGGCGCGACGGCGATCGCCGCCGGCGCGGTGGTCGGGCCGGACACCACGCTCCGCGACACCGAGGTCGGCGCCGGCGCGGTGGTGAACCGGGTCGACGCCACCCTCGCGGTCATCGGCGACGGCGCCTCCGTCGGGCCCTTCGCCTACCTGCGTCCGGGCACGGTCCTGGGCGAGCGGGGCAAGATCGGCACCTTCGTCGAGACGAAGAACGCGGTCATCGGACGCGGCAGCAAGGTCCCGCACCTGTCGTACATCGGCGACGCCGAGGTCGGCGAGGAGTCCAACATCGGCGCGAACACGATCACCGCGAACTACGACGGCGTGCACAAGCACCGGACCGAGGTCGGGTCGCACGTCCGCACCGGCTCGCACAACGTGTTCGTCGCCCCGGTTAGGATTGGGGACGGGGCGTACACCGGCGCGGGTACGACCGTCCGCAAGGACGTACCGGCCGGGTCGCTGGCGATCAGCTACGCCCCGCAGCGCAACACCGACGGATGGGTCGAGGAACACCGACCCGGTTCGCCGGCGGCCGAGGCGGCTCGGCACGCGCACGGCGAACAGATCTGACGGCGGTCGGGTCGATCGAGACGACCCCGAGCGGGTCAGGGAGTGAGCACCGCACTTGTCCGGAATCAAGACCACGGGCCAGAAACGACTCGTCCTCGTGTCGGGTCGGGCCCACCCGGAACTCTCGAAGCAGATCGCCGAGGAGCTCGGTGTCGACCTGGTGCCGACCGATGCACGGACCTTCGCGAACGGCGAGCTCTACGCGCGCTTCGACGAGTCGGTCCGCGGTTGCGACGCGTTCGTCATCCAGTCGCACACCGCGCCGATCAACGAGTGGCTCATGGAGCAGCTCATCATGGTCGACGCCCTGAAGCGTGCCTCGGCCAAGCGGATCACCGTCGTCGCGCCGTTCTACCCCTACGCGCGCCAGGACAAGAAGGGCCGCGGGCGTGAGCCGATCTCGGCCCGGCTCGTCGCGGACCTGTTCAAGGCCGCGGGCGCGCACCGCATCATGAGCGTCGACCTGCACGCGGCGCAGATCCAGGGCTTCTTCGACGGCCCCGTCGACCACCTCTTCGCGATGCCCGTGCTCCTCGAGCGCTTCCAGCAGATCCTCGACCCGAAGACGCTGACCGTCGTCTCGCCGGACATGGGGCGAGTCCGCGTCGCTGACATCTGGTCCGAGAAGCTCGGTGCCCCGCTCGCGATCATCCACAAGCGCCGCGACCCGCTCGTGCCGAACCAGGTCTCGGTGCACGAGATCGTCGGTGACGTCTCCGGACGGGTCTGCCTGCTCGTCGACGACCTCATCGACACCGGCCGGACCATCGCGAAGGCGGCCGAGGCGCTCAAGAACGCGGGCGCGACCGGCGTGGTCGTCGCCGCCACCCACGCGGTGTTCTCCGACCCGGCCACCGAGCTCCTGCAGAGCGAGTTCATCGACCGCGTGGTCGTGACCGACACGCTGCCGCTGCCGGAGGACAAGCGCTGGGATCGCCTCGAGGTCCTGCCGATCGCCCCGCTGATCGCCCGCGCGATCCACGAGGTGTTCGACGACGGCTCCGTGACCTCGATGTTCGACGGTGCTGCCTGACCGAGCCGGCCACGCGCCGTCCGTGAGCCGGCCGGCGGGCTGAGTCGTGCCTGGCGTCCATCCCGCCCGTGCCGCGCTCGCGGCGCGACTCCGTGCCGCCGGCAGCGTCTTCGCCGAGGACGAGGCCGACCTGCTCCTCGACGCCGGTGACGGCGACCCCGTGCGGCTGCGCGGACTGGTCCAGCGGCGGCTCGCGGGTGAGCCGCTCGAGGTCGTGCTCGGG
This sequence comes from Curtobacterium sp. NPDC089185, assembly GCF_040685235.1. NCBI lineage: Bacteria > Bacillati > Actinomycetota > Actinomycetes > Micrococcales > Microbacteriaceae > Curtobacterium > Curtobacterium sp. NPDC089185. Next base: position 26,424 of record NZ_JBFBHK010000024.1, on the reverse strand, counting down.
TGGGCGGCGTTCGACGGGCACCGTGTCCGCGTCGTGCCCGGGGTGTTCGTGCCCCGGACCCGCACGACGGTCGTCGTCGAGCACGCTGCGCGGCGGCTGCAGCGCTACGACCGGGTGGTCGACCTGTGCTGCGGCGTCGGTGCGGTCTCGGTGGCGCTGCTCGGACGCGTCGGAGCGCTCGACCTGGTCGCCGCGGACATCGACCCGGACGCGGTCGACGTCGCGGCCGAGAACATCGGCGACCGCGGGATCGTCGTGCTCGGCGACCTCTTCGACCCCCTGCCGGAGCGCTTCCGCGGCGCCGTCGACGTCCTCGCCGTGAACGCGCCCTACGTGCCGACGGGTGCGGTGGCGACGATGCCGACCGAGGCACGCGACCACGAACGGCGGGTCGCGCTCGACGGCGGTGCGGACGGCCTCGATGTGCACCGGCGCATCGCCGTCGGAGCGGGGGAGTGGCTGCGTCCCGGTGGTGCGGTCGTCATCGAGGTGTCCGCGGAGCAGGCCGCCGTGTCCGCCGCGGCCTTCACAGCCGCGGGCTTCGCGGTGTCGGTCGAGACCGACGACGAGGTCGACGGCACGTGCGTCGTGGCGGTCCGTCCGTCCTGACGCGCGGTGCCGCGGTCGCCAGGTCCGGCGGCGCTGACCGTGGTCGTCGGGCTGGCGCCGACCGTGGTCGTCGGGTCAGCCGGCGCTGACCTGCACGGTGTGCCAGCCGGTCGCGCCGTTCGGTGCGGGCGGGCGCTGGACGCTCGTCTGCACCTGGCCGTCCGCGCTCGTCGCCCGGACCTCGATGCGGTGCGATCCCGCCGACGGGGTCCAGCGGTGCACCCACTGCCGCCAGGTGTCCGCCGACACGGAGTCCGCGAGCTCGGCGTCCTGCCACGCCCCGTCGTCGATGCGGACCTGCACGCTCTTCACCCCGGTGTGCGGGTGCCAGGCCACGCCGGCGATCGCGACCGGCTCGCCTGCGGGCAGCGAGGCACCGCCGCGGGGCGTGTCGATCCGGGACTCGAGCTTGACGGGGCCGCGCTCCGACCAGCCGCGGGGCGTCCAGTAGCCCTGGGCGTCCGCGAAGCGGGTGACCTCGAGCTCCGTGACCCACTTCGTCGCGGAGACGTAGCCGAAGAGCCCGGGCACGACCATCCGCACCGGGAAGCCGTGCTCGGGCGGCAGGGGGTCGCCGTTCATGCCCACCGCCAGCAGCGCTGCGGTGTCCTCGTCCTGCAGTACGTCGAGCGGGGTGCCGGCGGAGAACCCGTCGATGCTCCGTGAGAGCACCATGTCGGCGTCGTCGTGCACCCCCGCACGTGCCAGGAGCGACCGGATCGGGTAGCCGAGCCAGAGCGCGTTGCCGATGAGGTCCCCGCCGACCTCGTTCGACACGCAGCTGAGCGTGGCCATGTGCTCCTCGAGCGGCAGGGCGAGCAACTCGTCCCACGTGACCTCGACCTCCCGGTCCACGGCGCCGTGGATGCGGAGCCGCCAGTCGGCCGGGTCGATCGACGGCACCCGGAGCGCGGTGTCGATGCGGTAGAAGTCGGCGTTCGGCGTGACGTACGGGGTGACGCCGTCGACGTCGAGGGACGCGCCTGCGGGGACCGCGGTCTCGCGTGACGCCGCGGCCGGCAGACGGATGGCTCGGCGCGCGGCCGCCGCCGCCTGCAGCGAGGCGGTGCCGATGCGGGAGGCTCCGCCCACCACGACAGCGGCGGCGGCGGTCGCGACGCCCCACACGAGGAAGACCCGCCGTTCGGTCGCGGCCGGTCGCGGCGACGCGGACGGCACCGCTGCCGCCGCCTCCCACCGTCGGAGCTTCTGCAGCAGGACCCGGAGCACGACCACGGCCGCCGCGACACCGAGCACGGTCGGCGCGCCGTCCCACGTGCCGCTGCCCGACCGGGTCGTCACGGCGAACAGCGCGAGCGCGCCACCGACGGCGAAGACGAGGGCACCGAACGGCGGACGGGCGCGCTCGAGGACCCCCGCTCCCGCGCTCACGGCGACGGTGATGACGGCCATCAGCACGAACAGCGCGACCTTGTCACCGGTCCCGAAGAGTCCGACCATCACGTTCTTGGCGGCCGGGGGAGCGAGGTCGATGACCGCCGAACCGACCGCGACGAGCGGACTGCCGGCGCCGCCGAGCAGCAGGGCGCCGAGCTCGGCCACGGCGAGGAAGGCCACGATCGCGACGACCCCGCACGCGGCGGCGAGCAGGCGCGGCCGACGGAGCGGCGTCGGTGCTGCTGGCGGGGCCGGTGCCGTGCTCGGGGACGCTGTCGTGCTCACCCGTGCAGCGTAGGTCGACCGGGCCGCGGACGGGCTGACAGTCGGCGCGGCGGCCGGGTTCGTCGAGCGTTCACGGCGGCGGGCCAGCGGCACCGGCGACTGCCGTGCGAGGATCGGGAGCGTGTTGGACCGACCAGACCGCCGAGCCCGTCGCGGTCCTCGGCGTCCGTCACGCCCGACGAGTCCGGTCGCGCGGCGCCTCGCGGTGCTGCGCTGGGTCCTGCTCGGGATCTGGACCGCACTCGTCGTCAGCCGCATCGTCGTCGTCGCGTCCGCCCCGCACACCGGACTCACCTTCTTCGGCATCGCCGAGGCCGTCGCCGTGACGGTGGGGGTCGCGGCGGTCGTGGTCGCGGTCGTCCGCGCCCGGTCGGTGCGTCGTCGTCGCGCCGACGAGGCCCTCGCCCTCGCGATCCGGCGGATCGACCCGACCGTCTGGCTCGTCCCGGCCGCCCCCACACCCGAACTCCGTGCCGACGTGCACGACGCCCGTCCCGAGGTGACGCTCGGCGACCGGGTGACGTGGGCGTTCGGCGCGACCGAGGCCAGTCTGTGGGAGCTCGAGGAGCGTCGGGCCACGCGGCTGCTCGTGATCCGGTGGAGCCGGATGGTGCACGTCGGGATCGAGGACGTGACCGGCCAGCGGAACGCGAGCGCCGTCGCGATGCACTACGTGCGGCCGGACGACACCGCCGCGGTGGCGACCTTCTTCGTCCGGGCGGCTCCCGGTTCGCGGCGGCTGCTCGGCCGGGGGCCGCGGCTCACCCGGCTGGTCGCCGACCTGGCCCGGGAGCGCATCGTCGCCTGAGCCGGACGGGCGTCCGAGCCGGGTCGTCGGCACAGCACAGGCCCCCGTCGTACGACGGAGGCCTGCGCCGTGCGTGCAAGGAGACCGGCTCAGTGCGTGGACGGCTCCTGCTCGACCTCGCGGCGGTCGTCGTCCGACCACAGCGTGTGGAACGTGCCGTCCTTGTCGATGCGCTGGTAGGTGTGCGCGCCGAAGAAGTCGCGCAGCCCCTGGATCAGCGACGCGGGGAGCCGGTCGGACGCGAGCGAGTCGAAGTACGCGAGCGCGGACGAGAAGCCCGGTGCGGGGACGCCCGAGGCGGCAGCGATCCCGACGATGCGACGCCAGGCGGCCTCGCCCTCCTTGACCGCGTCGGCGAAGTACGGGTCCACCAGCAGCGACTCGAGCTCGGGGTTCTTGTCGTACGCCTCGACGATGCGGTTGAGGAACTGCGCGCGGATGATGCACCCGCCGCGCCAGATCTTCGCCATGTCACCGAGCGAGATGTCCCAGTCGTACTCCTTCGCCCCCGCGATGATGAGGTCGAAGCCCTGCGCGTACGCGACGACCTTCGACGCGTAGAGCGCCGCGCGGACGTCGTCCTCGAACCCGTCCGGCACGTCGACCACGTCGGGGCGGTCGGGGAACGCCTGCTGCACGGCGGCGCGCTGGCTCGGCTTCGAGGACACCGCGCGGGCGAAGACCGCCTCGCCGATGCCGGACACGGGGACGCCGAGTCCGACGGCGTTCTGCACCGTCCAGACGCCGGTGCCCTTCGAGCCCGCCTCGTCGCGGATGACGTCGACCAGGGCCTTGCCGGACTCGGGGTCCTGCTGCTTGAGGACCTCGCCGGTGATCTCGATGAGGTACGACTCGAGGTCGCCCTCGTTCCACTGCTCGAAGACCTTCACCAGGTCGTCCGTGGAGTGCCGACCGACGCGGCGCAGCAGGTCGTACGACTCGGCGATGAGCTGCATGTCGGCGTACTCGATGCCGTTGTGGACCATCTTCACGAAGTGTCCGGCGCCGTCGGTGCCGACGTGGGTGACGCACGGCTCGCCCTCGGCGACCGCGGCGATCGACTTCAGGATCGGCCCCAGGGTCTCCCAGGCCTCGTCCGAGCCGCCCGGCATGATCGACGGGCCCTTCAGCGCGCCCTCCTCGCCGCCGGAGATACCGGTGCCGACGAAGTTCAGGCCCTTGTCGCGCAGGTCGTGCTCGCGGCGGATGGTGTCGTGGAAGTTGGCGTTGCCGCCGTCGACGATGATGTCGCCCTCCTCGAACCGCTCGGCGAGCTGCCCGATGACGGCGTCGGTGCCCTTGCCGGCCTGCACCATGATGATCGCGGTGCGCGGCTTCGCCAGCGAGGCCACGAAGCCGTCGATGTCCTCGGACGCGATGAAGCCCATGTCCCCGTGCTCGTCGACGAGCTCCTGGGTGCGGGCGTAGGTGCGGTTGTAGACCGCGACCGTGTTGCCCTCGCGTGACGCGAGGTTGCGGGCCAGGTTCGACCCCATGACGGCCAGGCCGACCACGCCGATGTTCGCCTTGCCGCCGTCTCCGGGCTGTTCGTTCTCTGCCACGTCGTCTCCTTCGTCCTGGGTCTCGAGGGCCTGCGGTCCTCCCGCCACCGTACGACCGCAGCCCTGGGACGGCACGGGTGTCGCAGCAACTGTGGACGGGAACCGGACGGCCCGTACTGTGGAGGGATGACCGACCGCGACGTCCTCCCGCCCGTGCTCGTGATGGGGGTCTCCGGCTCCGGCAAGTCGACGATCGGGCAGGCACTGGCCGACGCCCTCGCCGAGCAGGGCCAGCCGAGCACCTTCGTCGACGCCGACGACCTGCACCCCGCGGCCAACAAGGAGAAGATGCGGCAGGGCACGCCCCTCACCGACGAGGACCGGTGGCCGTGGCTGGACGCGTGCGCCGCGCGCATCGCCGAGCTCCAGGCCTCCGGGCACCGGTGCGTGATGGCGAACTCCGCGCTCCGCCGTGTCTACCGCGACCGGCTGCGGGCGGCCGCGCCGGACCTGGTGATCGCGTTCCTCGACGGCTCGCACGAGCTGATCGCCGACCGGCAGGCCCACCGCCACCACGAGTACATGCCGTCCTCGTTGCTCGACTCGCAGTTCGCGACGCTCGAGCGGCCGGAGCCCGACGAGGCCGCCGTCGCGGTGTCGATCGAGGGGTCGGTCGACGACACCGTGGCGACGATCACGTCGGCGCTGTCGGTCACCTCCGGCTGAGCGTCAGCTCCCGCCGGACGTCACTTCCGGCCGAGCTCCGACAGCCGCGAGCGGTACTCCTCCGCGTCGATGTCGCCGCGAGCGAAGCGGTCGGCGAGCACCGCGCGGGCGTCGGAACGGGCGTGCCAGCTGCCGCGGCGCAGGACGCCGAACACGACGACCGCTGCCAGGAACGCGAGCAGGAAGAACAGCGGGAAGACGGGGAAGGGGAACCCGCCGCCGTGCCCGTAGGGGCCGACGGCGGCGATGGTCGAGAGTGCGGTGTGCATGGTGGCCTCCGGTCGTGGTGCGTCACCGGGATCGGTGACGGTGTCAGCCTGGCGGCCGGGAGGCCCGTCCCGCGTCCGCCGTCGAGGCCCACTTCCCGCTCCTCCCGCGGTCGTACGGAGGCCTCCCCACCGCCGCCGCGTACTCCCCGGGGAGTAGTCCACAGCTCCTGCCCTCGTCCGACGGCACCGCAGCGGGACGACCCTAGGCTCGGGGCATGCGATCCGAACCGGCCGACCCCCTCGCGGTCTCCGACGACCGTGCGCGCGGCGTCCGTCGGTTCGCACGGGTCGGACGGGTGCTGCCGGTCGCCGTCGTGCAGGTCGGCGGCACGCTCCTCGCCGCCCGGTTCCCGGCGGGTGCGCCCGCGGGTGCCGGGGGCGGACCGCCCTGGATGCCGCACGGGCTCGGCGCGGCGGTGTCCGATGCGGCACAGCCCGGTCCGGTCGCGATCGCGCTGCTCGTCGCCGGGGTCGTCGTCCTGCCGTGGCGGTGGCGGTGGCCCAGCGCGGTGCTGCTCGTCACCCTGGTCACCACCGTCGGCTACGCCGTGCTCGTCAGCCCGCGCGGCCCCTTCGTCGCGGCCCTGACGATGGCGGCGGCCAACGCCTGGCTCCGGGGACGCCGGAAGACGGTCGTCGTCGTCATGGCGATCGCTGCCGCGGTGCTCCCGACCGCCGACGACGTGCTGGGACGGGGGTCCGGCCGCGGACTCGACAGCGTCTTCCTCGCGGTCGCCTGGGTGGCGGTGACGCTGTCCGTCTCCGAGCTCGTCCGGGTCCGACTCGACCGAGCCGCCGAGCGTCGTCGGCGCCGAGCCGCGGCGGAGCAGGGACGAGCACGGGACGAGCGGGTGCGGATCGCCCGCGAGCTCCACGACTCGGTCGCCCACAGCATGTCCCTCATCAACCTGCAGGCGGGCGTGGCGCTCCACCTCGGTGCCGACCTGCCCGACCGCACCCGGCAGTCGCTCGCCGACATCCGGGACACCAGCCGCGACGCCCTGGTGGAGCTCCGCACGATCCTCGGCGTCCTGCGCTCGGTGGACGGCCAGGGCGATCCGGGCACCGCGTCGGCGTCGGCGTCGGCGGGTGCCGAGCCCGAGCGGAACCCCGTGCCGGGTCTCGACCGCCTGCCCGACCTCGTCGAACGGGCACGAGCGGCCGGGGTCGACCTCCGCGCCGAGGTGGACGGCGACCCCGCGGCGCTGGACCGCACCACCGACCGCACGGCCTTCCGCATCGTCCAGGAATCGGTGACCAACGTCATGAAGCACGCGCACGACCACCACGCCGTCATCGCGGTCCGGATCGGCCCGGAGGTCGTCGAACTCGTCGTCGAGGACACCGCCGCACCCGACCGCGCCACCGGCGCACCGTCCGTCGCCCCGTTGCTCGGCCCGTCCGGCAACGGGATCATCGGCATGCGCGAGCGTGCGAACGCCGTCGGGGGCACCCTCGCCGCGGGACCGACGGCGTCCGGCTGGCGGATCGCGGCACGGTTGCCCGTCGCCGTCGCCCCGGGCACCCCGGCCACGACCGATGCGGCGGCCCGACGGTGAGCCCGACGACGAGCTCGGTGGACAACCCGATCCGGGTCGTGCTGGTCGACGACCAGGTGCTCGTCCGGGCGGGGCTCCGGGCGCTCGTCGAGGCCGAGCCGGGCATGACGGTCGTCGGTGAGGCGGGCGACGGGGACGCCGCCGTCGAGGCCGTCCGACGGGAACGTCCCGACGTCGTCCTCATGGACATCCGGATGCCGGGCACCGACGGGCTCGCCGCGACGCAGCGGATCTCCGCGGACCCCGACCTCGACGCCGTGCACGTCGTGATCCTCACCACGTTCGAGGAGGACTCCTACGTCTTCGAGGCGATCCGCGGCGGCGCAGCGGGGTTCCTCGTGAAGGACACCGAGCCGGCCGAGCTGCTCCGGGCCGTCCGCACCGTGCACGCGGGGGAGTCGCTGCTCTCACCCGGCGCCACCCGTTCCCTCGTCGCCGCGTACGCCACCCACGCGAAGCCGTCCTCGTTGGCGCCGGCGCTCGACGCCCTCACCGAACGGGAGCGCCAGGTCATGCAGCTCGTCGCGCTGGGGCTGACGAACACAGAGATCGCCGAGCGCCTGTTCGTCAGCCCGATGACCACGAAGACCCACGTCTCGCGCGCGATGATCAAGCTCGGGGCGCGCGACCGTTCGCAGCTCGTGGTCTTCGCCTACGAGACCGGACTCGTCACGCCCGGATGGCAGCCCTGATCACCGGCTGACGGCGGACACGGCCGCGTGCGGACGCATGCCAGGGTCGGTCCGCTGCTGCACGTCGACGACCATGAACCCGGCGCGCTCGAGGACGTCGGCCATCTGCGCCACCGGCCAGCGGTGGGCGGTCGTCACGGCGTGGTCGAACGGCTCGAGCGCCTCGCCCGCGAAGAAGCCGACGAGCAAGCCGCCTCCGGGCACGAGGACCCGGCGGAACTCGGCCAGCGCTCCCGGGACACGGTCGGGGGCGTGGTGCACGAGCGAGTACCAGGACAGCACCCCGCCGATCGAGTCGCCCGGCAGCCCGGTGGTCTCGAAGGAGCCCACCCGGAAGTCGACGTCCGGTGCCGCCGCGCGGGCGAGCTCGACGAAGCGCGGCACGCTGTCGAGACCGACGACCGGGTGCCTCCGTCCGGCGAGGTGCGCCGTCCAGTGCCCCGGGCCGCACCCGGCGTCCAGGACGGTGCCGGTGACCCCGTCCGCCCACGACTCGACGAGTGACCGGTCCGCCGGGTGCACGGCGTGCATCGAGCCGAGCACCTGCGCGTACTCGTCGGCTCGGTCGCTGTAGGCCTCGACGACCAGGCGTCCGGCGCGGCGATCGCGGTCCCCACGGTCGACGGGGAGCGGGTCCGCGCGGTCCTCGTGCACGACCACGACGCTACCGCGCCGCGTCGCGGCGGGCAGGAGACGCAGACGTCGACGGGACCGGCCGCTCGACGGCGGACCGGCCCCGTCCGGCGATCACGTCCGGGCGGTCGGCAGCGATCCCTCGTCGTCCGTACCCGGAGCGTCGCTGCCCGGCGCGTCCGTCGCGAGCCGCCGCCGTCGCCGGGTGGCGAGCGCGGTGCAGCCGGTCGCGAGCAGCGCCAGCGCCAGGGCGCTCGCCGCGGTGATGCTGGTCCCGGTCCACGCCAGGCGCCCGGCGCTCGCGGCCGGGCCGCGCGACCCGTGACCCACCGGACGCCCTCCGTCGCCGTGACCGCTGCTCCCGCCGCCCGGTCCGGACCCGGACCCGGACCCGTTGCCGACCCCGTCCCCGTTGCCGTCACCCGGACCGGGCCCGGGGTCCGTCGCCGTGTCGTCCTCGACGAGACCCGCGTCGACGGTCTCGTCACGCGTCACACCCTCGAGGGCGCCGTCCGCGCCCGAGCGGCGGTCCAGCGTGACGACCGGTGTCGTCCCGTCCTGGTCGGCGTCGGAGTCGACCGCCGGGTCGTCGCCGACGTGCCTCGCGGTGAAGTGCGCTCCCTCCGGGGCGGTGAAGCGGACGCGGTACTGCCCGGGGCGCAACCCGTCGAAGCCGTAGTCGCCGTCGGCGTCCGTCGTGACGGAGCGCTCGACCGTCGCACCGCGGTCGTCGGTCCCGGTCAGCGTGACGGGGACACTGCCGGCGCCCGGCTCGTCGTCGTCCTGCAGGCCGTCGTCGTTCCGGTCGTCCCAGACGCGGTCGCCGATCGCACCCGCGACGACGCGGACGGTCGACGGGTTCGACTGCACCGGCAGCGCCAGGTCCGACGTCCGGAGCCCGAACCGGTTGACGTAGGTGTCACCGTCGCGCGCGCCGGTCGTCGCGAGCTCGACGCGGTGTGACACGGTCGCACCGCTCGCCAGCGAGGCCGCACGCTCGATGCGGACCGCCGTGACCGCCGCGAGGGACTCCGGACAGCCCGCCGAACCCAGGTCCGACCCGGTGCACCAGCGGGTGCTCCCGCCGGGCTGGTTGCTCGCGTCGGCGCCGTCGAGCGACACGGTGGACGGCGCCGCGTCGGTGTAGCGCACGGTCTCGTCGCCCTCCGGGTCCGTCGAGACCGGGGTCGCCAGCCCGACACTGCCGTGGAACGACGACCCGCGACGGTCGTCACGGTGCGGCAGCACGTCGATCAGGTCGAGACCGCTGATCGTCGTGTCGTCGGTGTCGGTGGCGCGGAGGTCCCACTCGAGGTGGTCCCCGGCCACGACCACCGGTGTCGGCGTGGTCTTCTCCACCCCGACCCCGCCGGTCGTCACGACCTGCAGCCCGCGCTGGGCGGTGCGCCAGCGTTCGTCGGACCGGTCGGTGGGCGCCGCCACGGTGGCGGTGTTCGTGATCGACCCGGCCGGCGCCGACCCGTCGACCTCGGCCGTGTACGTGATCGGGGTGATCCGCGAGTTCGGGTGGACGTCGTGCAGCGTCCAGGTCAGCCGCTGCTGCCGCTGCCCGTCGGCGGACCCCACCGTGTCGACCACGGGCTCCTCGGACGCGCTGCCGTCGACGTACGAGGTGTGCGGCGGGAGGACGTCGCGGACGGTGACGTCGGTCGGCTCCCCGTCGGCGAACCCGTTCGTCAGGGTCGGTCGGAGTGCGAAGTCGACGGTGTTGCCCGGGACGACCGCGTCCGTCCGGTCCGGGGTGTCGTCGGCGTCGTGCCCGGGGTCGACGACGACCTTGCCGACGCGCGCCAGGTCCTCGGTGAGCACGACGCTGTCGGCCAGCCCGCCGGCACCGAGCACGGGATCCTGCTGGTCGTGCACCCACCCGGGACGCTGGTCGCCGAAGTGGGCGTGCCCGAAGTCGTACGCACGGGTGCCGTCGGCGGCGCGACGGGTCGTGACGGTCGAGTACAGCCCGCCGCTGCCGCCACCGCGCAGGTCACCGGTCACCCGGACGGCGCCGACCGCGGCGATCCCGCCGGGGACGTCGTCCGGGTCGTCGTACCAGGGGCCGTCCGCGTCGTCACACGTCTGCACCTGGCCCTGCGCCGGGGACGCCATGTCGAAGGCGGCGTACTGCACCCGGGCGTGGTCGAACCCGGTGGTCCACGCGGGAGCGCGCTTCCCGACGGCCGTGAGGCGCTGGGTGCGGCGGTCGAACGTGTCGCAGAGTGCGGCGTCCCGGTACGCCGCGAGTCCGGTGTTCGTCATCGCGACGTCGCTCCGGAGCAGGGTGCCGCCGGTCGCCCACGGATCGCCCTCCCTCGCGGAGCCCGCGGTGGTCGTGGTGCCGTCGTCCCCGAGCCGCCAGAGTCGCTTGCCAGCGGTTCCCGGACCGAGTTCGACCAGGTTCCGCGACGCGTGGTTGTCCGCGGTCGGCTCCGTGCCGCCGCCGAAGTTCGGCGCCCCGCCGACCGAGGTCGTCTGCAGCGCCGTGTAGGTGTTCACGGACTCGACCGAGGTCGTCACCGTCGGGGTGGGCATCCAGAGGCTGATCCAGCCGCTGACGACGTAGGGCTCCACGCCGCCGCTGATCGGCCCGCCGGTGACGCTCCGGGTGGGGATCCGCGACGGGTCGGTGACGGCACCGGTGATCGTGACGCCGACGTCTGCACCCGGGCCGGACTGCGTGCAGGTGATCGTGCCCGAGTCGACGACCGCGCGGTCCCCGCCGCCGCGACCACCCGGCAGACCGCCGAACTGCACACCGTCCTCGCCGTTCCGACCGCACGCGGGGCGACCGCCGTTCCACAGCACCGCGCCGGACGGGCGGTCGCCGAGCAGGCGGGACACGTCGTCGGTGAAGGTCATGTCGCCGGTGCTCCGCTCGAAGCCGAGCACGCCCTGCCCGGGGACGGGCGACTGCCAGTCCACGGTCATCGGGTAGACGAGCTGGATGCCGGGGGTGCCGTCCGGCCCCGGGGCGTCGGTCGTCAGGACGGAGCCGACCACCTGCTTGCTGAGGTCGTACCGTGGAGCAGCGGACACCGTCGTGGTCGCCGAGGTGACGGGTGCGGTCGTGTCGGCGTCGTCCGCCGTGGCGGTGCCGGTCACGGCGATGCGGTCGCCGTTCCGCAGGTCGCCGGAGACGTGGAGCACGACGGGGACGGCCACGGCGTGCCCACCGGCGACGTCGCCGAGGACGCAGGTGAGTCGTCGGCCCGTGACCGCCGAACCGGGACCGCGGCAGGGCAGCGGGACCCCGTCCCAGCTGGTGCCCTCGGGGGCGTCCAGCACGAAGCGTTCGTCGTGGGCGGTGCCACCGTCCGCGTTGACGGTCGCCCGGTAGGTGACGGAGTCCTCCGTGCGGACGACGCCGTTCGCGGGACCGGAGTCACGAGCCGGTCCGTCGTCCGGGGTGAACGGGCCACGACCGTCCGCGGCGACGTCGAGGGCGAGTCCGACGGTCGCGGCAGGCGTGGCGCTCGCGGCAGGCGTGGCGGTCGCAGCGGCGGCGGGCGCGACCGGGACGAGCCCGACGGCGAGCGCGACGACCGCTGCCGCGGAGCGGAGGGGGACAGGTTGACGGGGCATGACGCTCCTCGGTCGGGGGTGCAGGGCCGTCCATCTGTAACTCCGAGCGGCTCCCGGTGACCACGATCCCACATATGAAATTTCGAGTTTCGCAGTGTGTCGAGTGCTCGGCGCTCCATCCCGTGGCGATCCCGGCGCCCCCGGGGCAGACTCGACGTGCACGTCGCGCTCGCCGTGACCGCACCCGCACCGCCGCGGCACGCTCCGCGGTCCCGCCGACGAAGGAGTCCCCGCATGACCGACGCCAGCCACGCGAGCACCACGAACCCGGCCGCACCTCTCCCCGGCGCGGGCGACGGGGGACCGGCGAGCGATGCGGGGTCGGGACGGCCGGACACGTGGGCCTCGACCGACCGCGGCCAGCTGATCGACCGGGCCGAGGTCGTCGTCACCAGCCCGGACCGGAACTTCGTCACGCTGCGGATCACGACCGTCGACGGCGTCACCGGGCTCGGCGACGCCACGCTGAACGGCCGGGAGCTCGCCGTCGCCGCCTACCTGACCGAGCACGTCGTGCCGCTGCTCGCCGGTCGGGACGCCTCGCGCATCGAGGACGCCTGGCAGTTCCTCTACCGCTCGTCGTACTGGCGACGCGGTCCGGTCACGATGGCCGCGATCGCCGCGGTCGACATGGCGCTCTGGGACATCAAGGCCAAGGTCGCCGGCATGCCCCTCTACCAGCTGCTCGGCGGCGCCTCCCGGACCGGACTCATGGCGTACGGGCACGCCTCCGGCAAGGAGCTGCCCGAGCTGTTCGACTCGATCCGCGAGCACCAGGAGGAGGGCTACCGGTCCATCCGGGTCCAGACCGGCGTCCCCGGGCTCGAGAGCATCTACGGCATCGCCTCGAACAGGACGACGGAGGGGAACGCGGGCGTCCGCTACGACTTCGAGCCGGCGCAGCGCGGGGCGTTCCCCGCGATGGAGGACTGGGACACCCGCGCCTACCTGCGGCACGTGCCGACGGTGTTCGAGGCGGTGCGGAACGAGTTCGGCCCCGAGCTGCCGCTCCTGCACGACGGACACCACCGGATGACCCCGCTGCAGGCCGCCAAGCTCGGCAAGAGCCTGGAGCCGTACGACCTGTTCTGGCTCGAGGACTGCACCCCCGCCGAGAACCAGGAGGCGCTCAAGCTCGTCCGCCAGCACACCACGACGCCGCTCGCGATCGGCGAGGTCTTCAACACGATCTGGGACTTCAAGGACATCATCCGCGACCAGCTCATCGATTACGTCCGCGGTGCCGTCACGCACATGGGCGGGATCTCGCCGCTGCGCAAGACGATGGACTACGCGGCGATGTACCAGATCAAGTCCGGGTTCCACGGACCGACGGACATCTCGCCGGTCGGACTCGCGGCGCAGATGCACCTCGGCCTGGCGATCCACAACTTCGGCATCCAGGAGTACATGCAGCACGGCCCCCGGACGAACCAGGTGTTCCGGCAGACGTTCACGTTCACCGACGGCTTCCTGCACCCGGGCGACGAGCCGGGTCTCGGCGTGACGCTCGACGTCGACGAGGCCGGGAAGTACCCCTACGAGCAGGCGTACCTGCCGTTCAACCGCCTGGCCGACGGGACCGTCCACGACTGGTAGCGGCTCCCGCAGCGCCGGGCATGCTGGGTGCGTGGAGTTCGCGGAGGTGGCGAGGGAACTGCTCCTCGTCGCGCCCGCGGACTTCGTGCGTGAGCGCACCGCGCGACAGCGTGCCGTGCGGAAGGACGACCGGGCGCTGGCCACCAGGATCGGTGGCCTGCGGAAGCCCGCGCCCGCCGCCTGGGTGGTCGACCTGCTCGCGCACGAGGGTGCCCTCGACGAGGCCGTGGACCTGGGCCCGGCGATCCGGCAGGCACAGGCCGACGCGGACCCCGCGGCGATCCGGCAGCTCCGGCAGCAGCGCGGCGCGGTCGTGACGGCACTCGCGCAGGCCGGCGCCGACCTGGCCTCGCACGCCGGGCACCCGGCGACGTCGGCGGTGCTCGACCAGGTCCGCGCCACGATCGAGGCCGCGATGACGGATCCGCACGCCGGTGCCGCGGTCCGCTCGGGACTGCTCGTCCGACCCCTCGAGAGCGCCGGGTTCGAGGCGGTCGACCTCGACGGCGCGCTCGCCGACCCGGCCGCCGTCCCCGATGCGTGGTCCGGCACCGACGCCGAACCCATCCCGATCACCAGCGCGAGGCGGACGCGGAAGGCGAGCCGCGCCTCCCGTCCGGACCCCGGACCGCGAGCGGAACCGGAGTCGGAGGAACAGCCGACACCGACACCGGCGCCGACGACGGCGGCCGACCCGGCGGCGGAACGCCGCGCCGCCCGCGAGGCCGAGTCGGTGGCCCGGAGCGAGTCCCGCGACGCCGACGCCGCGCTCGACGCCGCGGAGTCCGAGCTCGAGGCGGCCGAGGACCACCGCTCGGACCTCGAACGGCAGCTCGCCGAGGCGACGGCCGCGGTCGGACGTGCCGAGCGGGCCCGCGACGAGGCGGAGGCGGCGAGCGACCGCGCCCGGGAGCTGCTGCGGGCCGCACAGCGGCACCGTCGCGACGTCGGGCGCTGACGCAGGGCCGGTCCTCATCCCCGCGGATGAAAGCGTCGTCGTCCGGTCGCTGCGGCCGCGACGCCCGCCCTACGCTCGCCGACATGACCTCGTTCCTCCGCCGCCGGGCACGGCACCTCCTGGCTCCCGCCGCCGGCGCCGTGTACCTGGTGCTGTGGATCGTCGCGGAGGCCGGCCGCAGCGACCTGACCGGCCACGTGCTCGTCGTCAGCGCCTTCGCGGTCGCGATCGGTCTGGCGAACTGGATGCCCGCCACGGCGCTCGGACTCGTCGTGGTCGTGCCGCTGCTCCAGGCGCTGCACCTGCTGCCCGGACCGCGGGACACGACGTGGCCGACCTACCTGGCCGTCGCGATCGTCGTCGGTCTCGTCGGTGCCGGCCGATCGGGGCTGCTGCGGTGGCTCGCGGTGCCCGTCCTCGGGGTCGCCAGCGCCGCCGCGGCGTGGGCCATGGCGGTGCCGACCGTGGCCGACCCCGACGTGTGGGGGAACTGGACGGCCTCGCGCTCGGGCACCCGGAACGACGTCGTCCTGCTGACCCTGGCGCTCGCCGGCGCGAGCGGGATCGCGTGGGCGGTCGGCGTCGCGGTCGGTGCCGCGTGGCGGATCGGCCTCGCCCGCGTCCGCGTCGTCGAGGCCGAGCGGGAGACCGAGGTCACCACGGCCGAACTCCGTGCGGAGCAGGACCGAGCGCGCATCGCCCGCGACGTGCACGACTCGCTCGCGCACTCGCTCGCGGTGGTCGTGTCGCAGGCCCAGGGCGCCGCGGCCGTCGCGGGTCCGGACGGTCCGACCGCGACCGCCCTCCGCGACATCGCCGACGTGAGCAGGAACGCCCTCGGCGACGTTCGGTCGCTCGTCGAACGGATCCAGGGCTCCGGGCCGGACGCCGTGCACGGGCTGGCGGACGTCCCCGACCTGGTCGAGGACATGCGCGAACTCGGGATGGAGGCGTCCTTCGAGCAGCACGGCGACCCGGTGTCGCTCGGGACCGCCGTCGGCTGTGCCGTGCACCGCATCGTGCAGGAGAGCCTCACGAACGTGCTCAAGCACCAGGGCCGGACCGCGTCAGCGCGGGTGGTGCTCGACTGGCGCGGAGCCGGTCTCGGGATCGTCGTGACCTCGCGCGGCGACGCGCCGCTCGTCCGGCTCGACGGCGTCGGCTCCGGCGTGAACGGCATGCGGGAGCGCGCCCGTCTCGCGGGCGGCTGGCTCCGCGCGGGCGTGGGCGACGAGCCGGACGAGTTCGTCGTCACGGGGTGGCTGCCCGCCGAGGGCACCCGGTGAGCGAGGTCCGCGTCGCCGTCGTCGACGACCAGCCCCTGTTCGCCTCCGGGATGCGGATGCTCGTCGACGCCCAGGACGACATGACCTGCGTCGGCACCGCGGCGGACGGCACCGCTGCACTGGCCCTCTGTGCGGAGGCGGAGCCGGACGTCCTGCTCCTGGACCTCCGGATGCCGGTGCTGAACGGCATCGAGACGACGGCACGACTGGCCGCACGCGGAGGCGACCGCCCGAAGGTCGTCGTGCTCACCACCATCCGGCGGGACGAGGCCGTGCTCGCGGCCCTCCGCGCCGGGGCCGCGGCCTTCCTGACGAAGGACGCGCTGCCCGAGGTCGTGCTCACCACGATCCGCGACGTGCACGAGGGGCGCCCGGCACCGACCGAGACCGAGGCACTCGACCTGCTCCGCGCCGACGGCACCCTCGTCGAGACCCCGCGTGCGGACGAGGTGCTCGACGTCCTGACCGCGCGGGAGCGCGAGGTGTTCCTGCTCGTCGCGAAGGGCCTGAGCAACCAGGAGATCGCGTCGTCGGTGTTCCTCAGCGAGGCCACCGTGAAGACCCACGTCCGCGCGGTGCTGACGAAGCTCGGACTCCGGAACCGGATCCAGGTCGTCATCACCGCACACGAACGCGGCCTCGTCCGCGCCTAGGGGGAACCATGCGCATCACCCAGCGTGCCGCGAAGACCGGCACCCTCGTCCTCGTCGTCGCCGGTCTCGGGGGAGCGGTCCTGCACAGCCTGCCGGAGCCCGCCGACCACGCCGTCCGCCCCACCGCCGATCGGGACCTCGACACGTGGTCGATGCCGCTCGACGGGTACGCGCAGCCGGGGTGGTCCGAGGTCGGCTACGCGGAGGCGTTGCTCGACGAACCGTGCCTGCGCGACCTCGGCATCGACTCCCCGGTGCCGTGGGCGACCCTCGCGGGCCTGCAGGCGGACTCGATCAGCGACGAGACGCCGGTCCGCGGCAACGACGCTCCGGCGCTGGCGTGGTCGCGCCCGCTGCGTGCGGAGGCAGCCGCGGAACGGGGGTACCAGCAGCCGTCCGCGCGGGGCGCGAACCGGGACGGCTGGCGGCAGCGGGGCGAGGACCCGGAGCGGAACGCCGCGTTCGACCGGGCCGACCGCGACGCCGTCGACCGCTGCTTCCGGGCGTCCCGCCAGGCGCTCGGCACCGACGACGACGGAGCGGCCCAGGGTGCCTCGACGACCGCGAAGCGCCTCACCTTCCTCGCGGCGGACGCGGCACGCCGCGAGCCCGCGGTCGTGGCCGCAGCAGGGCGGTGGCGGACCTGCCTGGCGCCCGTGGCACCGAGCGCGCTGCCCGAGGAGCCCCACGGCATGCCCACCGGAGCGATGCGCCAGGCGTTCGGTACCAGCGGCCCCGCGCTGCCGGTGCCGGACGCCGAGACCGCCCTCGCCGAGCACGACGTGGCCTGCCAGGAGTCCTCCGGCTACCGACGAGCCCTGTACGACGCGCAGTGGTCTCGTCTCCTGCACGTCACCGCGTCCGACGCCGCAGTCCTCGACGCCGTCCGACCGGACCAGGTCGCGGTGGCGGAGCGCGTCGCGGCGACGATCGAGCGGCTCGCGCCGCCGGCGCCGGAGGGCGTCGACTGAGCCGCGGTCGCGGGCAGGTGGTCCTGGGGGGACCGGCCCGCGGCCGCACGGGAAGGGTGCGCAGCCGCAGCCGCAGCCGCAGCCCCAGCCGCAGCCGCACCGGAACCCGCACGCCGTCCGCCCGCCGGCGCGCCCCCGCCCAGATCGTTGCACAACAGTTGTCGTTCTTGACCGGAACCATTGGAGCGGTCTAATCTCGGACACCATGCTTCGGGCCGGCGATGGTCCGCCGGTGGTCTCCCCTCACAGCACCACGGGGAGCCCCGGGTACAGGACTCGCATCATCGCCGACGCCCCAGACCCCCGCAGCCACCGCGCGGGCGACCGGGAGCGTGGTGCGCGGCGCACCCCGGAGACATGCCGCGATGCCGGGTCGAGCACTCCGGGGGCCCTCCAGGAGAGACGACACATGTCGGAACCCCGCACCAACAGCACCACGACCCTCACCCCGCCGACGGGCACCGCGACACCGGCCGCCACAGCGCCTCCACGCCCGTCGAGCGGCACCGCCACCACCCGGGACGGCCTCCTCGCCCGCCTCGGCATCCCGCACCCGCTGCGCTGGGGCTTCCTCGGCGTGCTCGTCTTCATGACGGGTGACGGCATCGAGTCGAACTTCATCGCGCCGCACATCGCTGGCGTGCTCGGCGGCGGCGGGACCGCCAGCGCGGCGACGATCATCGGCATCTACGGTGTCGCGGTCCTCGTCGCCTCGTACTTCGCCGGCGTGCTCTCCGACCTCTGGGGTCCTCGTCGGGTGATGACCCTCGGCGCCGTCCTCTGGGTGGTGTTCCAGGTCGCGTTCCTCGCGGCACTCCCCACCGCCTCGGTCGGCCTCATCGCGCTGACGTACTTCCTCCGTGGGCTCGGTTTCCCGCTGTTCGCCTTCTCGTTCCTGTGCTGGATCAACCACACGGTCGCCCGGGAGCGGAACGCCACCGCGGTCGGCTGGTTCTACGTGGTGTTCACCGGCGGTCTGCCGACCCTCGGCTCGCTCGTCGCCATCGGGTCGATCCCGGCGTTCGGTGGGGGAGCGACCGGCGAGACGTGGTCGATGGCCCTGTCGCTCCTGTTCGCCGTCGTCGGTTGGGTGATCGTCCGGTTCGGCGTGCACGAGACGACCGGGCTCGGCCGGATCGCCCCGCGTGAGCAGTCGGCGGCTCGGGTGCTCGCCTCCGGCATCGAGGTGTGCGTCAAGCGACCGAAGGTCCTGCTCGCCGTCGTCATCCGGCTCGTGAACACCGCCCCCGAGTTCGGGATGTTCGTGATCATGCCGGCGGTCATCGGGACCGAGCTCGGCTGGGGACAGGCGAAGTGGCTGACCATGACCGTCATCGTCTACGCGGGCAACATCCTCTTCAACGCGTTCTTCGGCGCGCTCGGCGACCGCATCGGCTGGATCCGCACGGTGAAGTGGTTCGGGATCGCGGCCTCGGCGGTCGGTCTCCTCGCCTGGTGGTACGTCCCGCACCTCGTCCCGGCTGGCTCAGAGTGGGGCTTCTGGCTCGCGACCACGGCCGGCACCCTCTTCGGCATCATGCTCGCGGGCTTCACCCCGATGGGCGCGGTCGTCCCGGCCTTCGCCGGCGAGGAGCGTCGCGGTGCTGCGATGGCCATGTACGCGACCGCGGCCGGCGGCGCCACGTTCCTCGGCAACGCCGTGGTGAGCGCGGTCCTGCCCTGGGGTGGGCCCGGCGGCGTCGTCTGGACCTTCGTCGCCCTCTACGCGGTCGCGTTCGTGGTGCTGTCCTTCCTCAGGCTGCCCCGCGGTGCGGAGGCCGCCGGTCACTAGGCGACCACGCGGGACGGGAGGCGCGTGGCGACCCCGCCACGCGCCTCCCGTCCGTCGCGGCGCCGGACGATCCGTCCGCGGCGCAGCATCCGGACGACACGCCCGGCAGCCCCTGCTAGACTCGTGAACCGACTTCGGCGAGGGCCGCGCATGCGCGGCCGTGATCGACGCGGTAGGGAGACCCGGCCCAGCCCTGGGAGCGTTCCTCACGCGTGCACGCGTTCGAGTTGCAACACCACAGACCCCCCGATGCCGGCACCCCGGCGTCGACCACGACACCAGGAGGCGCCACCATGGCCGACTACACCAAGCTCGCAGCGGAGAACCGCACCAAGTTCGGCAAGGGCGCAGCGCGCAAGCTCCGTGCCGCCGACAAGATCCCCGCGGTCGTCTACGGCCACGGCACCGAGCCGCAGCACATCAGCCTGCCGGGCCACGAGACGATGCTGCTCGTCCGTACCGCGAACGCCGTCGTCGACCTCGACATCGAGGGCTCGGCGCAGCTCGCCCTCGTCAAGGACGTCCAGCGTGACCCGGTGCGCCAGATCATCGAGCACATCGACCTCGTCGTCGTGCGTCGTGGCGAGAAGGTCACCGTCGACGTCCCCGTCGTCGTCACCGGTGAGTCCTTCTCCGGCACCATCCACGTGCAGGACCTCTCCTCGGTCTCGCTGCTCGTCGAGGCGACCGACATCCCGGAGCACGTGACCGTGGACGTCGAGGGCCTCGAGGACGGCACGCAGGTCCTCGCCTCGCAGCTCGAGCTCCCGTCGGGCGCCGAGCTCGAGACCGACGCCGAGGCGCTCGTCGTCCAGATCGTCACCCCGCGGGGCACCGCCGACGACGACGCCGCCGACGAGGCCGCTGCCGAGGCGGGCGCCGAGGCCGGCGCCGAGGGCGGCTCCGCCCCGGTCGACGCCGACTCCGAGTAACAGGCTCTACGGAACGTCTGGCCGACGCTGATGACAGGAACGACCCTCGTCGTGGTCGGGCTCGGGAACCCCGGGCCCGACTACGCGGGCAACCGTCACAACGTCGGCCAGATGGTCCTCGACGAACTCGCGGCCCGCATGGGCGCGACGTTCAAGAAGCACAAGACGCCGAACCAGGTCGCCGAGGGGCGTCTCGTGCCGGGCGGACCGAAGCTCGTCCTCGCCAAGCCCGGCTCGTTCATGAACACCTCGGGCGGCCCCGTCTCGAGCGTCCTCGGGTTCTACAGCGTCACCCCGGCCGACCTCGTCGTCGTGCACGACGAGCTCGACCTGCCGTTCGACACCGTGCGCCTCAAGGGCAACGGCGGGCACGGCGGTCACAACGGGCTGCGCGACATCATCAAGGCGACCGGCGCGAACGAGTTCAGCCGGGTGCGCATCGGCATCGGTCGTCCGCCGGGCCGCCAGGACCCGGCTGACTTCGTCCTGCGCGACTTCTCGCCGACCGAGAAGAAGACGCTGCCGAACCTGCTCGCCGACGGCGCCGACGCCGTCGAGGCGATCGCGGAGCTCGGCCTCCTCGCCGCGCAGCAGCGCGTGCACGCTCCCTCCTGACGGTCCCCGGCCGGGAGGCACGCCCCACCTCCGACACGCGGCGCACCGCCCGGCACGCGACGGCCCCGTCGCAGGGCAGCTGTCCGGTCGGCGCGTGGTCCCCGAAGTGGGGGACCACTCCGTCCCCCGACGGTCGGTAGGTTCGCCGCGGGGAGATCGTCCCCGACGAGGGGGACGACCATGGGACCAGCACCGCACCGGGAACGACCGACACCGCGACTCCGGGCAGCCGTGGGCGTGGTGCCCGCGGCGATCGCGGTCATGGCGGTCGGACTGGCCTCGATCCTCACGCAGGACGGCGCGGTCGCCGCCACCGAGACCTGGACCCCGACGAGCGCGGAGACCGCCGCGCCCCCGGTCGCGACACGCTTCGGTGCACCGAACGACGTGCACCGGGCTGCCGACGGGTCGCTGCTCCTCGCGGACTTCTCGGCGAACGGGCTGCTGCGCCGCGCGGTCGACGGCACCTGGAGCGTCGTCGCGCCCTTCGGGACCGGCAGCGGTGACCTGTGGAACCCCTCGGCGGTCACGACCACCGCGGACGGTCGGATCGTCGTGGCCGAGGCCGGTCGTCCCGCACTCGCCGTGCTCGACGCCGACGGTCGCGTCCTCTCCCGCACGGCGCCGCCCGTCCGCCGAGCGGTGTCCGAGCTCGCGGTGTCGGACACGACCGTGTTCGCCGCGGTCCCGGGCAGCGGCTCGCTCTTCACCGCCGGACTCGGCTCCGACGCGTGGACGACGGTGCCCGGGCCGTGGACCGACCCGAGCGGCGTCGCGGTCTCGGCCGACGGCCGGACGCTCGCCGTGACGGACGCCGGGACCGACGAGGTCTGGCAGGTCGACCGTGCGACGGGGACCGCCGCGGCACTCGGCTTCCCGGGGGACCCGCAGTCGAGGCTCCGCGGCGTCGCCGTCGACGGGGCCGACGTCTTCGCGGTGGACAACGGACACGGTGTGGTCTGGGCACGGACCGCCGGTGCGTGGACCGCGGCGTTCTCGACGGCTCCGGACGGATCGACGCTGGCGAACCCGACCGCCGTGACGGTCGGACCGGACCGGACGCTCGTCGTCGCGGACTACAACCGGCAGCGGATCGTGACGGCCACGTCCTCCGGTCGCGAGGTCGCCGTGCCGAGCCCGACCGCGACGACCGAGCCCACCGCGGAGCCGACCGCCACGGGCACGCCGGTCCCCGACCCGACCGCCGACCCGACCGCGACGGTCGCGCCGACCCCCGATCCGACCCCACTCCCGACGTCGGAGCCGATCCTGACCCCGGCTCCGACGTCGGGTCCCACCGATCCGCCGACCACGCCGACCCCGACGCCGACGCCGACGCCGACGCCGGAGCCGACCCTGACCCCGGAGCCGACCCTGACCCCGACGGCGCAGGCGACCGCGACGCCGACGGCCACCGTCGCACCGTCGCCGACGGCGACCAGCGGACCGACGGGTGCCCCGCGACCGGACCCGACCGGCGCCCCCACGGCGGCCCCCGGCCCCGGGGCGACCCCCTCGGACACCGCGGGTGGCGCGGACACCGGCACCGCGCCTCCCGGTCGACCGGCAGCCGACCCCGCGGCCACCGGCAGCGACACCGCTGCCGGACCCGGGCGGGGCGCACTGGCCTGGACCGGTGCGACGCCGCTCGCCCCGGCACTGCTCGCCGCCGCGGTCCTCGTCGCGGCCGGCCTCCTGCTGCGGCGTCGCCGCCGCAGCTGACCGACGTGCGCGGCCCGTGTTCGCCGGCCGCGCACGCCGAACCGCGTGTCGGACGCCGCCGGTACCATCGTCTGAGTGACGATCTCGGGCATCATCCCTGCGCTCTCGCGCGCCTCCGCGTTCGATCGTGTCCTCCGCGCCGCCGCGCGTGACGCCGACTTCTCCGTCGTCGACGGCCTGCGCGTCCCGCTGCTCGGTGCCCTGCTCGCCGAACGCGGCGGTCCCCAGTGCCTGTTCGTCGTCACGGCCACCGGGCGCGAGGCCGAGGCGGTCCGCGGCGCGCTGACGTGCACCGTGCCCGATGCCGAGGTCCTCGAGTTCCCCGCGTGGGAGACCCTGCCGCACGAGCGCCTCAGCCCGAGCGCGCAGACCGTCGGCACCCGCATCGCGACGCTCCGGAAGCTCGCGGCGTGGCAGGACGCCGACCCGGCCGACCGTCGCACGACCGTCGTCGTCGCGAGCGTGCGGGCCGCGCTGCAGCCGATCGCCGGCAACCTGACGTCGCTCGCACCGGTGGCCCTCCGGACCGACTCACGCGGCAACGACCTCGCGCAGATCGCGTCGCAGCTCGTCGACCTCGCGTACGCCCGCGTCGACCTCGTCACCCGCCGCGGCGAGTTCGCGGTGCGCGGCGGCATCCTCGACGTCTTCCCGCCGGGCGCCGACCACCCCGTGCGCGTCGACTTCTTCGGCGACGAGATCGAGGCGATCAAGGCGTTCTCGGTGGCCGACCAGCGCACCACCGACGACGACCTCGGGTCGGTCGAGCTCACCGCGTCCCGCGAGCTCCTGCTCAGCGACGACGTCCGGCAGCGGGCCCGCGAGATGCTCCACGAGTTCCCGAACCTGTCCCAGATGCTGGCGAAGATCGCCGAGGGCATCCCGGTCGAGGGCATGGAGTCCCTCGCGCCGGCGCTCGTGCAGGACCTCGTGCCCATCACCACGTACCTGCCCGAGGCCGCGACGATCGCGGTCCTCTCGCCGGAGCGTGTCGCCGGGCGCGCGCACAGCCTGGCCGAGACGAACACCGAGTTCCTGCAGGCCGCCTGGAGCGCCGCGGTCGCGGGGGCACAGGCGCCGATCGACCTCGACGCGGGCAACTTCCTGTCCGTGCAGCAGCTCAAGAACACCCGCGGCCAGCGCACCTGGTGGACGGTGACGCCGTTCGACTCCGGGCTCGACGAGGGCGACCGGGACCGCGTGCTGAGCGACGCCGAGGCCGCCGCCGAGGCCGGCGAGTACATCCGCGTGCGCGCCGAGGCGATCCCGAGCTTCGCGGGCAGTGCGGACGGCGCCGTCGAGCACGTCAAGCACCTCGTCGACGACGGGTGGGGCGTCGTCGTGACGGCGCAGGGCAAGGGACTCGTCGAGCGCGCGGTCCAGGTACTCGCCGACGCCGGTGTCGCCGCGCGTGCCGAGGACCTCACGGCACCGCCGGAGCCGGGCGTCGTGATCGTCACGACGGCCTCCGTCGAGGCCGGCTTCGCCACCCCCGACCCGCGGATCGCCCTGCTCAGCGAGGCCGAGTTCTACGGCCGCAGCGTGCAGCAGGGTGCCCGCACGGTCAAGAAGCTCGCCGGTCGCCGCAAGAACGTCGTCGACCCGCTGCAGCTGAAGCCGGGCGACGTCGTCGTGCACAACACCCACGGCATCGGCAAGTTCGTCGAGCTGGTCTCCCGCGAGGTCAGCTCCGGCGGCCGCAACGCCGTGAAGACGCAGCGGGAGTACCTCGTGCTCGAGTACGCGCCGTCGAAGCGGAACTACCCGGGCGACAAGCTCTTCGTGCCGACCGACCAGCTCGACCAGCTCTCGCGGTACGTCGGTGGCGAGAACCCGACCCTGTCGAAGATGGGCGGGTCGGACTGGTCCGCGGCGAAGTCGAAGGCGCGCAAGGCCGTCCGCGACATCGCCGTCGACCTCGTGAAGCTCTACTCCGCGCGCATGGCGTCGAAGGGCCACGCGTTCGGGCCCGACACCCCGTGGCAGCGCGAGCTGGAAGAGGCGTTCCCGTTCGCCGAGACCGCCGACCAGCTCACCACGATCGACGAGATCAAGCGCGACATGGAGAGCCCCATCCCGATGGACCGCCTGCTCTCCGGCGACGTCGGCTACGGCAAGACCGAGGTCGCGATCCGCGCGGCGTTCAAGGCCGTGCAGGACGGCAAGCAGGTCGCGGTCCTCGTGCCGACGACCCTGCTCGTGCGCCAGCACATGGAGACGTTCCAGGAGCGCTTCGCCGGGTTCCCCGTGCACCTGCGTGCGCTGAGCCGCTTCCAGAGCGAGAAGGAGTCGAAGGAGACGATCGCCGGGCTCGCCGACGGCACCGTCGACATCGTCATCGGCACGCACCGGATCCTGTCGCAGAACATCGCGTTCAAGGACGTCGGCCTCGTCATCATCGACGAGGAGCAGCGCTTCGGTGTCGAGCACAAGGACCAGCTCAAGAAGCTCAAGACCAACGTCGACGTCCTGGCCATGTCCGCGACGCCGATCCCGCGGTCGCTCGAGATGGCGGTCACCGGCATCCGCGAGATGTCGACGCTGGCGACCCCGCCGGAGGACCGCCACCCGATCCTGACCTTCGTCGGCCCGCAGTCGGACCTGCAGGTCGCCGCCGCGATCCGCCGCGAGCTCCTCCGCGAGGGGCAGGTGTTCTACGTGCACAACCGCGTGAAGGACATCCAGTCGGTCGCGTCGCACCTCGCCGAGATCGTGCCGGACGCCCGCATCCAGGTCGCGCACGGGCAGATGTCCGAGGGCACCCTCGAGCAGGTCATGGTCGACTTCTGGGAGCGGAAGTTCGACGTCCTCGTGTCGACCACGATCGTCGAGACCGGACTGGACATCGCGAACGCCAACACGCTCATCATCGACAAGGCCGACAAGTACGGCCTGTCGCAGCTGCACCAGCTGCGCGGTCGTGTCGGGCGTGGTCGTGAGCGCGGGTACGCGTACTTCCTCTACGACGCCGACAAGCCATTGTCCGAGACCGCACAGGACCGGCTCGAGACCATCGCCGCGAACAACGAGCTCGGCGCGGGCATGCAGGTCGCCATGAAGGACCTCGAGATCCGCGGCGCCGGCAACCTGCTCGGTGGCGAGCAGTCCGGGCACATCGCCGGGGTCGGTTTCGACCTGTACCTCCGCATGATCGGCGAGGCGGTGTCGCAGTTCCGCGGCGACGTCGCCGAGGGCCAGACCGAGCTCCGGCTCGAGATCCCGGTCGACGCGCACATCCCCGAGGACTACGTCGAGTCCGAGCGGCTCCGGCTCGAGGCGTACCAGAAGCTGTCGGCCGCATCGGCCCCGGCTGCGCAGTCCGAGGCGATCGACATGGTGCTCGACGAGCTCACCGACCGCTACGGGCAGCCGCCGCAGGCCGTCCTCACCCTCGTCGAGGTCTCCCGGCTCCGCCGCATGGCCCAGCAGGTCGGCTTGTCCGACGTGGTCGTGATGGGGTCGAACCTCCGCGTGGCTGGCAAGGAGCTCGCCGACTCGGCGCAGGTCCGGCTCAAGCGGATGTACCCGGGCGCACGCTGGTTCCCGCAGCAGGACGCCGCGAGCATCCCGCTGCAGAAGCCGCACGGCGAGTCCCTGCCCGACGCCGGGCTCATCGAGTGGGTGGAGAGCATCCTGACGGCCGTCTACGGGGCCTCGAAGGCCCCGGCGGAGACGCCCGCCGCCTGATCGGACCACACGACGGCCTGGAGGCGGGGGGGGGGGGGGGGCCGCCCGCCCCCCCCCCCGGGGGGGGGGGGGGGCCCCGGGAAAAGACGCACCACACGCGGTGTGGGGGGTTTGGGGGTGGTGGTGTTGTT
>NZ_JBFBHK010000023.1:0-30942 GCF_040685235.1 Curtobacterium sp. NPDC089185 | reverse complement strand
TCCTCCTTGTTCTTTTGTTTCCTTGTTTTGTTTTTTTCGGTGCTGTTCTTTTTTTTTTTCTCCCCCCCCCCCCCGCCGCGGGCGGGGGGGGGGGCCCCCCCCCCCCCCCCCCTCCCGTCCGTCGTCGGTGGGGGAGTCGGTCGCGGCCCGAGCGGGCGGGATCCGTCACGGTCGACCGTTCCCGGCGACAGCAAGTGCGCGTCCGGCGAGCGACGCACGGCGTGTCCTGCACGCTCGCATGGCGCGCTGGAACGTGCGGGCACGGACGACGAGGGGCCCCGCACCGGACGGTGCGGGGCCCCTCGTGTCGGGGTCGCGTCAGCGGCGGCCGACCAGCTTCCACGCCAGGGGCAGGACGCCGGCGGCGATGAGCGCCTTGGCGACCCCGCCGACGATGAACGGGTACAGGCCGGCGCCGAGCACCGAGTGCAGGTCGTTCGGTAGACCGAGTGCGCCGAGGGCGACGGCGAGGTACGGCAGACCGGTCACGAACGGGATCGCGCTGGCGAGCAGCATCGCGACGGTGGCACGGCCGACCTTCCGGTCCCAGTTGCGACGGGCGAGCCAGCCGATGACGCCGGCGGCCGGCACGAAGCCGATCACGTAGCCGAAGCTCGGGAGCGCGAGGGCCTGCAGGCCGCCCTGCATGTCGGCGAAGAACGGGGCACCGGCGAGGCCGGCGACCGCGTAGACGAGCAGCGCGAGCATGCCGCGGCGGGCGCCGAGCGTCGCGCCGACGAGCACGACCGCCAGGGTCTGGCCCGTGACCGGCACCGGCCACATCGGGACCTCGAGCTGCGCGAGCGCCGCGGTGAAGAGGGCACCGCCGGCCACGAGGGCGGCGTCGGTGGCGAGGCCCGAGGTGCGGATGCGGTCGGCGAGGACTGCGCGGCGAGCGAACCCGGTGGCGTTCGTCATGGATTCTCCTAGAATGGACTGCTGGTCCCGTTCGAGGACCATCGGTCCCGTCAGCGTAGCGGTGCACCTCCCGCACACGTCGTTGTGCACATCACCAACTGATTGGACGTCCTCTAGTGCTTGCCGTGCACGACCTCGAGATCCGTGTCGGGGCCCGCCTCCTCATGGAGAACGTGTCCTTCCGTGTCGAGAAGGGTGACAAGATCGGCCTCGTCGGGCGCAACGGCGCCGGCAAGACCACGATGACCAAGGCGCTGGCGGGTGAGTCGCAGCCGACCGACGGCAAGATCGACCGCTCCGGCGAGATCGGCTACCTGCCGCAGGACCCGCGGTCGGGCAACCCGGAGGACACCGCGCGGAAGCGCATCCTCGACGCCCGCGGTCTCGGCGAGCTCGTCGAGGGCATCCGCCAGGCGACGCTCGACATGGCGAGCGAGGACGCCGACGTCGCCGAGAAGGCCATGCGCCGCTACAGCCGGCTCGACGACCAGTTCAACGCGCTCGGCGGCTACGCAGCCGAGGCCGAGGCCGCCTCCATCGCGTCGAACCTCAAGCTCCCGGACCGCATCCTCGACCAGCCGCTCAAGACGCTCTCCGGTGGTCAGCGCCGCCGCATCGAGCTCGCGCGCATCCTGTTCTCGGACGCCGAGACGATGATCCTCGACGAGCCGACCAACCACCTCGACGCCG
The DNA here is from genome assembly GCF_040685235.1 of Curtobacterium sp. NPDC089185. NCBI lineage: Bacteria > Bacillati > Actinomycetota > Actinomycetes > Micrococcales > Microbacteriaceae > Curtobacterium > Curtobacterium sp. NPDC089185. The sequence continues at coordinate 29,334 of NZ_JBFBHK010000023.1, read as the reverse complement.
ACTCGATCGTCTGGCTGCGGGAGCACCTCAAGACCTACCCGGGCGGCGTCATCGTCATCTCCCACGACGTCGAGCTCGTCGACGAGGTCGTCAACCGCGTGTTCTACCTCGACGCCAACCGGCAGACCATCGACGTCTACAACATGGGGTGGAAGCTCTACCAGCGGCAGCGTGCCGCCGACGAGGAGCGCCGCCGCAAGGAGCGCGCGAACGCCGAGAAGAAGGCCGCCACGCTCAAGGACCAGGCCGCCCGGTTCGGCGCGAAGGCCACGAAGGCCGCGGCGGCGCACCAGATGGTCGCACGCGCCGAGAAGCTGCTCGCGGGCCTCGAGGACGAGCGCGCCGTCGACCGCGTCGCGAAGCTGCGGTTCCCGACGCCCGCGGCGTGCGGTCGCACCCCGCTCATGGCCGAGGGGCTGTCGAAGTCCTACGGCTCGCTCGAGATCTTCGCCGGCCTCGACCTGGCGATCGACCGCGGCTCGCGCGTCGTCATCCTCGGCTTCAACGGCGCCGGCAAGACGACGCTGCTCCGGATCCTCGCGGGTGCCGACCAGCCGGACACGGGCGAGATCCTGCCCGGGCACGGCCTGCGCATCGGGTACTACGCGCAGGAGCACGAGAACATCGACGTGAACCGCTCGGTCATCGAGAACATGGTCTCGGCGTCGCCGAACCTCACCGAGACCGAGGCACGACGGGTGCTCGGGTCGTTCCTCTTCACCGGCGACGACGGCTACAAGAAGGCCGGCGTCCTCTCCGGCGGTGAGAAGACGCGTCTGTCGCTCGCGATGATCGTCGTCTCGGGTGCGAACGTGCTGCTCCTCGACGAGCCCACGAACAACCTGGACCCCGCGTCGCGCGAGGAGATCCTCGGCGCGCTGGCCGGGTACGAGGGCGCGGTCGTCCTCGTGTCGCACGACGCCGGCGCGGTCGAGGCGCTGAACCCGGAGCGCGTGCTCCTGCTGCCGGACGGCACCGAGGACCACTGGAACAAGGACTACGCGGAGCTCATCGAGCTGGCGTAGCCGGAGACGGACGGGAGGCCCGTGGCGGAGTCCGCCACGGGCCTCCCGTCCGTCCGGCGGTCGCCGTGCGGTCAGCGACCCGCGCCCAGCAGTTCGTCCTCGACCTCGTCGTCGGAACGGGGCTTGGCGTCCTTGCGCCGCTGCCGCTCCAGCGCGCGCTCGCGCTCCTCGGGGTCGTCCTGGTTGAGGTTCCGGTACTCCTGCACCATCAGGTACGCCAGGAAGCCGAAGCCGCCGGCCGCGAACAGGAACCACTGGATGAAGTAGCTGAGGTGGAGCCCGGTGTCGGCACTCGGGCGGTCCCACCCCAGCGGGCGGGATTCGGCCGGCGCGGGGGACTCCGCGGCGAGCTGCCCGTAGGCGCCCGTCCAGATCGGGGTGTCGACCTTCGCCGCGACGTCGGCGAGCGTCACGGACTGCACCTGGTCGGTGTGGGCGGGATCGGTGCGGCCGGGGATGCGGGGCTCGCTCTGCTGCAGGCGAGCCGTGACCGTCACCTCGCCGCTCGGCGGGGCGGGCACGTGGTCCGGGGCGTCCTGCCGGTTGCCCGTCGGCACCCAGCCGCGGTCCACGACGAACGCCCGACCGTCGGCGGTGACGAGCGGGGTGAGGACCTCGAAGCCCGGCTGGCCGTTGTGCACACGGTTGCGCACGAGGAGCTGGTCGGCGACGTCGTAGCGGCCCGTCACCTCGACCCGCAGCCACTGCTGGTCGTCGTTCCAGCTCGATGCCCGGGGGAGCGCCTGGTCGACGGGTACGGGGGTGTGGTCGTAGTTCTGCGCGATCTGCTCGTTCTGGCGGACGGCCTCGTTCCGGCGGTCCCACTGCCACATGCCGAACAGGGTGCAGACGATCGCGAAGGCGACCGCGATCGCGAAGTAGCCGAGCCAGCGACGGCTGCGGACGAAGCCCCAGCCGACGAACGGGTCCGGTGCGCCTCCGGGAGCCGGAGCGTCGTCGCGGTCGAGCACCGCCGTCGGACCACGGTCGCCGGCCGCCGCACGCTGGATCCTCGCGGCGTGCTTCCGGCCGTAGCGGGCGCTCGGGTCGAACTGCTCCGTCATCGTCCGGTGCCGCTGGAGCGCACCCCGACGTCGTTCTTCGGGGCGTCCTCGCGGGCACGGACGTCGTCGAGGTGGTCGACGTCCTCGTGCATGCCGGTCACGCGGACCGGGAACGAGCGGGAACGCAGGTAGTCGGCGAGGAAGTCGCAGTGCTCCTCGCACGCGGCCCAGATCTTCACGCGGTCGATGGCGTGGATGCGCGGGTTGCGCCAGTTGACACGCCACTCAGCGGTGTTGGTGCAGCCCGCGCGCGAGCAGACCGGCGTCGAACCGGGCTCGGTGAACAGGTCGAACGTCGCCCCCATCAGCGGCGTGCCCGGGGCTTGGCGGACCAGACGCGGGAGCGGTCACCGTTCCGCTGCCACTCCTCCTGCGCGTGCTGCGCCTGCTCGCGCAGGCGCTCCTGCTCGGCACGGTACGCCTCGGCACGGGCGTCCTCCTGCCGTTCGCGGAGGCGCGGGTCGACGGCGTCGTACAGCTCGATGGCGCCGGCCGGGGACACGATGTCGCTCTCGGCGCGGCTGCCGGCGTTCGCGAGGATGACCGCGACCCACGGGATGACGGCGGCGAGGACGATCGGGATCACCGCGAGCCACGAGTGCCAGGTCGTCCAGATGAGCACGGCGCCGATGAAGCACACGACGCGGACGGCCATCTGCCAGACGTACTTCGACAGCCGGTGTGCGCGATCGAGTTCGGGGGAGTCCGGCAGTGACGTGATGCTCTGCGTGGAACCCGAGGTGGTGTGCGTCGCGTGGAACCGGCGCTGCGTCGACTTCATACGGTGTTCTTCCATTCGCCCGGACACCAGCCTAAGCCCGCACCACCGACAGTGGGCCCGCCGCGCGGGGGACAGGTGCGGGGGCCGGCTCCGGTACGCTCGTCCGGGCGTGTCCGGCGGTCCTGGCGACCGTGGCGCGCCGTGTCACCACCACTCGAACGGAAGCGCGATCATGACCACCTCTCGTACCGTCCTCGTCACCGGCGGCAACCGCGGCATCGGCCACGCCCTCGCGGCCCGCTTCGTCGCCGCCGGACACCGCGTCGCCGTCACCTCCCGCAGCGGCCAGGGCGGCCCCGAGGGCGCGCTCACCGTCGCCGCCGACATCACGGACTCCGCCTCGGTCGACGCCGCGTTCACGCAGGTCGAGGCCGAGCTCGGCCCGATCGAGGTGCTCGTCGCCAACGCCGGCATCACGAACGACCAGCTGCTGCTCCGCATGTCCGAGGAGGACTTCACGAGCGTGGTCGACACGAACCTGACCGGCACCTTCCGGGTCGTCAAGCGCGCCACGAAGGGGATGATGAAGGCGAGGTTCGGCCGGATCGTGCTGATGTCGAGCGTCGTCGGTGCCTACGGCCAGGTCGGCCAGGTCAACTACGCGTCGTCGAAGGCCGCGCTCGTCGGCATGGCGCGGTCGATCACCCGTGAGCTCGGCTCGCGGGGCATCACGGCGAACGTCGTGGCGCCGGGCTTCATCCAGACGGACATGACCGCCGCGCTCCCGGAGGAGCTGCAGGCCGAGTTCAAGAAGCAGATCCCGGCGGCGCGCTACGGCACCGTGGACGACGTCGCCGACGCCACGCTGTTCCTGGCGAGCGACGGCGCGGGGTACGTCTCCGGGGCGGTCATCCCGGTCGACGGCGGTCTCGGGATGGGCCACTAGGACCGCACCAGGCGGCGCGGCGGCTCAGCCGCGCAGGCCCAGTGCGGCGAGCACCGGCGAGAGGTCGCGGTCGACCACCGCCACGTCGGCCTCGGCGCGCACACGCGGCTTCGCGTCGAAGGCGACCGACAGCGCCGCGACACGCATCATCTCGAGGTCGTTCGCCCCGTCACCGACCGCGACGGTCTGCGCCGCTCCGACCCCGTCGGCACCGGCCCACTCGCGGAGCGCGGCCGCCTTGGCGTGCGCGTCGACGACCTCGCCGAGGACCCGCCCGGTGAGGACGCCGTCGACCACCTCGAGCCGGTTCGCCCGGCAGTGGTCGAGGCCGAGCCGCTCGGCGAACGGGTCGAGGACCTCGTGGAAGCCGCCGGACACCACGCCGACGGTCCCGCCCGCGGCGTGGACGCCGCGGACCAGCTCGTCGGCGCCCCGCGTGATGCGGACCGCCTCCTGCGCGCGTGCGGTGACGTCGGCCGGGAGGCCCGCCAGGGTCGCGACCCGCTCCCGCAGGCTCTCGGCGAAGTCGATCTCCCCGCGCATGGCGCGCTCCGTCACCGCCTGCACCTGTGGCCGGGTCCCGGCGTGGTCGGCGAGCAGTTCGATGACCTCGTCCTCGAGCAGCGTGGAGTCGGCATCGAGGACGACGAGGAAGCGTGGCACGGACCAACGGTACCGACAGCAGGAGGCGCGGCCGACGTCTGTGACGTCAGCCGCGCCTCCAGGCCGGGTCCGAGGTGTCAGGCCTCGACGCGGACGCCCTTGCCCACGACCGTGATGCCCGACTCGGTCACCGTGAAGCCGCGGCCCTCGTCCGTCTCGCGGTCGACGCCGACCTGCGCGCCCGGGGCGATCACCACGTCCTTGTCGAGGATGGCGCGGTTGACGACGGCGCCGGCCCCGATCGAGGCGCGTTCGAACACGATCGAGTCGAGGACCTTCGCGCCCGAGTCGATCCCGCACCAGGGACCGATGACGCTGCGCTCGACCTGGGCGCCGGACAGCAGGCAGCCGAGCGCGACGATCGAGTCGACGGTCGAACCCGTGTTGCCGTTCGCGTCGCGCACGAACTTCGCCGGCGGCAGGTTCGTCTGCTGGTTGAAGATCGGCCAGTCCTGGTTGTACAGGTTGAAGACCGGCACGGGGGCGATGAGGTCCATGTGCGCGTCGAAGAACGAGTCGATCGTGCCGACGTCGCGCCAGTAGTAGCGGTCGCGCTCGTTCGAACCGGGGACGTCGTTGCGCTGCAGGTCGTACACGCCGGCGTCGCCGCGGGACACGAAGTCCGGCACGATGTCGCCGCCCATGTCGTGCGCGCTCGACTCGATCTGGCCGTCGCGGAGCACGGCGTCGACGAGGGCGTCGGCGTCGAAGACGTAGTTGCCCATCGACGCGAGGATCTCGCCGGGGGAGTCCGCGAGGCCGACGGCGTCCTTCGGCTTCTCGAGGAAGGCGTCGATCTTGGTGGGGTCGTCCGGGTCGACCTGGATGACACCGAACTGGTCGGCGAGCCCGATCGGCTGGCGGATCGCCGCGACCGTGGCACTGCGGCCGGAGGCGATGTGGGCCTCGATCATCTGGTGGAAGTCCATGCGGTAGACGTGGTCGGCACCGACCACGACCACGATGTCGGGGCGCTCGTCCCGGAGCAGGTTGAGCGACTGCAGGATGGCGTCCGCCGAACCGGCGAACCACCGCTTGCCGAGTCGCTGCTGCGCCGGCACCGACGCGACGTAGGACCCGAGCAGCCCCTCCATGCGCCAGGTCTCGGCGACGTGGCGGTCGAGACTGTGCGACTTGTACTGCGTCAGGACGACGATCTTCTGCAACCCGGAGTTGACCAGGTTCGAGAGCGCGAAGTCGATGAGGCGGAAGTTCCCACCGAACGGGACAGCGGGCTTCGCGCGGTCGGCCGTGAGCGGCATGAGCCGCTTGCCCTCGCCTCCGGCGAGCACGATGCCGAATACCTTCTTTGGTGCCATGTGGTTCACAGTAGGCGTCCGGACAGTGAACCCGTTACGTTGAGTCCGTGCGAGTCGATCTACTGACCAGGGAGTATCCGCCGGAGGTCTACGGCGGAGCGGGTGTCCACGTGGCCGAGCTCACGGCTGCGCTGCGGTCGGGGACGGACACGGACGTGCGGGTGCGGGCCTTCGGTGGCCACCGCGACGAGCAGGGCGTGACGGCGTACGGCACGCCCGCCGGACTCGAGGGCGCGAACGGCGCCCTGCAGGCGCTGGGCACCGACGTGGCCATCGCCGCCGACGTCGCGGGTGCCGACCTCGTGCACTCGCACACCTGGTACGCGAACGCCGCCGGGCGGATCGCGCAGCTCACGCACGGCATCCCGCACGTGGTGACCGCGCACAGCCTCGAGCCGCTGCGCCCCTGGAAGGCCGAGCAGCTCGGCGGCGGATACCGCCTGTCGAGCTGGATGGAGCGCGAGGCGTTCGAGCAGGCCGACGGCGTCATCGCGGTGTCGAAGGCGATGCGCGCCGACATCCTCCGTTCCTACCCGTCGATCGACCCGGCCAAGGTGCACGTCGTCTACAACGGCATCGACATCGACGAGTGGAAGCCCACCGTCGACGAGGACGCCGTCCGCGCCCTCGGGATCGACCCGACGCGCCGCTCGGTCGTCTTCGTCGGACGCATCACCCGGCAGAAGGGCCTGCCCTACCTGCTGCGCGCCGTGGCGTCCCTGCCGTCGGACGTGCAGATCGTCCTGTGCGCCGGCGCGCCCGACACCCCGGAGATCATGGCCGAGGTCACCGGGCTCGTCGAGTCGCTGCGGCAGCAGCGCGACGGCGTCGTGTGGATCGACCGGATGCTGGCGCACCGCGAGATCGTCAACGTGCTCTCGTCCGGGACGGTCTTCGTCTGCCCGTCGATCTACGAGCCCCTCGGCATCGTGAACCTCGAGGCCATGGCGTGCGGCATCCCCGTGGTCGGCACGCGCACCGGCGGCATCCCCGAGGTCGTGGCCGACGGCCTGACCGGACGCATCGTGCCGATCGACCAGGCGCAGGACGGCACCGGCACGCCGAACGACCCGGACCGGTTCGTCGCGGACCTCGCGGCCGGACTCGAGGAGGTCCTCGCCGACGAGGGGCTCGCGAAGCTCATGGGACGCGCCGGACGCATGCGCGTCGAGAGCGAGTTCACGTGGGACGCGATCGCACGGCGGACACGGCAGGTCTACGACGGGGTGCTCGCCCGGAAGCCGTAGGCTGGGGCCATGCCCTCGGTCGTGCGCTTGTCAGACGTCTCCGTGGTCCGCAACGGGGCCACCATCCTCGACGGGATCTCGTGGGAGGTGCAGGACGACGAACGCTGGGTGGTGCTCGGCGCGAACGGCGCCGGCAAGACGACGCTGCTCCAGGTCGCGGGTGCCCAGACCTTCCCGACGTCGGGTGAGGTCGAGGTGCTCGGCACCGAGCTCGGCGGGGCCGACCTGTTCGAGCTGCGGCCGCGCATCGGCTTCGCGTCGACCGCGCTCGCCCGGCGCATCCCGGTGACCGAGAAGGTCCTCGACGTCGTCCTCACCGCCGCGTACTCCGTCACCGGCCGCTGGAACGAGGAGTACGAGGAGCTCGACGTCCGTCGTGCCCAGCGCGTGCTCGACGAGTGGGGCCTCGGCGACTTCACCGAGCGGACCTTCGGCGAGCTGAGCGACGGCGAGCAGAAGCGGGTGCAGATCGCCCGCGCCGTGATGACCGACCCCGAGGTGCTCTTCCTCGACGAGCCGGCGGCGTCGCTCGACCTCGGCGCCCGCGAGAGCCTCGTCCGGACGCTCGGCGGCTACGCCCAGAGCGGCGACTCGCCGGCGATCGTCATCGTGACCCACCACGTCGAGGAGATCCCCGCCGGCTTCACGCACGCCCTCGTGCTCGCCGACGGCCGCATCCAGGCCGCCGGTCCCGTCGACGAGGTCCTGACCGCCGCCACGCTCTCCGAGGCGTTCGGGATCGAACTGACCGTGTCGAAGGACGCCGGTCGGTACACGGCACGCGCCGTCTGACGCTCCCGATCACGGCCGTCGTCTGGTAACGTGGACGGCTGGCGCACGCCGCAGACTTCCCGCGCGGTGGCCACCCGGGTCCGCCCGGACCGGGCATCCGCGCACCTCCCACCATCTCCAACCGAGGAATCTCCATGAAGACCGACACCCACCCCGAGTACAACGCCATCGTCTTCCGCGACCTGGCCTCCGGTGAGACGTTCCTGACGCGTTCGACCGCGACCAGCGACAAGACCATCGAGCTCGACGGTGCGACCTACCCGGTCATCGACGTCGAGATCTCGTCGGCGTCGCACCCGTTCTACACGGGCAAGCAGCGCATCCTCGACTCGGCCGGTCGCGTCGAGAAGTTCAACCAGCGCTTCAAGGGCTTCAGCAAGTAAGCAGCCCCCGCGCTCGAACGGGCGGTCCTCCTGCGGGAGGACCGCCCGTTCTGCGTCGCGGGCGCGGTGCGGGCGCAGTGCGCCCGGGCGCTGCTTCGTGGTGCGCCGTGCTCCGGCACCACGGAAGGCACGTCGTGCCGTGCGATCGCGTGGTGCGACGTGCCTCCCGTTGTGCGGACGACACGGCAGCGGCGGCCGGGAGGCGCGGTGCCGCCCCGCCACGCCGCTCGCGCGGGCAGGACGCGGCGTCGCCGACGCGCTCAGGCGTTGCGGTGCGGCCAGCGCCCGTCGGCGGTGAAGGACGGGTCGCGCTGCTTGCGCATGTACTCCTGGAACGAGGTCGCCTGGTCGGAGCACCAGCCGACCTGCTTGCGGTGGAGCTCCTCGGCGGAGATGCCGAGCTCCTCCGGGTACTTCGCGGCGAGGGCCTGCGCGACACGTCCGGCCGCGACGGCGTCGGCCTGGGCGTCGTGCGCGTCGGAGAGGGTGACGCCGTAGAGCTCCGACGCCGCCTCGAGCGTCCGCTTGCCCTTCCGGTACGTGTCGAGCGCCTTGTCCATCACGAGCGGGTCCACGACGTTGCCGATGACGGGGGAGGCGAAGCCGTGCCGCTTGGCCTCGCGGTCGAGCACGGTGAGGTCGTACGGGGCGTTGTAGATGACGAGCGGGATCCCGCGGGCGAACACGGCCTCGACCGCGGCGATGACCTCGGCGACGACCTCGCTCGCGGGACGCCCCTCGGCCTGGGCACGCTCGGTCGTGTAGCCGTGCACGGCCGCGGCTCCCTCGGGGATCGCGATGCCCGGGTCGGCGACCCACGCACCGCCGACGATGGAGCGGCCCGTCATGTCGATCAGGCCGACGTGCGCGGTGACGATGCGCGCGGTCTCGACGTCGACGCCGGTGGTCTCGAGGTCGAACACGCCGAGGGCGTGCCACCACGGGCGTCCGCTGAGGTCCTGCATCCCGGGGGAGGCCGGTGCGGGCGTGTCGAGCGTGGTTCCGGTGTACGTCACGTCCCGAGGCTAACGGGACGCACCGACACGGTCCACGCGACCCGCCTCGTCGGCGGTGAGCCGCGCCTCCCGTCCGGACACGACGACCGCGCCGGACGACGCGACCGCCCTACTGGGCGACCGGCCGCCCGACGTGCAGCCAGTAGAAGGACTGCGTCCCCATCGTCAGCGTGACGGTCCCGTCCTCGTCGAACGACGGGAAGGACCCGCCGCCGAACAGGTCGTACAGCGGCCGACCGGCGAACTCCGGCGCCGTGATCGTGACCGACGTCGGGTTCGTGGCGAACGAGAACACGCAGAGGACGTCCTCGGCGGACGGACCGAACTGCTGCCCGGACCCCTCCCACGAGCGCACGAACGCCAGCACCGAGTCGTTGTCGGTGTCCTGCACCTGCAGCGATCCCATGCCGAAGACCGGGTGCGCCTTGCGGACGTGGATCACGTTGCGGACCCAGTGCAGCAGGGACCGGGACTGGGCGAGCTGCGCCTCGACGTTCACCTGCGCGTAGTTGTAGACGAGCGACTGCACGACGGGCAGGTAGAGCTTGCCCGGGTCCGCGGTCGAGAAGCCCGCGTTGCGGTCCGGCGTCCACTGCATCGGCGTGCGCGAGGAGTCGCGGTCCGGCAGCCAGATGTTGTCGCCCATGCCGATCTCGTCCCCGTAGTAGAGGAACGGCGACCCGGGCAACGAGAACAGCAGGGCGTGGATGAGCTCGAGCTCGGCGCGGGAGTTGTCGAGCAGCGGTGCGAGGCGACGGCGGATGCCGATGTTCGACCGCATGCGCGGGTCGTAGCCGTACCAGCCGTACATCGCCTGCCGGTACTCCTCGCTCACCATCTCGAGCGTCAGCTCGTCGTGGTTGCGGAGGAAGACGCCCCACGCGGCCTTCTCGGGCACGTCGAGGGTCTCGGACAGGATCGCCTTGAGCTCGGCGGCGTGCTGGGCGCGGAGCGAGTAGAAGATGCGCGGCATCACCGGGAAGTCGAACGCCATGTGGCACTCGGGCTCCTCGTCGGTACCGAAGAACGCCGCCGTCTCGCGCGGCCACTGGTTCGCCTCGGCGAGCAGGACGCGACCGGGGTACTCGTCGTCGACCATCGACCGGAGCTTCTTGATGAACTCGTGGGTCTCCGGCTCGCCCTCGCCGTTGCCCTCCTCGGACTCAAAGAGGTACGGGATGGCGTCGAGCCGCAGCCCGTCGACGCCGAGGTCGAGCCAGTGCCGGACGACGTCGTACACGGCCTCGACCACGGCCGGGTTCTCGAAGTTGAGGTCGGGCTGGTGCGAGAAGAACCGGTGGAAGAAGAACTGCCGGCGCACCGGGTCGAACGTCCAGTTCGACTCCTCGGTGTCGACGAAGATGATGCGGATGTTCTCGTAGTGCTCGTCGGTGTCGCGCCACACGTAGAAGTCGCCGTAGGGGCCGTCCGGGTCCTCGCGGGACTGCTGGAACCACTCGTGCTGGTCCGAGGTGTGGTTGATCACCATGTCGATCACGATGCGCATGTTGCGCTCGTGCGACTTCGTGACGAGTTCGCGGAAGTCGTCGAGCGTGCCGAACTCCGGCAGGATCGCGCGGTAGTCCGAGATGTCGTACCCGCCGTCGCGCATCGGCGACTGGAAGAACGGCGGCAGCCAGATGGCGTCGACGCCGAGCCACTGGAGGTAGTCGAGCTTGCCGATGACGCCCTGGATGTCCCCGATGCCGTCGCCGTTCGAGTCGACGAACGAGCGGATCATGCACTCGTAGAAGACCGAACGCTTGTACCACTGCGGGTCCAGCGTGAGTCCGGGCAGCTGGATCGGGGCCGTGAAGGTCAAGCGTGCTCCTCAGTCGTCGGCGGGCCGGTGGCGTGGCCCGACCCGACCAACAGTAGGCGCGTCCCGCTGCTGCTGTCCGCGGGTTGCGGTCACGACCGCGCCGCGTGGCCGGACGGGAGGCACACCCTCCTCCACAGGGCGCCTCCCGCCCGTCGTCCACCGCCGGGCGCGGAGTGCCCGCCGCCGCGGTGCGGCTTCGTAGACTGGCCGCGATGCAACCACCCGTGATCTCCCCGTACCAGTCGCTCGTGGCCGCGACCCCGGTCGTGCACCGCGCCGTCGCGGTCGACGGCCGCACGACCCACTACTGGGAGTACGGCCCCGCCGACGCCACCGCGACGGTGCTGGCGGTGCACGGGTTCCGCGGCGACCACCACGGGCTCGAGACGATCGCGGCACACCTCCGCGGAGTGCGGGTCATCGTGCCCGACCTGCCCGGCTTCGGCGTCTCGGACCCGCTCCCGGTGTCGGACATCGGTGCCTACGTCGACTGGCTCACCGGGTTCCACCGCGCCCTCGGACTCGGCGTCGACACCGTCGTGCTCGGGCACTCGTTCGGGTCGATCGTGACCGCGGCGACCGTCGCCGCCGGACTCGCGACCCGGCTGCTCGTGCTCGTGAACCCGATCGCCGCCCCGGCACTGCAGGGCCCCCGGGGCGTCGCGACCGCCATCGCGGTCGGCTACTACCGCGCCGGGGCCGTGCTGCCCCGCCCGCTCGGCCTCGGACTGCTCCGGAACCCGGCCATCGTGCGGGGCATGAGCGTCGCGATGCTCAAGACGCGTGACCGCGACACGCGCCGGTGGGTGCACGACCAGCACGACCGGTACTTCTCGGCCTTCGCCGACCGGACGAGCGTGCTCGAGGCGTTCCGGACCTCCGTGTCGCACGACGTGTCCGAGTACGCGGACCGGATCGACGTGCCGGTGCTGCTCGTCGCGGCCGAGCACGACGACATCACGGCGGTGCCGGCGCAGCGCCGACTGGCTGAGCGGCTGGCGGACGCCGAGCTCGTCGTGGTGCCCGGCGTGGGGCACCTGGTGCACTACGAGACGCCCGGAGCAGCGGCCGACGCCGTGCTCCGGCGGATGGCGGACACGCCCGCGAAGCGTTCGGCGCGCGGCGGTGCGAAGCGGTCGACGACCGGACGGGCATCCGCGAAGGCGTCGCCACCGAAGCCGACGCCACCGCAGGACGGGCCGACCGGGGAGACGGCGTCGTGAGGCGACTCCGGATCGGGATCGACTGCCGCTACGTCCGCATCGGGCGACACGACGGCATCAGCCGGTTCACCGCCGGGATCGTCGCGCACCTGCCCGACCGGCACGACCACGTCCTCCTGGTGCACGACGAGCGCCAGCTCGACCAGCTGCCCGCCGGCATCCCGTGGGAGCGCATCCCGCCGCCGACCGACGCGGGGGAGCCGCTGGTCGCCCGACGGGTGTCACGGCTCGGGCTCGACGCCGTGTTCTCGCCGATGCAGACGATGGGGTCCCGCGGCCGTCGCTACGCGCTCGTGCTCACGCTCCACGACCTCATCTACTACCGGAACCGCACGCCACCGCGCGAGTTCTCGTGGCCGATCCGGCTCGGCTGGCGGCTCTTCCACCTGAGCTGGGCGCCGCAGCGGTTCCTGCTGAACGGGGCCGACGGCGTCGTCACGGTGTCGGAGACGACCGCACGCCTTATCGAGGCGCACCGGCTGACGAGCCGACCGGTCACGGTGGCGTACAACGCCGCCGACCCGGCCGAACCGCGCGACCCCGCCGCGGGACGCGAGCGCTCCCTCGTCTACATGGGCTCGTTCATGCCGTACAAGAACGTCGAGACGCTCGCCGCGGCGCTCCCGCTCCTCGGTCCCGACTGGACGCTGCACTGCATGTCCCGGGTGAGCGACGCCGACCGCCGTCGGCTCGAGCGTCTGGCCCCGGAGGGCGCCGTGGTCTTCCACGACGGGGCGTCGGACGACGAGTACCTCGCGGCGCTGCGGACGGCGACGGCACTCGTCACGGCCTCGTACGACGAGGGCTTCGGCATCCCGCTGGTCGAGGCCATGGGGGTCGGGACGCCGGTCGTCGTCAGCGACGTGCCCATCTTCCGGGAGATCGGCGGGGACGCGGCCGAGTACTTCGACCCGTCGTCACCCGCCGCGGTCGCCGCGGCCGTCCGCCGCGTCGAGGAACGCTGGGACGACGCGTCGCGGGCGTCGATCGCGCGCGCCGCACGGTTCCGGTGGCAGGACTCGGCGGAGCAGGTCGTGCGCGCGGTGGAACGCGCCGTGACGGACCGCGAGCGGCGCTGACGGACCGCGAGCGGCGCTGACCGAGCGCGGTCGGTACTGACCGGCCGCGGCACCGGACCGCGGCCGGAGCACATCGACGGTGTGCGCCGCTGTCTCAGGACGGCCGCGCGGAGCCGATCGTCGCCCCCGGGAACACCCGGTGCGTCCGGTCCGTCGCCACGTCGACGATCGCCGCGAGGGCGACGCCCCTCCCGACCGTCAGCACCACGACGTGCTGGTCGGCCGGTTCGTCCGACGGGCCGTCCGGACCCCAGGAGCAGGACACCCCGACCACGCCGCCGATCGTCCCGACGGTCCGCGCGAGGTCGAGGCGCCGGACGGAGGTGGCGGCGTCGTTCGAGACCCCGACGCGCAGCCCGTCGAAGCGGGCCTCGACGCCGACGCGCACACCGTTCCCGTCCGCGGCCGCGACCGCTGCGCTGAGGGCACGCACGAGGTCCGTCTGCTCGCCGTGCGACAGACCACCGTCCGCCACCACGACGGCGGACACGTCCCAGCTCGCGAAGGAGCGCTTCTCGGTCGCTCCGTCCTGCACGGACGCGACGCCGTCGACGTCGGTGGCGAGCGTCCGCAGCCGGTCGAGGGCTGCGTCGGGCTGCGGGAAGATCCCACCGACGCCGTTCTGGATGCTCCCGATGATGGTGGAGAGCACGAGGACCAGGACGACCCCGGTGACGGCGGCGGCCAGGGCGATGACCGATACGCTCCGGACCCGTCGGGCGACCGGGGGACGGGTCACCGATGCCGTGTCCGGTCCGAACGCGCGGTCGAGGTCGTCCGGGTCGTCCCCGGGTCCCGTCGGTTGTGTCGTCATCGCCTCCCCCTCCGAGCACGCTGGCCGTCCGATCGTGGATCGGAGCCTAGCGGCGGGCAGGGACAGTGGCGCTCAGCGCCGTCCGGACAGCGACGGGAGTCGCTCAGCGGCGCTCGAGCGGGTTCTGCTCCACGAACGACTCGTCGCCGGTCTGCTCGGAGACCTCGTCGAGCGGGTCGTCGAACCGGACGAGCTCGGCACGGAAGCGCTCGGGGTCCCAGCGGAAGGAGTGCACCGACCCGTTCCGGATCGGCGTGGACCAGCGCTCGGCGGTCCCGGGGGCCGCGGCGTTGACGACGCTCCGGATCACCGCGCCGTGCGTGGCCACCACCACCGACCCGGCGTCGAAGCGGACGGCGATCTCGGCGAGGGTCTCGGTCGCCCGCGCGAGGAGTGCGGCGCGGGACTCGCGCCCGGGCACGTCGTCGTTCGGGTAGCGCTCGGTCACCTCGGTGTCGGTGAGCCCCTCGGCCTCGCCGTAGGACCGTTCCGCGAGTCCCGGGTAGGTGGCGGGCTCCGGCAGGCCGAGGTGGCGGGCGATGATCGCGCCCGTCTCGGAGGCCCGGGAGAGCGGGGACGCGACGACGGCGTCGAAGCGCCGCCGTCCGAGCAGGAGCGCCGTGGCGGCGGCCTGCGACCGGCCGGTGTCGTTGAGGGGGATGTCGGTCGAGCCCTGGATGCGGCGCTGCGCGTTCCAGTCGGTCTCGCCGTGCCGGACCAGGGTGAGGAGCGTCGTCACCGGTCGATCATCGCAGACGGCCCGGAGGACGGGTCCGTCGTGTCCGGTCGGCTCGCCGCGGGCAGGAGCCGCGCGGCCAGGGCCTCGAGCGTCTCGGTCGTGCCGGCGTCGATCTTGGCGACGGCCCGACGGTCGCTCCGCGTCGCGCCGCGGTTGACGATGACGACGGGGCGCTTCCGCCGGGTGGCGTGGTCGACGAGCCGGACGCCGGAGTTGACGGTGAGCGAGGACCCGACGACGAGCAGGGCGTCGGCGTCGGCGACGATCGACACCGCCTCGCGGAACTTCTCGGCCGGCACGAACTCGCCGAAGAAGACGACGTCGGGCTTGAGCACGCCGCCGCACACCGAGCAGTCGGGCACCCGGAACCGCTCCACGTCGGTGATCTCGACGTCACCGTCCGGCTGCAGCTGGACGGTGCCGGGCTCGTCGATCCACGGGTTGTCCCGGTCGAGGACGGCCGCGAGGTCGGCGCGGGAGAACACCTGCCCGCAGGTCAGGCACACCGCGCGGTCCATGGAGCCGTGCACCTCGACGACCCGGCGCGACCCGGCACGCAGGTGCAGGCCGTCGACGTTCTGCGTGACCACGCCGCCGACGACCCCGGCGTCCTCGAGCGCCGCGAGCGCCCGGTGACCGGCGTTCGGGCGCGCCGCCGCGAAGGTCCGCCAGCCGAGGTGCGACCCGGCCCAGTACCGCTGCCGCTTGGCGGGGTCGGCACGGAACTCCTGGAACGTCATCGGCTTCCGCACGACGCGGCCGGCGCCGCGGTAGTCGGGGATGCCCGAGTCGGTGCTCAGTCCGGCTCCGGACAGCACGGCGATCCGCTTGCCCGCCAGGAGCTCCACGACGCGGTCGAGCTCGTCCTGCATCGGGTCGGTCAGCACGTCGTCCACGGTACCCTCAACAGCCGAACGCCCAGCCGCCTTCCCACGAAACGAGCCCCGTGCACCCCGTCCGCATCGACTCCCTCGACGACCCCCGTCTCGACGACTTCGCCCGGCTCACCGACGTCGCGCTCCGCCGGGTGACCGAACCCGAGGGCGGCCTGTACATCGCCGAGTCGAACACGGTCATCGAGCGGGCGGTCCGGGCCGGCCACGTGCCGCGCAGCGTCATCGTGCAGGAGAAGTGGCTCGACAGCGTCCTGCCGCTCGTCGCCGACCACGACGGACCGGTGTTCGTCGGCCCGGACGCGCTGCTCGAGGAGCTCACCGGGTTCCGGATGCACCGGGGTGCCCTCGCGGCGATGCACCGCCCGGTCCTGCCGTCCGTCGCCGACGTCGTGCGCGACGCCCGGGTCGTCGTCGTGCTCGAGGACGTCGTCGACCACACCAACGTCGGCGCGGTGTTCCGGAGCGTCGCCGGCCTCGGCGCCGACGCCGTGCTCGTCAGCCCGCGCTGCGCGGACCCGCTGTACCGCCGGAGCGTCCGGGTGAGCATGGGCACCGTGCTGCAGGTCCCGTGGACGCGCATCGGCGAGTGGCCGGCCGCCGGCGAGGAACTCCGGGCACAGGGCTTCCACCTCGCCGCGATGGCGCTCACGGACCGCTCGGTCGACCTCGACGCGTTCGTCGCCGACGTGCCGGAGCGGGTCGCGCTCGTGATGGGCACCGAGGGTCAGGGGCTCACCGACGCCGCGATCGCGTCCGCCGACACGACGGTCCGCATCCCGATGGCGCACGGCGTCGACTCGCTCAACGTCGCGGCCGCGAGCGCGGTCGGGCTCTGGGCGGTCACGCACGCGCAGCGCGCGGCGCGGCCCGCGGCCGGCTGACCTCGGCACTCACGCCGTGACGGCCGGGAGGCCCGCCCCCACCCCGTCGGACGTCCAGCGTGCTGCCGTGGTCACCAGGGCACGGTCCGTCCCGGCCCCGCCGGTCAGGCAGAGCCCGACGGGTGCCCCGCCCACCGTGAGCGCGGGGACGCTGAGCGACGGGACGCCGCCGACGCTCGCGAGCGCGGTCATGGTGGTCGTCGCGGTGCGGACGCGTTCGAGCTCGGCCGTGTCCGAGGCGAGCGCCGGCGCCGGACCCGGTGCCGTGGGCGTCACGAGCAGCCGGCCGACGAGCGCCGTCCGGACCGCGGCACGGACGCCGTCGAGGCGGGCGCGTGCCTCGGCGACGGCTGCCGGGGGGTTCGCGGCCGCCGCGGCGAACCGGGCACCGACGACGGCACCGAGCGCTCCCGGGTGCGCGGCGATCCACGGACCGTGGACCGCGGTCGCCTCGGCGCCCTGCACGAGCCGGAGGAGTTCGCGCAGGTCCTCGAGCGGCGGGAGGCCGAGGTCGTCGAGCGTGACGACGGGCAGGTCCCTGACGGCGTCCCCGAAGGCCTCCCGGGTCGCCGGGTCCGCGGCGGCGACGAGCTCGGCGAGCACCACCGGTGTACCGGCGTCGGCGGTCGGCGACCGATCGGGGACCGAGGCGTCCAGGGCGCGGAGCAGCGTCGTGGCGTCCCGGGTGAGCCAGCCGACGGTGTCGAACGACGGCGCGAGCGGCAGCAGCCCCGCACGGTCGACGAGACCGTGGGTGGTCCGGAGGCCCCAGAGGCCCTGGTAGGACGCGGGGATCCGCAGTGAACCTGCGGTGTCCGTGCCGAGGCCCACGTCCGCCGTCCCGGAACCGACGGCCGACGCGCAGCCGCTGGACGAGCCTCCCGGCAGGGCGGACGGGACTGCGGCGTTCGGCGGCGTGCCGTGGTGCTCGTTCCGTCCGGTGAGCGCGTAGGCGAACTCGTCGGTGCGCGCGATCCCGCGCACCGACGCCCCGGCGGCGAGGAGCGCTGCGACCGCCGTGGCGGAGGTGGCGGCGGGCGTCGACTCCTCGAGGAAGGTCGGGTTGCCCGCGCCGGTCCGGTGCCCGGCGACCGCGTAGAGGTCCTTGACCGCGACGGTGGCACCGTCGAGCGTGCCGCTGCCCGTCGGGCCCAGGAGCGGGTCGCCGACGACGCGCCAGACGGTCGTGTCGAGGGCTCGGGGACGGCCGGTGACGTGCGCCGCGGCGATCCGCCACGTGTCGGCGTCGCGCTGCCACAGCTGCGTCTGCAGACCGGAGCCACCGGCGTGCGAGGTCGAGACCGAGACGACCAGCGCCAGGTCGTCGGTGAGCGGCCGGACCTCGACGCGGGTGAGGCTCCGTGGGGCGATCCCGCCGCGGGCCCCGCGGAAGGCGCTGATCGCGGCGTGCCCGACCAGGAGGCCGCGGTCGTCGCCGCGCATCGTGTCGGGGGAGCGGACGAAGGCGTCGTCGAGGGTGGGCAGGTCGTCGGCGGCGAGGGCGCGCTCGTAGGCGTCGAGCGCCGCGAGGAGCCCGTCCGGCGCGGCGGCCGAGGCGTCCGGCGCCGGCGTCGAACCGTCGGGCGCCGGCGTCGAGGCGGTCACCGGACGTCCGCGAAGTCGGCCTTGCGGATCCGGGCGTGGGCGCCGGTGACGAGGTCGACGACCTGGGAGACGTCGAAGTCCGTCGCGGCGCTGAGGTACGCGTACGCCAGGTGCGGTTCCATGCCGTACCGCGCCCCGAGGATCGCGATCGCGTGTCGGACGCAGGCGCGGACGGCCTCGTCGAGGTCGGGGTCGAGCCCGGTCGGCACGAGGTGCTCCTGCGTCTCGACGAGTGGCCACACCAGCTCGCCGAACCACTGCGCCGCCTCGGCGGCCGGCGTCACGTCGAACCGGATCGTCGCCCGGAGCGACGCCTCCATCGCGGTGAGCGCCACCTCGCCGTCGCCCTGCGCGAAGTGCGGGTCCCCGACGTAGGCGAGCGCGCCGGGCACGAGCACCGGGAGGTGGAGCTGCGCGCCCACCTGCAGGAGGTTGACGTCGAGGTTCCCGCCGTGCCGCCCCGGTGGGACCGAGTGCAGGCGCTCACCGGGGGTCGCGACGCCCATGATGCCGAGGAACGGTGCGAGTGGGAAGTGCGCGGCGCGGTCGCCGCCCTCGGTGAGCGGGATGCGTCCGCGCGGGCCGTCGGCGCCGGGGACGCGGTCGGCGGGGACCACCTCGGCGAACACGCTGACCGTGCGGCCGTCGACGGGGTACTCGCCGTGCAGGGCACCGCGGCCGTGCCGGTTCGACACGACCCCGTACGGCACGCGCGGCAGGGTCTCGAGCACGGTCATGGTGAGCACGTCGCCGGGCTCGGCCCCCTCGACGGCGATCGGCCCGGTCACGACGTGCGGACCGTCGGCCTCGGGGTCGCGCCGTCCGGCACGGGCGATCGCCACGGCGTCCTCGAGCACGTGCTCGCGGGGGACGCCGTGGCGTGCGAAGAAGGCCACCGGGTCGCTGCCCTGGTCGGGGAGGATCCCCTCGTGGCTGACGGTGTCGACGGTGACGTCGTCGCCGGACGCCACGGTGAGCACCGGCCGGTCGTCGGCGTTCGGCAACCGACCCCACAGGACCTCGTCCGCCACCGCCGGCAGGTACCGGGCGGACCGGACCGGGCCGGACCCGGGGTGGAGCACCGGGAGACCGGTGGGGGCGGCAGGGGCGGTGTCGACGTCCGGGGTGGTTCCGTGGAGCATGGTCAGCACGCTAGGGCCGACGGCACCGGCGTCGTGGCCCGGACGCCGATGTTTTACGTGTTCGTCACACGGGGTCACCTCGCGCGTCCAGCCGAGCCCGCGGGACCGCCGACTACGCTGTGGTGCCGTGCCACGAGTCGTCCGCAGCCCCCGATCCGCCGTCCGGAGGCCCCTGACGATCGGCGTCGTCGTCGTGCTCCTGCTGGCTGTCGGCTACCTGGTGGCCGCGGCCGTCGTGCCGTTCGCCCCGGCGAGCGCCACCACCGCCCGGTACGTGCCGCCGACGTCGACGCTGCCGGAGCTCCGCTTCCCGGGCTACGGAGCGACCGCCGTCCAGGCCACCGGATTCCCGGAGAGCCTCCGGACGAGCGGGGACACGGATCCCCGGTCGATCGCGAGCATCACGAAGGTCGTGACCGCGCTCGTCGTGCTCGACGAGAAGCCCCTCGAGGTCGGGCAGGCGGGTCCGTCCATCCGGTTCGACGCCGAGATGCAGGCCCTCTACGCGACCTACCTCGCGAAGAACGGCGAGGTCGCGCCGATGCCGGACGGCCTGCGGCTGTCCGAGTACCAGACCATGCAGGTCATGCTGATGAAGTCGGCGAACAACTACGCCGGGTCCCTCGCGCTGTGGGCGTTCGGTTCGATGGGCGCCTACGAGCGCGCGGCCGCGGCCTGGCTCGACGAGCACGACCTCGACCACACCAGCATCCACGAGCCGACCGGCCTCGACCCCGCGAACCGGTCGACCGCGACGGACCTCGTCCGGCTCGGGCAGCTGGCCCTGGCGGACCCGGTGGTCAAGGAGATCGTCGGGACGGAGCAGGTCACCGTGCCCGGTGCCGGCGAGATCGAGAACTCGAACAAGCTCCTCGGCCTGGACGGCATCGAGGGGATCAAGACCGGCACGCTCGACGAGGCCGGTGCCTGCCTGCTCTTCGCGGCGACCTACGAGCGCGGCGGTCGGTCGGTGACGGTCGTCGGCGTGATGCTCGGCGGCGTCGACCACGATGCGCTCGACGTCGACGTGCAGCGGCTGCTGCGGTCGGTCGCCGACAACTTCCAGGTCGTGACGCTCACGCACGCCGGGCAGACGTTCGGGACCTTCTCGACCCCCTGGCGCGACGAGGCCGACGCCGTCGCCGCGGAGCCGGCCGAGGTGCTCGTCTGGGGCACGACGGCCGTCACCGCGAAGACCCGCCTGCAGCGGATCACCTTCGGCGAGCGCGGCGAGCGCGTCGGCGCGGTCCGCTTCACGATCGAGCACCACGACGCGGTGACCGTGCCGCTGGTGCTCGAACGGTCCATCGAGGACCCCGGCGTCTGGTGGCGGTGGACGAACCCGTTCCAGGGCGTGGACGCCGCCGCCGCGTAGTGTCGGCGGCGTGACGACGACGTTCCCCCGCAGCACCCCGTCCGCCCTCGGCATCGACGCACGCGGGGTCGCCGCGTTCCTCGACGCCCTCGAGTCCACGCCGGACGTCGAACCGCACAGCATCGTGCTGCTCCGCCACGGCCGGCTCGCGGCATCGGGCTGGTGGGCGCCGTACGCCGCCGACCGCGTGCACCTGCTCTACTCGCTGAGCAAGAGCTTCACGGCCGCGGCCGTCGGGATCGCGGTCCGTCAGGGCCTGGTCGACCTCGACGCGACCGTCCTGTCGTACTTCCCCGAGCTCGACGCCGACGTGACGGACGAGCGGAGTCGTCGGATGCTCGTCCGGCACCTCCTCGCCATGGCGAGCGGTCACCGCGAGGAGACCCTCGAGCGGGCACGGGCAGCCGACCCGGCAGACCTCGTGCGCGGCTTCCTGCTGACCCCGCCGGACGAGGAGCCCGGCACGGTCTTCGCCTACAACCAGCCGTGCACCTACACGCTCGGCGCGATAGTCCGGCGCGTCACCGGTGGCTCGCTCGTCGAGTGGCTCCGGCCGCGCCTGCTCGACCCGCTCGGCATCGACGACCTCGCCTGGACGCGCGACGGGACCGGCGCGGAACTCGGCTTCAGCGGCTGCCACGCCCCGACGTCGGCCGTCGCAGCACTCGGCCAGCTGTACCTGCAGCGCGGCGTGTGGGACGGCGAGCGGATCCTCGACGAGGACTGGGTCGAGGCCGCGACGACCGCGCAGGTCGCCAACCCCGACGAGGAGAACGTCGACTGGCGGCAGGGCTACGGCTTCCAGTTCTGGATGGCACGCCACGGCTTCCGTGGCGACGGCGCCTACGGCCAGTTCTGCGTCGTCCTGCCGGAGCAGGACGTCGTCCTCGCGCTCACCGGGCAGAGCCTCGACATGCAGGCCGTCCTCGATGCGACCTGGCAGCACCTGCTCCCCGCGATCGACGGTCCGGTGGACACGGGCGCGGACACGGGCGCGGACGCCGGACTGGAGGCGCGGCTCGCCGCCCTGGGACTGCCCCCGGTCGCGGGCGGTCGCCTCACCGACGACGCTGCCGGGTCCTACGAGACGGCCGGTGTCCTCGAGGGCCTCCGGCTCGAGCGGGACGCCGATCGCTGGCGCGTGACCGTCGACGTCGACGGCGGGCTGCTCTCGGTCCCGGTCGGCGAGGGGGAGTGGGCGACCGAGGGGCCCCTGGCGTCGAGCGGGGCGACGGACCCCGACGGCTCGGTGCACCTCGGGGTGCGCTTCGTCGAGACGCCGCACGCCGCGCGCCTCCGCCTGGACCCGGCACGGGGCACGGCGACGGCGGAGTGGGTCACGCAGCCGCTCCACGACGGTCCGCTCACGCTCCGCCGCCCGGCCGACTGAGGACCGCCGGCTGTCGGCGGCGGTCGGCAGCGGTCGGCAGCGGGAGTCAGGGCGTGTCGGAACCGCGCGCGACGACCGGCAGCAGCTCGGGCCGCTTCGGTCGGACGCCGTCGCCCGACGACGTGTGCCGGATGCGCCGCACGACCCAGGGCACGAGGTACTCGCGCGCCCAGCCGAGGTCCTCGACGCGGGCCTCGCGCCACGGCCGGGCCTCGAGCGGCTCCGGGACGAACGGCTCGAGACCGTGGTCGACGTCGAGCGCGTCGAGCACGGCCGCGGCGACGGTCGCGTGCCCGGTCGGGGAGTGGTGCAGGCGGTCCGGTGCCCACATCCGCGGGTCGCGCAGGACCCGCAGCGCCCACATGTCCGCCACGACCGCACCGTGCTTGAGCGCGATCGCGTGCAGGTTCTCGTTGTAGACGGCGGTCTTGCCGCGCACCATGCCGAGGACCGGGGTCATGCCGACGTCCGGGCCGGTGAAGAGCACGACGGTCGCCCCGTCGCTCCGGAGGCGCTCGACCATGCCGTCGAAGCGCTCGGCGAGCTCGTCCGGGTCCGAGCCGGGCCGGATGATGTCGTTGCCGCCCGCCGACACCGTCACGAGGTCCGGGCGGAGGGCGAGGGCGGGCTCGACCTGCTCGTCGACGATCTGCCCGAGCAACCGTCCGCGGATCGCGAGGTTGGCGTAGGCGAGACCGTCGGTGCGGTGGGCGAGCACCTCGGCCACCCGGTCGGCCCAGCCGCGGTTGCCGCCGGGGACGGTCGGGTCCGGGTCCCCGATGCCCTCGGTGAACGAGTCACCGATCGCGACGTACCTGGTCCACGGATGACGATCTGACACCCGTGCGACCGTAGTCTCGTGCCATGACGATGGGCAACACGTCGGCGTGGACGCTGCCGGAGGACCTGCTCGAGCGGATCGCCGGGCGGGCACCGCGGTACGACGCCGAGAACGCCTTCTGCGCCGAGGACCTGGACGAGCTGCGCGCGGCGGGGTGGCTCCGGATCGGGGTGCCCGTCGAGCGGGGCGGCTCCGGGCTCGGCCTCGCCGCGACGGCTGCGCTGCAGCGGCGGCTCGCGCAGGCCGCACCGGCGACCGCGCTCGGACTCGGGATGCACCAGGTCTGGGTGCAGGCGGCGCGCGCGGTCGCCGCGCGGGGTGGGACGTTCCTCCAGACCGTCACCGACCACGCCGCCGACGACCACCTGCTCGCCTTCGGGGTGAGCGAGCCGGGGAACGACGCCGTCCTGTTCGACTCGTCGACGACGGCGGAGCCGGACGGCGACGGCGGCTACCGGTTCACCGGGACGAAGGTCTCGACGTCGCTGGCACCGGCGTGGGACGTGCTGAGCGTCTTCGGCAAGGACACCAGCGGGCCGGAGCCGCGGCTCGTGCACGGCTTCGTGCTCCGCTCCGACGGCGACGTCGAGCACCTCGACGACTGGGACACGCTCGGCATGCGCGCGACGCAGAGCCGGACCACGCGGCTGCACGGCGTGCACGTGCCGGCGGACCGGATCGTGCGGGTGCTGCCGGTCGGACCGACACCGGACCCGCTCGTGTTCGGCGTCTTCGCCGCGTTCGAGCTGCTCGTGGCGTCGGTGTACGTCGGGACCGCGTCGCGCGCGCTGGAGCTCGCCGTCGCGGCGGTCACCGGTCGCCACGACCGGGACGGGGTGCCGCGGTCGCAGGACCCCGACGTCCGCCGCACCGTCGCGGACCTCCGTGGGGCGGTCGACGCGGTGTCCCTCCAGGTGGCGTCGCTGGCACGGTCGGTCGACGAGCAGGACGACCTCGGGGCCCGGTGGTTCCCGCTGCTCGTCGGGACGAAGGCCCGGACGGTCGACACCGCGCAGCACGTCGTGGACGAGGCACTCCGGCTCGCCGGTGGTTCGGCGTACCGGTCGTCGTCCGAGCTCGCGCGGCTCGCACGGGACGTCCGGGCGGGGCAGTACCACCCGTCGACGCGGGACTCCGCGACGCGGACGATCGCCGCGGCGGAGCTCGGCCCGCTGGCGTAGCCCCGGTGCTCCCGCGGCGCGGCGGGCGTCGTTGCACCGGCACGGCACGGCACGCGGTCTGCGACACCGCACGCGTCGATCGACGCGCGTGACGTCGCACCATGCACGTGCAGACGATGTGTACGCAACGATCGACACCGCACGCGTCGATCGACGCGTGGAACGTCGGATGATGCCGACGCACGTGCACCGCCAGCGCGACCGCGTGCGCCACCGCCCGCCGGCGTAGCCCGACGCTGTCGGTGGGGCGTGGCATCATCGCCGGGTGAGCAAGCAGGACGGACGCAACCGACTGGTCTCGGACCGTCCCGTCGACGACCGCACGGCGACGGTCCTGCACGTCGACATGGACGCCTTCTTCGCGTCCGTCGAACTGCTCGACCGACCCGACCTCGTCGGCCTGCCGGTCATCGTCGGGCACGACTCCGACCGCTCGGTCGTCACCGCCGCCACCTACGAGGCCCGGAAGTACGGCGTGAACTCCGCCATGCCGATGGCCGTCGCCAAGCGCCGGTGCCCGAACGCCGTCATCGTCGAACCGCACTTCGAGAAGTACAGCGCGAAGTCCGCCGCGGTCATGCGGGTGTTCGAGCAGTTCACGCCCCGGGTCGAGAAGCTCGGGATCGACGAGGCCTTCCTCGACGTGGCCGGCGCACTGCGGCTCTACGGCACCCCGTGGGAGATCGGTCGGGCGATCCGCGCGGCCGTCCTCGCCGAGACCGGCCTGCACTGCTCGGTGGGCGCCGCGTCCACCAAGTTCGTCGCGAAGCTCGCGTCGAGCCGGTCGAAGCCGGACGGGCTGCTCGTCGTGCCCGCCGAGCACACCGTGGCGTTCCTGCACCCGCAACCGGTGTCCGCGCTCTGGGGGGTCGGCGGCACCACGCAGGAGAAGCTCGAACGCCGGGGCATCCGCACCGTCGGCGACCTCGCGCACACCCCGCTGCCGTCGCTCGTCGCCGCACTCGGGCCGGCCGGTGGCCAGCGCCTGCACGACCTGTCGTGGGGGCGGGACCCGCGCGTGGTCGACACGGGCGTCAGCGAGAAGTCGGTCGGGCACGAGGTCACGTTCGGTCGCGACCTCACCGAGCGCGACGACGTCGCCCGGGAGCTCCTCCGGCTGTCCGACAAGGTCGCCGTGCGCCTGCGCCGGGCCGGCGTGCAGGCCCGCACGGTCGCGCTGAAGGTCCGGTACACCGACTTCTCGACGCTGACCCGCTCCCGCACGCTCGCGGAGCCGACCGACGTCGCCAAGCGCCTGCACCACGAGGCGGTCGAGCTCTACGACGTCCTGCACCGTCCGGGCAACCGGATCCGACTCATCGGCGTCCGCGGGGAGAACCTCGTCCCCGCCGCCGCGAGCAACGCGCTGTGGGACGACGACGCGCCGTGGCGCGAGACCGAGACGACCGTCGACGCGGTCGCCGCACGGTTCGGTGCCGGCGTGCTCCGACCGGCCTCGCTCGTGCGCGGCACGCCCGAGCAGCGCCCACCGCACGCCCGGCAGGACCCGGCGTGACGGTAGGATCTCGTGCAGTGAGCGCAGCGGAGTACGACGACCAGCAGCAGCCCGCGACGCTGTGGGACGAGGGTCCCGGGCGCGGCGCGGACGGTGCCGGACAGCGGTCCGCGGACGGACCGGAGTCGGTCGCCGAGGGCACGGCCCGCCCCCACGACGAGGCCGTGCAGCAGGCGGAGAACGCCGGCAACGCGGCGGCCGAACACCTGTCCCCGGCGTTCCCCGAGCGAGCCGCCTGGGGCACGGCGTCGAAGCTCCGCGCATGGCAGGTCGAGGCGCTGACGAAGTACTTCGAGACCGAGCCGCGCGACTTCCTGGCGGCCGCGACCCCGGGCGCCGGCAAGACCACCTTCGCGCTCCGCCTCGCCACCGAGCTCCTCGCCCGCGGCACGGTCGACCGCATCGTGGTCGTCGCGCCGACCGAGCACCTGAAGCGCCAGTGGGCCGACTCCGCCGACCGGGTGGGCATCCGCATCGACCCGATGTTCAAGAACGGCGACGGCATGTACGGCCGGCACTACCAGGGCGTCGCGATCACGTACGCGCAGGTCGGCATGAACCCCGAGGTGCACCAGAAGATCACCGAGGGCGGCCGCACGCTCGTCATCCTCGACGAGGTCCACCACGGCGGCGACGCGCTCACCTGGGGCGACGGCATCCGCGAGGCGTTCACGAAGGCCACCCGCCGGCTCTCGCTGTCCGGCACGCCCTTCCGCTCCGACACGTCGCCCATCCCGTTCGTGCAGTACGCCCCCGACGAGCAGGGCATCCGCACCTCGATCTCCGACTACAACTACGGCTACGGCCGGGCACTCAAGGACGGCGTCGTCCGCCCGGTGCTGTTCATGGCCTACGCCGGTCAGATGCGCTGGAAGACGCGGATGGGCGACGAGATGTCGGCGTCCCTCGGCGAGCAGGTGACGAAGGACATCACCGCCCAGGCCTGGCGCACGGCCCTGTCGCCCGAGGGCGAGTGGATGCCCGCCGTGCTGTCCGCCGCCGACAAGCGCCTGACCGAGGTGCGCCGCGGGGTGCCGGACGCGGGCGGGCTCGTCATCGCCACCGACACGACCACCGCCCGGGCCTACGCCCGCATCCTGCAGCAGATCACCGGCGAGCGGCCCACGGTCGTGCTGTCGGACGAGGCCGCCGCGTCGAGCCGCATCCAGGCGTACGCCGAGGACACCTCACGCTGGATGGTCGCCGTCCGCATGGTGTCCGAGGGCGTCGACGTCCCGCGGCTCTGCGTCGGCGTGTACGCAACGAGCGCCAGCACGCCGCTGTTCTTCGCGCAGGTGATCGGCCGCTTCGTGCGCGCCCGGCGCCGCGGCGAGACGGCGAGCGTGTTCCTGCCGAGCGTGCCGAACCTCATGGCGCTGGCCGCGTCGCTCGAACTCGAACGGGACCACGCCCTCGACCGGCCGAAGGACGCCGACGACGGGATGTACAACCCCGAGGACGCCATGGTCGCCGAGGCGAACAAGGAGGACCGGGCCTCGGAGAGCCTGCTCGAGGTGCAGCCCTTCGAGGCGCTCGACTCGCAGGCCTCGTTCGACCGGGTGCTCTACGACGGCGGCGAGTTCGGCACCGGGGGAGAGGTCGGCTCGCTCGAGGAGCTCGACTTCATCGGCATCCCGGGGCTCCTCGAGCCCGACCAGGTGCGCGACCTGCTGCGGGCACGCCAGGCGACCCAAGCCAAGCGATCAAAGGGCCGCACGGCGAAGGACGGCCTGCCGAAGCCGAAGGAGGACGCGGACCGGCCGATGTACCAGACGATCAAGGAGCAGCGCACCGAGCTCGCGCGGCTCGTGTCGATCTGGTCGCGCCACTCGAACGAGCCGCACGGCGCGATCCACGCCGAACTCCGACGGATCAGCGGCGGCCCCGCCGTCGCGCAGGCGAGCATCGAGCAGATCCAGAAGCGCATCGACGTGCTGCGCTCCCGCATCGGCGGACGCCGGTAGGCGCGCGACGTGCTCGACCCCGTGGACGACCGCACGTGGTACGTCCGGCGCGACGCCGAGGCGTCACCCGAGGCCATCGTCGACCGGTTCGGCGGCGGCTACCGGCTGCGCGCGTTCTCCCTGACGGAGTCCCGTCGGACGCAGCACGGGGTGTACACCGGTCCCGAACTCGCCGAGACCGCGTGGTGGCGTCTGCGCGACCGCCCGCGCGGCTGATGACACCGGGGGCCAAAGTCCGGTAGACCGGACGCATGGCAGACTCGATCCCTCACGTCCTCGTCCTCGGCGGCGGTTCCGCTGGCTACACCACCGTCAAGCAGCTGCAGAAGCACGCCGCCACCGTGCCGATGCGCATCACGCTCGTGGACCAGAACACGTACTACACGTACCTGCCGTTCCTGCCCGAGGTCGCCGGTGGGCACATCGCCCCGAAGGACGTCACCTTCGAGCTGCGTCGTGCGCTCAAGAAGACCCGCGTCATCCAGGGCAAGGTGACGGGCATCTCGTCGAAGGACAAGACCGTCTCGATCGCCACGGCCGGCGGCGACGACCGCACCCTCGGCTACGACCAGCTCGTCGTCGCGCTCGGGTCGGTCACGCGCACCTTCCCGACCCCGGGCCTCGACGAGGTCGGCGTGGGCTTCAAGACCGTGGAGGAGGCCGCCTACGTCCGTGCGAAGCTGCTCGACAACATCGCGAAGGCCGCGGCGACGCGTGACGAGGACGAGCGTCGTCGCCTGCTCACCAGCATCTTCGTCGGCGGTGGCTACACCGGTGTCGAGGCGATCGGCGAGCTGTTCGACGTGTCGCAGGCCGCCATCGCCACCTACCCGTCGCTCGCCGGCGAGCAGCCGCGCTGGGTCCTCATCGACGCGCTCGACCGCGTCGCCCCGGAGGTCGGCCCCGAGCTGTCGAAGTGGACCCTCGAGTCGCTCCGGGCCCGCGGCATCGACGTCCGCCTGAAGACGACCATGCCGAGCTGCGAGGGCGGCGTCGTCAAGCTCTCCGACGGCGACGAGTTCGCCACCGGTCTGCTCGTCTGGACCGCCGGCGTCAAGCCCAACCCGCTCCTCGACGCGACCGACCTGCCGCGCGGCCCGAAGGGGCACCTCGCCGCGAACGCGAAGCTCCAGGTCGAGGCCGAGGACACGCACGAGGTCGTCCCGGGCGTCTGGGGCCTCGGCGACGTCGCGCAGGTCCCCGACCTGACGGCCGAGAAGCAGCCGGCGTACTACCCGCCGAACGCGCAGAACGCCGTCCGCCAGGCCGTCGTCGCAGCGGACAACGTGGTCGCCTCGATCACGGGCAAGCCGCTCGAGGAGTACCGCCACCCGTCCATCGGCACCGTCGCGTCGTACGGCGTCGGCAAGGGTGCGGCGAACATCAAGGGCGTCAAGATGACGAACCTGCTCGCGTGGCTCGCACACCGCTCGTACCACGTGTACGCGATGCCGACCCTGAACCGGAAGGTTCGGATCGTCATCGGCTGGATCACCGGCGCGGTGTCCGGTCGCGACGCGACCTCGCTCATCAAGGAGACCGACCCGCGACGCAACTTCGTCGAGGCCTCCAAGAGCTGACGTCACCACCTGACGGACGGGAGGCGGGGGGGGGGCGGGGCCCCCCCCCCCCCCCCCGGGGGGGGGGGGGGGGGGTTCCGGGGGGGCCCCCCCCGCAACGGGGCGGGGGA
>NZ_JBFBHK010000022.1:0-31395 GCF_040685235.1 Curtobacterium sp. NPDC089185 | reverse complement strand
GTCGCGGTGGAGCCGGGTGAGCGAGGCGTTCGCGACGGTGTGGTCCTCGGCGAAGGCCATGAGCGCGTGCTCGTCGAGGTCGAAGCTGGCACCGCGCCTCCCGTCCGTCGTGTGGGCGTCTCGATGAGTGGACAGGCATTGTACATGTACACTCATGTCCATGCCGGTCTCATCGAAGCGACGTCTCGTCGCCGACGCCCTCCGCGATGCGATCGCGTCGGGCCGGTACCGCGCGGGTGAGCGCCTGCCCGGCGAGCACGACCTCGCCGAACGGTTCGCGGTGAGCCGCGGGACCGTCCGGGCCGCCCTCGCCGACCTGGCCGACGACGAGTACATCGCCACCCGCGGGGGCATCGGCTCCGTCGTCACGTTCGACGGCGCCACGCTCGACCCGCGCGGCGGCTGGGCCCGGTCGATCGCCGCGTCGGGCACCGAGGTGACCACGCGCATCCTGCGGCTCGTCCGGCTGGACGACCCGCGCCTCCAGGCCGAGGTGGACGCAGCGGAGGCGACCTTCGTCGCCGTCGACCGGCTCCGCACCGTCGTCGGCGGGCGACCCGTGTCGCTCGAGCGCAGCGTGCTGCCGCACGTCGGGCGCCTGGCGGCCGCGACGACCGACGGACTGGTCGACGACTCGCTCACCGCGACCATCGCCGAGGCCGGCCTCGTCCCCGCGGAGGCCGAGCAGTGGGTCGACGTCGTCCCGCTCGACGTCGACGACGCAGCCCTGCTCGACCGGCCCGCGGGCACCCCGTTCCTCCGGAGCCGCCGCGTCTCCCGGACCGCCGACGGCGCGTTCGTCGAGCGCGTCGACAGCCTCCTCGACCCCGACCGCTTCCGGCTGCACATGCGCTTCGGGACGGCACGATGACGACCCGACAGGACCCCGTGGACGACCAGACCGCAGCCCTCGCCGCCCTCACCGGACTCGCGATCGGCGACGCCCTCGGCATGCCGACCCAGTCGATGTCGCTCGCACAGATCCGCGCCGACCACGGTGTCCTGACGGGCTTCGTGGACGCCGGACCGCACCAGCGGATCGCCGCCGGCATGCCCGCGGGCACGATCACCGACGACACCGAGCAGGCCGTGATGGTCGCCGAGCTGCTCCTGGAGGGCGACGGGCGCATCGACCCGACCCGCTTCGCCGAGGCGCTCATCGCGTGGGAGCGCGCGATGGAGGCGAAGGGCTCGCTCGACCTGCTCGGGCCGAGCACCAAGACGGCCGTGCAGCGGATCCTCGACGGCGTCCCCGCGTCCGAGGCCGGGTCGACCGGCACGACGAACGGCGCCGCGATGCGCATCGCCCCCGTCGGCATCGCCGTGCCGTCCGGCGACCTCGTCCGGCTGGTCGACGCCGTGCAGGACGCCTGCCGCGTCACGCACGACACCGGGCTCGGCTTGGCCGGCGCGAGTGCCGTCGCCGCTGCGGTCAGCGCGGGCATCGACGGGGCATCCCGCACCGAGGCACTCGACGCCGCCGTCGCTGCCGCCACGATCGGCGCCGAGCGCGGACACTGGGTCGCCGGTGGCGACATCGCGGCGAAGACCGCCTGGGCACGCGCGTACCTGCCGACCGTGCCCGCGGCGGACCGGATCGACACGGTCTCGCGGCTCATCGGCACGAGCGTCGCCAGCCAGGAGTCCGTCGTCGCCGCCCTCGCCCTCGTCGCACTCGACCTCGACCCGTGGGAGACACTCTGCACCGCGGCGTCGATCGGCGGCGACACCGACACGATCGCCGCGATGGCCGGGGCCGTGCTCGGCGCCGTCCACGGTGCGGACGCCTGGCCCGCCGACGCCGTCGCCACCGTGACGACCGTCAACCACCTCGACCTCGGCCCGCTGGTCGACGGACTGCTCACGCTCCGCCACCGCGGCTGACCCCGACGCCGAGCGGTGGCGTCCCCCCTCGCCACCGCTCGGTCCCCCTCCCGCACCACCCCTTCCGACGACGCAAGAGGACCCCATGGCCGACGCCACCACCACGCTCTCCAGCGGCACGCTGACGAGCATCGAACAGCGCGGCATCGAGCCCGTGCCCGCCGACGAGCGGAACGGCCGACCCGGCGCGCTCTTCTGGGTCTGGTTCGCCGCGAACATCTCGATCCTCGGGCTGCCGCTCGGCGCGACCCTCGTGGCGTTCCAGGGGCTGACCATCTGGCAGGCCCTCCTCGTCGCCGTGATCGGCGCGGCCGGGTCCTTCGCGGTCGTCGGCGTGATCTCCGTGGCCGGCCGTCGCGGCGGCGCTCCCGGCCTGACCCTGAGCCGTGCGGTGTTCGGCGTGCGCGGCAACGTCGGGCCGACCGCGGTGTCGCTGCTCTCCCGCCTGGGCTGGGAGACCGTGAACACCACCACCGCCGCGTTCGTGCTGCTCTCGCTCTTCGCGATCCTCTTCGGCACCGACGGTGACGCGAAGGCCCACCCGGTGCTGACGATCGTCGCGATCCTGGTGTTCGTCGTCGCCACGGTGCTCGTCTCGGGCCTCGGCCACGCGTTCATCGTCGCCGTGCAGAAGTGGGCGACGTGGGTGTTCGGCGCCCTCAACGTCTTCGTCGCGGTCTTCCTGGTGCTCCGCGTCGACTGGGACGTCGTCGGGTCGCAGCCCGCCGGTCCGGTCAGCGCGATGGTGATCGGCATCGGCACGATCGCCGCCGGCACCGGCATCGGCTGGGCGACCGCCGGCGCGGACATCGCCCGCTACACCCGGACATCCGTCCGGGCAGGGGCCCTGATCGCGGCGAGCGCCGCGGGCGCCGGGATCCCCCTCGTCGTGCTCGTCGGACTCGGCGCGCTCGTGTCCGCCGGCGACCCGACCCTCGCCCAGGCCGGTGACCCGGTCGCCGCGATCCGCGACCTGCTGCCCGGCTGGATGGCGATCCCGTACCTCGTCGCCGCGTTCGGCGGCCTGCTGCTGTCGAACCACCTGTCCGTGTACTCGGCCAGCCTCACCACGCTCACCCTCGGCATCGCGGTCCCCCGCGTCTGGGCAGTCGCGGTCGACGTCGTCGTGACGACGCTCGGCGCGATGTACTTCATGCTCGTCGCTGACGGCTTCTACGCGCCGTTCATCACCTTCATCTCGGTGCTCGCCGTCCCGATCACCGCCTGGCTCGGCGTCTTCACCGCCGACATGCTCCGGCGCCGCTGGTACGACCCCGTCGCGCTCCTCGACCTCCGTGCCGGTGGCCGCTACTGGTACCGCGGCGGGGTCGCGTGGGGAGCCCTGGCCGCCTGGGTCGTCGCGATCGTCGTCGGGTTCCTGTTCACCGCGGTGCAGGTGGGCGACGCCGAGCCCGTGTTCGTCGGGGCGTTCTCGGCGAGCTGGATCGGCGCGAACGGCCTCGGCTGGATCGTCACCTTCGTCGTCGCCGCAGCCGTGTACCTGCTCACCGGCGGCGCACGCGGCCAGGTGCTCGCCCCCGAGCAGGGCCGCTGATGCCCCGGCTCGTCTCGGTCGGCAACGTGATCGTCGACATCGTCATGCGGGTCGACGCGATCCCGGAGCCCGGCGGGGACGTCATCGCCTCGGCATCGACGATCACCGCGGGCGGCGGCCTGAACACGATGGTCGCCGCCGTCCGGGACGGCATCGACGTGGCCTTCGCCGGCCAGTACGGCACCGGACCGTTCGGTGACGTCGTCCGCGCAGCACTCGCGTCGTCCGGCGTCGAGGTCCTGCAGCCCGGCCGCGACGACGTCGACAGCGGCTACTGCGTCGCCCTGGTCGACGCCTCGACCGAGCGCACGTTCGTCACGAGCGTCGGCGCCGAGGGTCGCCTCGACCGGTCGGACCTCGACCGCGTGGAGCTCCGCTCCGACGACACCGTGTTCGTCTCCGGCTACGGCCTCGCACACGCCGTGAACGGCCCGGCGATCGCGGACTGGATCGGCACCGTGCCGCCCTCCGTCCGCGTCGTGCTCGACCCGTCGCCCCTGGTCGACACACTCGACCCGGCGGTCCTGGGGCCCGTCCTCGAGCGGAACGACGTGGTCAGTGCCAACGGCCGGGAGGCGCGGCTCCTGGCCCCGACGGCCGCAGGACTCCCCGAGGCGGTCACCACGATCGCCGCGTCCGCCCGCGGCACCGCCCTGGTCCGCGACGGCGCAGCGGGCTGCTGGGTCGCCGAGCCCGGGGCCGCCCCGGTGCTGGTGCCCGGCTTCGCCGTCGACGCGGTGGACTCGAACGGCGCGGGCGACGCCCACGGCGGCGTGCTCGTCGCGGCCCTGTCCCGCGGTGCCTCGCTGGTGGACGCCGTCCGACGGGCGAACGCGGCGGCGGCCCTCGCCGTGACGCGGCACGGTCCGGCGACGGCACCGACCGCGGCGGAGACCGACGCGTTCCTGGCGGCGCACCCGTCGGCCTGACACCGCCTGTCCGGTCGTCCCCCGACGGCCAGCGGGACACACGGGGCACACGGAGTTGACTGACCACTCCCCCACCAAGGAGACCCGATGCTGTCCCTCATCTACTCGAGCGTCGCCACCCGATCGCTGGACGACGACGACCTCGCCGGGCTGCTCGCGCAGAGCCGGCGCGCCAACGAACGGAACGACATCACCGGTGTCCTGCTCTTCCGCAACGGCTACTTCCTGCAGCTGCTCGAGGGGCCGGACCAGGCCGTCCGCGACAAGATGGCCACGATCAAGCACGACGAGCGCCACACGAAGGTCACCGTGCTGACCGAGGAGCTCATCGAGGAGCGGCAGTTCCCGGAGTGGACGATGGGCTACCCGGCCGAGGACACCGACGTCGAGCAGGCGCCGGGCTACCGGACGACCTTCGAGGACCTCGACGCCGGGGACGGCACGCAGTTCAGCTCCCTGCCGGCCCTCCGTGAGCTCATCCGCTGGTTCCGCCCGACCGCTCGTTGACCGCTCCCGATCAGGCGCGTCCGTCCGTGTAGTACCCCGCCTCGAGGTCCTCGAGCAGGTTCGGCCCCGTCGGACGCCAGTCGACGAGCTCCCGCGTCCGCACACTCGACGCCGGCTGGTCCCCGCCGAGCAGCGCGCCGAACACGCCGAGCTCCGTCGGGTCGACGGCTCCCACCGGCAGGCCGGTCCGCCGTCCGATCACCTCGGCGACGTCGCGCATCCGGACGCCCTCCTCGGCGACGGCGTGCAGGACGGCACCGGCGGGGGCGCCCTCGAGGGCCGCGCGGACGAGCCGCGCGGCATCGCCGACGTGCACCGCCGGCCACCGGTTCCGACCGTCACCGACGTACGCCGCCACGCCGAGCTGCCGATCGAGGCCGACGAGCGCCGCGATGAGTCCGTTGCGGTCGCCCTCTCCGTGCACCGTCCGCGGCATCCGCACGAGCCCGGCCCGGATCCCGCGGTCGGCGAGGCCGAGCACCGCCGAGGCGGTCCGCGCCCGGGCTCCCGCCGGTCCGTCCGGGTCGAGCGGGTCGTCCTCGGTGGCCGTCCCCGGGGCGTTCGTGGGCGTCCCGGAAGCGGCGAAGAAGGCCTTGCCGCTGTCCGCGAGGGCGTCACCGACGGCGGCCAGCAGGGCGACCTCGTTGTCGATCGTCTCCTCGAACGCGCCGAAGTCGAGGGTGAAGGCCAGGTGCGCCGTGGCGTCCGCGAGCCGGACCTGCTCGACGATGCGGTCGTGGTCGGTCATGTCCCCGCGGACCGACCGCGCGCCCATGGTGTGGAGCCGTTCCTCCGAGGCGTCCGACCGGGCGAGGCCCACGACGTCGTGTCCGCGGGCGAGGAGGTCGCCGACGAGGGCGCTCCCGATCCATCCGGTGGCGCCGGTGACGAAGATGCGCATGGGTGCTCCTTGCTTGATGAGACTTGGTCTCGTCACCGTACACCTGATGAGACTGAGTCGCATCGACTAGGATCGGAGCGTGGCGCGCTGGGAACCGGACCCGCGCGGGCGGCTGCTCGACGCGGCGCTCGCGCTCTTCGGCGAGCAGGGCTACGACCGGACCACCGCCGCACAGATCGCCGAGCGCGCCGGGCTGACCAAGGCGACGCTCTTCCGGCTCTTCGCGGACAAGCGCGAGATCCTGTTCCAGGGGCAGGCCGCCACCGTCGACACGGTCCGACGCGTGGTCGGCGACGCCCCGGACGACCTCGACGGTGCGGCACTCGTCGAGGCGGTGCTCGACGCGCTCGTCGCCGAGCACGTCCCCGAGCAGCAGGCCGTCGGCGCCGCCATCGCCGAGCTGACGGCGTCGAGCGAGGCCCTGCGCGAGCGCGCCGTGCACAAGCACTTCGTCATCACCGAGGCGCTCGAGCACGCGCTCCGGAGCCGCCTGCAGGACGACGCCCGGGCCGCGGTCCTCGCCTGGACCGCCGTCCGCGCCTACTACGACGGCTTCGACCGGTGGACCGTCGCAGCACCGGGCGCGGACCTCCGACCGCTGGTGGCCGAGGAGCTCGCGCGCCTGCGCGCTGCCGCGGCCGACCCGGCGGTGCGGACCGGCTGACGCTCAGTCGGCGAGCGCCTCCCGCAGCGCGTCGTACGCGGGCGTCGGGCCGCCGTCGTCGAAGAGCAGGTCGTGTCCCTGCTGCAGGCGGCCGTCCTCGTCGGTGAACCAGTCGTACCGGTCGTCGACGCCCCACGTCGTGTACGAGATGCAGGCCTCGGAGCGGAGGCACGTTGCCAGGATCGTGGCGTACTGCTCGGCCTGGGCGTCCTGGCCCTCGCTGTCGGTGACGTCGTTCTCGGAGATCCGGACGAGCAGACCGGCCTCGTCGAACCGTTCGAGCGTGGTCTTGAGGTCGTCGGCCGAGACGGCGTCGGTGTCGAGGTCGTAGACGTGCGCCTGCAGACCGACGCCGGCGATGTACCCGCCCTGCGCGTTCGTGTCGAGCGCGAGTCGACGGAGGGCGTCCTGGCGGGGCCCGGGCACGTCGGCCCCGTTCTCGTTGATGAACTGCCGAACGTCGGGGTCCGCGTCGTGCACCGCCTTCGACACGACCACCGGGTAGGAGGCACCGAACACCCGGTACCAGACGTTCTCCTGCAGGTCGGTCCCCTGGTCGACGTCGAACGGCTCGTTCACCACGTCGAGCGAGTCGAGCCGGCCCCGGAAGTGGGTGACCACCGTCCGCACGTAGTCGAGCAGGGCGTCCGCACTGGCACGACGGTCCTCCGCGGAGTCGGTGGGGAGGTCCCGCATCCACCGCGGCATCGCCTCCGTGAAGGCGATGGTGTGGCCGTGCACCGAGATGTCCTCGCTCGCCGCGAGGTCGAGCAGGGCGTCCGCCTCCTCGAACGTGTACACGCCCTGGCGCGGAGCGAGCGCCTGCGGTTTCATCGCGTTCTCCGGGGTCAGGGCCCCGAAGTTCCCCA
This sequence comes from Curtobacterium sp. NPDC089185, assembly GCF_040685235.1. NCBI lineage: Bacteria > Bacillati > Actinomycetota > Actinomycetes > Micrococcales > Microbacteriaceae > Curtobacterium > Curtobacterium sp. NPDC089185. The sequence continues at coordinate 24,086 of NZ_JBFBHK010000022.1, read as the reverse complement.
CGAAGTGGCGCGCGTACTGCCGGTCCGCGGCGAGCGGCCCGAGCGCCACCGCCGCACCGATCCGGAAGCCCGGCCTCACCCGTGCCGCGAGCGCCTGGAGTCCGTCCGGAGACCGGTCCGCGTCCGCGGCGACGGGCCCCTCGACGGCCAGGGAGTCCCCCGCCGGTGCCGCAGCGGTGAGCGAGGAGACCGTGAAGGATCCCTCGTCGCTCGACAACCCCAGCCAGAACTCGCCCGAGTCGAACGCGTCCCCGAGCGGCAGCGTCGTCAGGGTGTCGCCACCGCTCGTCACCGCGAGGTCGTCGCCGGAACGCTGCACGGTCAGCTCCGCCTCGGGGTCGTCCACCCGCACGTGCTCGTCGCGCGCCGGCCGAGGATGAGCGACGTCGCGCTGCGGCGAGCCGTCGAAGACCACGACCTCGAGGTCGTCCCCGCGGAGCGTGAGGTGGATGCCGGCCGGTTCGATGCGGAACTCGTCGGCGATGATCGGCGGGCTGTCGTACACGGCCAGGGTCGCGTCGGCCGTCACGTCCCGCAGGGTCGTGGTGAGCGAGAAGTCCCCGTCGGCCGACAGGTGTGTGCCGAAGAGGTTCACGGGCGGGTCCGGCTGCCCTCCGCCGCCGTCCTGCTCGACGATCCGGCGGCCGGTCTGCGTCACCCGGAGCGCGTCGCCGTCGGGGGCGATGCCGGGCACGTGCTGCCAGTCCTGGTGCAGGAGGTCGACGACCGTGTCCCGCTCGACCGGCTGTGGCGTCGTACTGCAGCCCGTCAGGAGGAGCGCGACGGCGACCAGCCCACCGGCCGACCAGCTCCGGCTCCGCTGTCCCGCGGGGCGTCGTCGGGACCCCGACCGTGGTCGGTCGTCGGGCGCGGTCCGCATGCTCGGAGACTACGGGACGGGGAGCGTCCTACGCTTGCGGCATGGGGACCTGGAGCGCCGAGCCGATCGGCAACGATGCAGCCGCCGACTTCGTCGCAGAACTCGACGGCGAGCGACGGTGGACGGTCGTCAAGGCCGCCTTCTCGACCGCGGCGAAGCTCGGCGACACCCTCGACAGCGACACCGCTGCCACAGCCATCGCAGCGGCGGAGGTCGTCGCCCACGGACTCGGTCGTCCCACGCAGACCGACGCCTACACCGAGAGCATCCAGCAGTTCGTCGGCCGCGCGCGCAGACCGAGTCGCCGTCTCGCGGACCGAGCGATCCAGGCGGTGCACGACGCTGCGCGTCCAGACGGGGAGCTCGCCGAACTGTGGGCCGAGACCGGGTCGAGCGACTGGCAGGAGTCGCTCCGTCGCCTGCTCGCAGCGCTCGAGGAGCGGTGAGCGACGGATTCACCGTCGCGCCGTCGGTCCACCGAACCGGAGCGAACCAGCGGCACACGGCCTGGTCCCCGGGTCAGCCGGTCGATCCCGCAACCAGGCGCGTCGCTGAACGACGTTCGCTTCCCCGTTTGGGCTGATCGCCTGTCACCAGAGCCCGGTGCGTCCGGGGAGAGATCCGCACCAAGAACACTCCCGGGAACGAGAAAACCCCCGCTTGCACGGGGGCTTTCTGTGGCGGGTCATTTGCAGGTCTCGTTGGCCAGCACGGTGGTGCGGATCGAGGGACCCTCGGCGACTGCCTCAGCCTGTGTTTCCCCTGGGTTCACCCTCGTTTTCCCCTCACCGCCCGAAGCCCAGGTCAGAAGGCCTCATGCGATATGTACCCGGGAACTCGCGGTGAACATAAGGACCTCAATGCACCCTCCCGGTTTGCGGCCGAGGCCTTCCAAGTCAGCTCCGGCCACTTGTTCTGCGTCGTGCCAGTGCTCAAGCCACGGCTCCAACCCGGCAACCCATCTGCTGCGCACCGTTGTAGGTGAACGTCTGAACGACGTTCGCTACACATCGGCACGACGACCGAAGGACAGCAGCCGCGCGATGAGGGACTTTCGTTCTACGCCCCGGCGATGGCGCGGCTTCGATATCGGGCGATCCGCCCGACCCAAGGCTCTGAGGCCGAGTCGCGCAATGCCGCGGCCGCTGATAAGAAAATCCCGTCATCGTCGCTGCTCCACTCACTAGAGGGCGAAAAAACCGCAGCCAACATCTTCCGCGCATTCGCTGAGGTTGGATGCACGAACGGAATCGAGTCGTTCTCCGGACCGGCTTCGAGGAGCCGTTGCACGTCCGACGGCGATTCGAGTGGATCCAACCGCTTGCATAGGGCTTGAGCGATCGGGAGAAGATCCGGCACCTCGTCCGAGCGGAGAATCTCATCCGTCACCTCCGGCTGCCGCGACGGCCAAAGAGTCGTGTTGATGTCACTCGCTAACAGCCCCCACTCGACGCTATCGTCGTTCCGTTTCGGAGCTTCCCCCCACCACACGTCCGCCGCCGCTGGCGCGGTCAAAGACCACGCAAGATTATAGCGCCCACGAAGAGCCGAAACTTCGATGATCTCCTCGAACCCTTCCTTGCTCCGCTTCCAGCGGTTCGACGCGATCCTGCTGAAGGTATGACTTTCGAATGCCATGCCGACCTCGTCGTACAGGCGACCGAGTTGCTCCCGCCTCGTCATTTCAGAGTCTCCTTGAGGGTGAAGTTGCCGTAGTCGTCGTAGACGTAGAGGTAGCCGACCTCCGAGTCGAAGGCATTCATATACCGACGCAGCTGAGTGCGCCCCTTACTCAGACCGCTTGGCGTGTTCGGCTTCAGCTCCACCGGCACCGATCCATAGAAGCCGTCCGGTCGATCCGGACCGGATCTCAGCCCCGGCCGCCACTTCGGGTCTAGGGCCGCCTGCTCTTCGATCCAGCGGTCGAAACGGCTGTGCATCGCCCGACCGATGCTGGCGGCCGCACTTTCCCCTCCGACAGCAGGCACCTTCGCAATGCGGTCCCGACGCGGTGGTTCCGTCCGGCCGCGATCGTGGTGGTGCTGCTCGCCGTGGGGCTGTCGGCGCCGAGCGCGACGGCGCAACGGACCGTGACCGCGAAGGACGACTCCGCCTGGAACCAGGTCGCCGCACTGGTACAGCGGCAACGGCTCGGCGAACCGGACAGCGCACGCGACGCGGTGCTCTTCGGCCCCGTGCAGCGGCATCCGAGAGCGACGTCACGGATCATCGCGGAGACCTACCCGGCAGCGTTCGCCGGCCTGGACGATCCGCTCCTGATCACGCCGGCCGGTGCGGGCGACGGGCTCTGGGAGACGCAGCGGCCCCTCCGGGAACCCGGTCGCGCCCTGGGTGACGCGACGACGGTCTGGCTCGTCACGGCGACGAAGCCGGACGACCGCGCGACGGCGACTGCCGCGCTCCGGCCGGCGGGCTTCCACCGGACGCAGCAGTGGAAGATCGCCCGCACCTGGGTCGTCCGGTACGACGGCGGCTGAGGAGTGAGCCGGTCGCGCTCGGTCATCGCACGGGGTGAAGAGGTTCAGCCGAGGGGTTTCCGGAGCACAGCGAAGGAGGGTTCTCGATCGCGCTCGATGTGCGCGAAGGCGAGCGCCTCGGCCATCCGTTCGTCGCCCCGTGCGATGGCGGCGACGAGTTCCACGTGGTCGTGGAAGGCGTCGTGCACGTCGAGATCGCTCGTCAGGAAGAACAGCCACTGCACTCGTCCCGAGACCGACCGCATCGAGGCCTGCATGAGGGTGTTCCCGGTGGCTTCGACGATCCGCTCGTGGAGGAGGGTGCTCGCTTCGGCGATCCGGTACGGGTCACCGTCGTCGACGACGGCGTGCGAGTGCTCCAGGGCCTGTCTGATCCGATCGGCGGACGCGCCACGGCCGATGGCGCGAGCGGCGAGGCCGGCCGCCCCCACCTCGAGGACCTCCCGGAGGTCGAAGAGGTCGTGGATGAGCTTGGTGGTCCAGGTCGTGACGACGGCTCCGCGGCGAGGAGTCGTGACGACGAAGCCCTCCATCTCGAGCATCGGTACCGCCTCACGGAGGGGGACCCGCGAGACGGACAGCTCGTCGGCGATGCGGACCTCCGCGAGCTTGTGGCCCTGCGGGTACCGACCCCGGATGATCGCTTCACGGAGGCGTTGGTGGATCTGCCGCGAGAGCGAGAGCTGCTCGGTCGCGTCCGCGCGTTCGGAGGTCATCGAGATCATCCTCCTGGATGAGGGGTCGGTTCGTCGCGGTGCGGGGCGGCTGGCGAGACTGGTACTCGCCGGCCGCCCCGCGCCCGGTCAGCGCTTGATCCCGAGCTTGCTGAAGTCGAGCTCGTTGGCACCGATGTTGTGGGCGGCGGCGACACCGGTCAACCACTTCTGTGCCAGGACCCAGTCCTTGTTGTAGGACAGGTTGTAGTAGCAGCCGGTGGCGGCGTACTCCTTCGCCGCTTCGACATACAGGTCGTCGTCGCCGGTCGCGACGGCCTGGTCCAGCTTGTCGTCCACGCTCGGCACGTCGCACCCGAAGTAGTTGATGCCGCCGGACTTGTCCCAGAACACGTGGCCCCACATGTACGGTGAGCCGCCGTCGGGGCCGTTGTTGCCGTCGAAGAAGGCGTCGGGACCCTTGCTCGGGTCGTTGATCCACCCGAACACCTGGGACGTCGGGTAGCCCTTGGCAGTGGCATCGATCCCGAGGGCCTGCAGCTTCGCCGCCTGGATGTTCGCCATCTGCTGCGCGTTCGTGTTGCCGCTGGCGTAGCCGATGGTCATGCTCGTGCCCTTCGTCAGTGACTTCGCGTAGTCCTGCATCACGGACGGCTTGTACGACAGCTCCTGCTCGTCCTTCCCGCCGGGGATCATGCCCTTGGCGTAGAGGGTCGTGGCGGGCTCGGACCGGCTGCCGAGCACCTGCTTGACGAGCGACTCCTGATCGATGCTCTGCAGGAAGGCGAGTCGGGCCTCCTTCGCGGAGAAGAACGACCGCGACGGGTTCAGCGTGACCAGGGCCGACTGCAGGGTGGGCAGCATGGAGCTGGTGTAGGCCTCCGAGTCCTCGTACTTCGCCAGGCTCGAGGACGGCAGCGCGGCGACGACGGCTGAGACGTCTCCGCGGTCGAAGGCCAGCTGCAGGGCGGAGACGTCGGAGTAGATCGGCAGCTTGACGGTGGTGAAGGGCGACTTCGTGCCCCAGTACCGGTCGTACTGCTTCAGGGTCCAGGAGGTCCCGGGGTCGGCTGCGCTGATCTCGTACGGGCCGGTGCCGGCGTCGTGGGTCTGCAGCCACGTCTGCGCGTCGTCCGAGCCCGCGTGTTCCTGCAGTGCGGTCGGCGATTCCATCTTCGGTCCGAAGGGCGAAGCCAGGTAGTCGAGGAACGCCGAGTCGGCCTTGTCGAGGGTCACGACCGCGGTCAGGTCGTCGGGGGTGGCGACGCTCTTCACGCCCTCGACCATGTACGCGGCGCCGCCCTTGACGGCGATGCGCCGGTCGAACGCGACCTTGACGGCGGCCGAGGTGAACGGGGTGCCGTCGTGGAAGGTCACGCCCTTCCGCAGGTGGAACGTGTACGTCGTGTTGTCACTGCTGACGTTCCACGAGGTCGCGAGGCGCGGTGCGATCTCGACCTTGTCGGTGTCGTTCGCGTACTGCACGAGGCCCTCGTAGGTGTTGAGGACGATGGCGAGTCCGTTGTTCGCGTAGTAGATGTCCGGGTCCGGCGGCTGGCCGATGTCGCCGAGCAGACCGACGGTCAGGGTGCCGTTCGTCGGGGCGGGGTTCGCCGCCTTCGCGTTGCCGGCGCCGGAGCATGCAGCGAGCGCCAGGAGCGGCAGGACCGCTGCCGTGGCGAGCGCGACACGTGAGCGCTTGCGGAGGGAGCTGAGCATCACGGGTTTCTCCTTCGGGTGGGTGGAGCCGATGGGGTGGAACGGGGGGGGAACGGGGGGGGAACGGGGGGGGGGGGGTGGCGCTGCCGACTCAGGCGAGACGGGGGTCCGCGGCCGCCTGCAGGACGTCGGCGATCGTGTTGACGACGACGTAGACGGCGCCGAGCACGAGTGTCACGGCGGCGATCGCCGGGAAGTCCGACACGGGGATGCTGTTCGCGAGGTAGTTGCCCATCCCCGGCCAGCTGAAGACCTGCTCGACGACGACGTCCCCGGCGAACATGAACCCGAGCTGCAGCCCTGCCATGGACAGGGCTGGTCCGATGGAGTTCCGGGCCACGTGGTGCGCGAGGACGGCGGATCGGCCGAGGCCCTTGGACCGCGCCGTCCGGATGTGGTCGGCCGCGAGGGTGGACTCGAGCCCGGCTCGCAGGATCCGCCCGATGGCCAGCGCCGGCGCGATCGCGAGCACCGTGGCGGGGAGGACGAGGTGGGACAGCTCGGATCCGAGCCCGCCGTCGCCGCGTCCGGAGGCGGGGAGCCATCCGAGCTCCGCGTAGAGCAGGATGATGCCGCCGAGGGCGAGCAGGAACGGCGGCGCGGTCGCCCCGACGAGCAGGGCCCCGCGGTAGAGGCCGCTGAACGGCCAGGACAGCGCAGCCGACGTCGCGAAGAGTCCGGCGAGCACGAGCGCGATCACGAAGGCCGCCAGCACGAGCTCGACGGTGGCCGGGAGGGCCGTGGCCAGGTCCGTCGCGACGGGCCGGTGCGTGCGGAAGGACGTTCCGAAGTCACCGCGGAGCGCGTTGCTGACGAAGCGCAGGAACTGGACGGGCAACGGGTCGTCGAGCCCGAGACGGAGGCGCTCGGCGGCGACGGCCTGCCGGGACGCGTTCGCGCCGAGCGCGGCGCGCGCCGGATCACCGGGTGAGACCTGCTGCAGGACGAAGACCACGACGCTGAGCACGAGCAGTACGACGACGAGGGACCCGAGCCGACGGAGGAGGAACCTGACCACGGTGCTCACCTCCTGGTGACGAGGGTTCGGATGCCGTCGCCGGCGAGGTTCGCGACGAGGCTCAGGACGAGGACGGCGACGCCCGGCACGACGGGCACCCACCAGGCGCTGAGCAGCAGCTGCGTGTTCGCCGCGGTGTCGGCCCCGAGCTCGGGCGCCGGTGACGGCTGACCGAGGCCGAGGAAGGACAGCCCGGCGAGCAGCAGCACCACGTTGCCGATGTCGAGGCTCGCGGTGACGATCGCCGTCGGGACCGCTCCCGGCAGCACGTGCCGGAACACCAGGCGTCCGCGGCCGATACCGGCGACCCGGGCGGCCTCGACGTGTGGCCGTGCCGCGATCGTGCGGATCTCGGACCGGATGATCCGGGCGTAGTAGGGCCACCAGACGATCGAGATGCCGACCAGGGTGTTCGTCAGCCCCGGGCCGAGCGCTGCGACGATCGCGATGGCGACCAGGGTCGACGGCAGTGCGAGGAACAGGTCGGTGACGCGCATCAGCAGGGTGTCGACCCAGCCGCCCGCGACGCCGGCAGTCACGCCGACGACACCGCCGACCACGAGCCCGACGGCCACCACGGCGAGCGCCGAGAACCACGAGGTCTGCAGCCCGTACAGCGTGCGGGAGAGGACATCGCGGCCGATCGAGTCGGTGCCGAGCAGGTGGTCCGGGGAGCCGATCGGCAGCTGGACCCCGCCGACCGGCTGGATCGGGTCTTCCGGGGCGAGCAGGTGCGCGGCGAGGGCGACCACGGTGAGCAGGCCGAGCAGCCCGACCAGCACCCATGCGGTCGCACGTCCGGCGTGCACACCGCTCGTCAGCGTGACCGGGGAGAAGCGCCGGGTCACGGCGACGGCGCTCACCGTGCCACCGCGATCTCGGGCACCGACGCCACGAGTGTGCGGGTGTAGTCCTCGCGGGGGTCGGCGACGACGGCGTCCGCGGCCCCGATCTCGACGACCCGGCCGCCCTGCACGACCGCGATCCGGTCGCCCATCAGGCGTGCGACGGCCAGGTCGTGGGTGACGAACAACACGGTCATGTCGAGCTCCCGTCGCATGTCGCGGATGAGGTTGAGGGTCATCGCGGCGAGCGATGCGTCGAGGGCGCTCGTCGGTTCGTCGCAGAGCAGCACCGCCGGTCGGACGATGGTGGCGCGGGCCAGGGCGACCCGTTGCCGCTGGCCGCCGGACAGGTCCGCAGGACGGAGCCGAGCGACCGACGCCGGCAGGCCGACGCCGTCGAGCGCCGACGCGGTGCGACGGTCGGCCTCGGTGCGGCCCAGCCGTGCGGGGGCGAGCCGTTCCCGCAGGGTCTCGCCGACGGTCATCCACGGGGTGAGCGACGAACCGGCGTCCTGGAACACCATCTGGGCACCGCCCTCGGCCACCGTGACGGTCCCGGCGGTGGGCCGCACGAGTCCGGCGACGGCACGGAGGACGGTGGACTTGCCCGATCCGCTCTCCCCGACGATCGCGAGCGACTCCCCGACGCCGACGACGAGGTCGACACCGCGGACGGCCTGCACCGTCCTGCGGCGACGACCGTGTCCGGTCGTGAACGTGCAGACCAGACCGGAGACCGTCACCGCCGGCTCGGTGGGGCGGTCAGCGGACACGGGCGACGACGGTTCCACGGCGGCCGGAGGAGCGGGGCGCAGGTCCCGCACGGCGTCGACCGGGGCGAAGCAGGCGGCGGCGTGGTCGTCCGCCGGGCGGGAGTCGGCGAGCGTGGGCAGCTCGGTCGCGCAGCGGTCGTGGACGAGCGGGCACCGCGCGCGGTAGGGACACCCGACGGAGCGCTCGGCGGGTTCGAGGGTGTCCGCCGGGAGCGTGGGCAGACGGCCGGAGCGGTCGAGCCGCAGGGAGAGTCGCGACTGCATGAGCCCCGTGGTGTACGGGTGCGCGGGCGCGGTGAGGACCTCGCCGGCGGGTCCGACCTCGGCGAGCCGGCCGGCGTACATCACGGCGATGCGGTCCGCGATCTGGGACGCGACGCCGAGGTCGTGGGTGATGAGGACGACGCTGCAACCGTGCTCGTCGCGGAGTTCCCGGAGCAGGTCGAGCAGCTGCGCCTGCACGGTGACGTCGAGCGCGGTGGTCGGTTCGTCAGCGACGACGAGCGCCGGCTTGCCCGCCATCGCGATCGCCGCCATGACCCGCTGCCGCAGGCCTCCGGAGAGCTCGTGCGGGTAGACGCTGAAGCGCATCGCGGGGTCCGGCACGCCCATCGAGTCGAGCAGGGCGATCGCTCCCGCACGGTCCTGCCCGGCCTCGGTGATCTGCCGGCCGACGCGCATGGTCGGGTTCAGCGACGTCATCGGGTCCTGGAACACGGCCCCGAGCGCGGCGCGTCGGGTGGCACGGCGGTCGGCCTCGGCGCCGTGCGCCATGTCCGTGCCGGCCACCGTGACCGCGCCCGTCACCACCGGGCGGGCGGCGTCGGGGAGCAGGCCGAGCAGGCTCATCGCGAGCATGCTCTTGCCGGACCCCGACTCACCGACCAGACCGACGATCTCGCCCGGTGCGACGACGAGGTCGACGCCGCGCAGCACCTCGGAGCGGACCCCGTCGCGCTCGAGCGAGACGTGCAGGTCGCGGACGACGGCGACGGGTGCCGGGGCGGTCACGCCGCACCTCCGCCGACGAGGTGCGCGGCGATCGCCCGCGGCTGGGTGAACCAGACGCGGTCGCGCTGCCCGGTCATGTGCTGCAGGGCGCGGTCGAGCGCGCGGAGCCGGAAGGGAGCGCCGGAGATGAACGAGTGCACCACGACGCTCATGACGAGCGGCTGGTCCTCGGACCGTTCGAGCAGCTCGTCGAACTCGTCGACGATCATGTCGGCGAACTCGTTCGCCGAGGCGCCCCGGCCGATGATGGTCGTGCTGTCGTTGACCTCGAGCGCGTACGGCATCGCGGTGATCGAGCCGGCCGAGGTCGGGATCGTCACGGGCCGGTCGTCGATGCGCAGGTCGAGCAGGTAGCGGTACCCCGCTGCGACGAGGTTGTCGAGCGTCGAGGTGGTCTGGCTGAGCCACGGGCTGGACCACCCGCCGGGTGCCGTGCCCTCCTCCGCCTCGATCCGCGCCGCGACCGCCGCCAGGTACGCGGCCTCGCGGGCCGAGGACATGCCGGTCAGCGAGTCCGAGTTGGAGATGCCGTGCCCGACGAACTCGGCGCCGAGCCTGCGGGCGGCCGCGACGAGGTCCGGGGCGGTGTCGTACACGGCGGTGTTCAGCAGCACCGTCGGCGGGATTCCGGCACGGTCGAGGCGCTCGAGCAGCCGGAACGCGCCGACCCGGTTGCCGTAGTCCCGCCACGACGTGTTCACGAGGTCCGGGGCGGCGACGTCCGGCACGACGTCCTCGGTCCGGCCGACGCCGAACCGGTACTCCTCGAGCCCGACCGCGACGTAGACCGCCAGGCGGCGCCCGTCCGGCCACGCGGGTCCTTGCGCAACCGTGATCGGCTGGTACGGCCACAGTCCGTGGCCGGGGGCTGCCGTCGTGGGCAGCGTGTCGTCGTTCGTCATCCGATCCACCTGTTCATCCCGACGTCGGTCCGGGCAGCGCGTCGCACGACGGCGTCGACCGCCGGCAGGAGCGCGTCGGCCTCGGCCCACGTCCGTTCGAGTGCCGGGCGTCGCGCGGCGTGGAGCTCGCGGGCCTCGGCGAGGAGTGCTGCTTCGTCGACCGAGACCACCCGGCCGTCCTCGGCGACCACGGCACCGGCGACGATCGTCGCGCGGACGCTGCCCCCGGACTCGCAGTAGACGAGCTGCCCGCGCAGGTCGTTGAAGGGTGTGAAGGCCGGCGCGTACAGGTCGAGCACCGCCAGGTCAGCCTGCGCACCGACCGCGACCCGGCCGATCCGGCCGGTCCGGCGCATCGCTGCGGCCCCGCCCTCCCAGAGCGCGTCGAGGACCTCGGCCGGGGTCGGCCAGTCCTCGGGGTCGAGCCCGGCGACGTTGTGCACGAGGCCGGCCTGCTTCACGACGCCCCAGGTGTTCACGGTGTCGTCGCAGATCGCCTCGTCGACGCCGAGCGCCACCGGGATGCCGCGGTCCCGCATCGCGCGGAAGGGCATCACGCCGCTGCCGAGCCGCAGGTTGCTGACGGGGTTGTGGGCGACCACCGCTCCGGCGGCGGCGATCCGGTCGAGGTCGTCGTCGTCGACCCACACGGCGTGGATGACGTTGACCCGGTCGTTGAGCAGCCCGAGGTCGTCGGCGTACCGCACGAGGCTCCGGCCGGCGAAGCGGTCCTGCCCCGTGCCGGGCACCGACAGCGCGCGCTGGGTCCGGGTCTCGAGCACGTGCGCGAACACCGGCAGGTCGTGGGTGCGGCTGAGGTCGTCGAGCGCTCCCCAGTACTCCGGGCTCACCCGCTGCGGCGCCGAGATCGACACCGCCGCCGAGAGTCGGCCGCCGGCAGCACCGTGCCAGGTCCCGACGAGGTGGTCGTACGCGTCGAGGAGTTCCGACGCCGCCGCCGGTGCCGGTGCCCGCAGCGCCGAGGCGACCGCGGGTGCGAGCCCGTCGAGTCCGCCGAGGAACGGCAGCTTGTCGGTGTCCGGCAGCTCGGGCTGGTCGAGGGCGACGGTGGCCCGGATGCCGCTGTCGGCGTACGCCTGCATGACCGCGTCGATCACCTCGGGCTCCGGCGTGGGCATGAGGAACGCGTCGTCCTGCACGCTCGTGGTACCGGTCCGCAGCATCTCGAGCGCGCCGAGCATCGTCCGCAGGTAGGCCTCCCGCGGAGTCGGCCGGAGCGCGGGGTCGGCGGGCGACTCGTAGAGCATGAAGGCCTCGAGCGGTCGGCTGCGGAACGCGCCCTTCAGGTGGTTCGCCGGCGAGTGGAAGTGCGCGTTGACGAGTCCCGGGACCACCACGTGGTGCCCGCCGCCGTCGATCGTCCGCGCACCGACCGGTGCGCTGGCCCGGGCGGTCTCGCCGATCGCCGTGATCGTGTCGTCCACGACGAGCACGTCGGTGGGTCCGGTCATGCCGGAGGCACGGGTCGGGTCCCACACGAGGACGTCGGTCAGCAGGACGCTCACGAGGACACCTCCGGGGCGTGCGCCCAGGTGCTCGCCCGTGACGTCGAGAGCCCCTGCGCGAGGAGCCCCTCCACCGCGGTGGTCGCGGCGGCGACGCCGTCGACCACCGGGACCCCGAGCGCATCGGTGAGGGCGTCGACGAGCTCGGTCAACCCGGCGCACCCGAGCACGACCGCTTCCGCAGCGTCCGCTGCCAGGGCGGCACGGGCCTCCAGGACGAACGCGTCGAACGCCGGACCGGCGCCCGCCTCGATCTCGGCGACCGACACGTCGACCGCGCGGACCGTGCAGCGGTGGGCGAGGCCGAGCGAGGCGACGACCCGGTCGGTCATCGCGCGGGTGCGCGGCGGCATGGTGACCACCGTGAAGCGGTGGGCGAGGAGGGCGGCGGTCTGGAGCGCCGCCTCCGTCATCCCCACGACCGGGCCGGCCGCACGCTCCCTGGCGGCGGCCAGGCCGGTGTCGCCGAAGCAGGCGACGACGTAGCCGTCCACGCCGTCCCGCTCGCCGCGCTCGACCTGGGCGAGGACACCGGCGGCCCCGAGGACCTCGTCGGCGTTGGTCTCGACGGTCGCCGGCGCACCGTCGGAGTGGGTCGCGCTGACCGTGGTGTCGGGGCGCGCGACCGCACGCGCGGCGGCGAGCACCGCGTCGGTCATCAGGGCGCTCGTGTTCGGGTTGAGGACGCGGACGTGGCTCACCGTGCCTCCCCCGCACCGACGAGCGGCATCGTGATGCCGCGCTCGGCCAGGAGCGCCGCGACCCCGTGTCCGCCGATGGCGACCCGTGCGGCCGCTGCGCCGACGCGTGCCGCCTCGACGGGGTCGGCACCGGCCACGTGCGCGGCGGCGAAGGCGCCGCAGAACGCGTCGCCGGCACCGGTGGAGTCCACCGGGACGACGGCCTCCGTGGGCACGGTCTCGACGCCGTCGGCGGTCGCGACGACGCAGCCGCGCTCGGCGGTCTTGACGACGACGACGTCGGCACCGGCGTCGCGGAAGCGCTCGGCGGCGAGCGCCGGGTCCGTCGTGCCGGCGAGGGTGACCGCCTCGACCTCGCTCGGCAGGAACACGTCGCACGTCGCGACCAGGGCGAGGAGCGCCCGTTCGTTGCCGACCACATAGTCCTCCTGCAGGTCGAGGTAGACGGTGGTCGCACGCTCCGCCCGCGTCACCCGGTCCCACAGCCACGGACCGAGGGTCAGTTGCGACCGCAGGCTCATGGCCGAGACGAGGACGCCGTCGACGTCGAGTGCCGCGGGAGCGACGTCCTCCGGGTACACGCTCATCAGGTCGAAGGCGTCCTCACCGGACAGCAGGTCCCACACCCTGGTGCCGTCCGCCGCGTAGGTCACGCGGTTCCGGACGGTGGGCTCGGACCGCGGGCGGGTCGCCTCGATCGTCACACCGGCTCCGGCGACGGCCTGGAGGAGCGTGGCCGGCACGTCGGTCCCCACCGGCGCCAGCATGCGGACGTCGTCCAGCACGCGGCGGCCCGCGAGGGCGGCGAACAGGGCGTCACCGCCGAGGGCGGTGGTCGTCGCGCCGTCGACGACGAGGTCGTCGACGGTCAGGTTGCCGACGCAGAGCAGCGACGCGTCAGTCACGGTGGCCCGCCTCTGCTCCTGCTGCTTCCGCCACTTCCGCTGCTGCGAACTGCGCCATCGCGACGAGGTACCCCGTGAGCTGCACCGGGAGCACCGTGAGCAGCGGGCTGATCGGCTCGGGGACCGCCGGCAGCACCACGACCGCGTCGGCGACGGCGTCGAACGCGTCCACGCCGGCGGTGGTCACGACGTACACGCGCCCGCCGAAGCGCTTCGCCTCGCTCGCGGTGTGCACGGCGCGGGGCACCGACGGCCCCTCGGGCGCGACGATCCAGATCGGCTCGTCGGCCTTGAGCGAGTTGTAGTGGTGGAACTCCTCGACCTGGATCGCCTCGGCGCGGTCGGGCGTGCACTCCTTCACCTTCGCGGCACCGATGATCGCGCTGCCCCAACTCGGACCGGCGCCCGAGAACAGGTACGCGCGGCTCGCGTGCTCGCGCTCGGCGATCGCGGTGAGCTGCGGGGTGACGCCGTCGATGACCTGCGCCATGCGGTCCGGCACGGTCGCGAGCGCTGCACGCAGGGCATCCGCGCCCGGACGCCCCAGGCGCACCCCGACCCGGGTGGCGAGGTCGAGGAGGAGCGCCAGCGCGGTCGTCGACGACTGCGTCGGCCAGCCGACCCGCGTCGCGCGGAGGAGCAGGGTCCGCTCGCTCTCCTGGTCGAGCGTCGAGCCCGCCGTGTTCGTGATCGCCACGGTGAGCGCGCCGACGTGCTGTGCGACCAGGGCCGCCTCGACCGTCCGGGTGGTCTCGCCGGAGCTCGACAGGGCGATCACGACGCTCCGGTCGGTGACGATCGGAGCGAGGTAGTAGGCGAGGTCGAGGCTCTGCACCGGCTCGCACGGCACACCCGTCATCTGCTCGAAGGCCTGCCGCGCCGCGATCGCGACGGCGAGTGAGTCACCCGCGCCGGTGATGAAGACACGGTCGGGGCCGGTCGCTGCGAGCAGGTCGGCGAGTTCCTCGAGGGCGACGTCGTTGGCGGCGAGGGTCTCGCGGATCCGCTCGGGCTGAGCGACGAGCTCCGGCAGGGTTGCCTCGTCGCGGGCCCGACGCTTCGGGTCGAGGGGGTGGTCGGTCGGCAGCGCGACGATCGACGCGTGCTCGGCGGCCGACACCCGTTCGACGACGGACTGCTGGCGGGCGTCGAGGGGGCTGCCCGGCCCGATGAAGGGGCTCGGTGGTGTGCTGGCGGCGGTGAGCGTCATGAGGACTCCGGAGGCGGTGGTGCGGGTGTGGGGAGCGGTGGGGCCGACGGGACAGCGGGTCCGGCGGGTCGGCGGGTCCGGCGGGTCGGCGGGATGGCTCTACGGCTTCGCGAGTGCCGGTGACAGCGCCTGGCCGAAGCGGGCGGCGACCGCCGGGTCGACGCGGGCGTCGGGGGCGGAGGACACCTTGATCGCGCTGCCGAGGATCGCGCCGTCGGCAGCGGCGACGGTCTCGTCGATGGTCGCGAGCGACACCCGCCCGCCGACGACGAACGGGACGTCGGGCAGTGATCCGCGGAGGTCGGCGATCGAGGCGAGCGCGTCGGGGACACCGCTGTCGCGCGTCACCACGAGGACGTCGGCCCGACCGAACGCACGCGCCTCGGCAGCCGCCCACGCCGGCGTCGAGGCCAGGGCGAGGCTCGTCGCCTCGTGCACGTCGGCCCAGACCTCGATGTCGCTGCCGAGCAGGCGTTGCATCGCCGCGACCTCGTGTGCGCAGCCCTGGATCCAGCCCGTCGGGCCGACGGAGACACCGGTCAGGACCTTGACCCGGACGAAGGTGGCTCCGATCGCGTGGGCGATCGCCACGGCGCTCGGGCCGTCGTTGTGCCCGACCACCACCCCGACGGGCAGGTCGACGGCGCGGGTGACCGCGGCACCGACGACGGCGAGCGCGGCGACCGTGGGTGCGGCGACGGTGACCGCCTGGGGCATGTCGCTGGCGTCCTGCACCATGACGTGGGTGAACCCGGCGTCGCGGAGCGCGACGGCATCGGCGGCTGCCCGGTCGGCGATCAGGGCGACCGGGGTCCCCGTGTAGTTCACGGCGCCGGGGAGCGGCGGGAGGTGGAGCACACCCACAAGGCGGAAGTCGTTCGACATGACGTAACGGTATACAGACAACTGTTTCACGCGGATCAACACGTGTTTCCGGGTGGTTACAGAACAGCGGAGTACCCCGCCACAGCCCCGTTCTACGGGGTTCTGCCGTCGATCCGACGCCCGCGTTGCTTGCACTCTCTTGTTGCCTGTATACACAGACGTCTGTAGGTGGGTCGCTGTGACCGCGTGCGGACGGGAGGCGCGGGGCGGGCCGGCACCGCGCCTCCCGTCCGCCAGTCGCGAGCGGTGAAGGCGTCGAGGAGCCGCCACGGAGCCTCGGGCGCCGCGAGGTGCGGCAGACCCTCGCCTCGAATGGAACGACATGGAGGTCCGACCCGCGACGAGCCCCTGACGGAGCTGGATCGTGCTCGTCCCGCCGCTTCGCGGTCCCGGGATCGACCTGTCAGGTGCAGCGGGATGTGGCGTCCCGTCCGGAACCGAGGTCGGGAGGTCGAACGCATGCCAGGTGCCCGCCTGGCCGACGCAGCCCTGCTTGTTCGATGCTCGATCCCGTGCCGTCACGGAGACTTCGGTGGCGTCGCTCAAGCCGGAGTTGTTCGTGACGGTGAACGGTGGGTTCCCGGCCGCGAACGCGGCTTGCGATGACAGCGAGAGGCTCGTCAGCGCGACGATGCACGCAATGGTGTCTCAGGTCCGCGGCGACCCGGCGGACGGCGTCGTCCCGTCGTACCATCGCAGCCGACACCGCGCGGTCCAGGCGACGAAGCGCCACATCGGCAGCAGGTCGTTCTCCGTGATGACGTCCCGCGTCTCGGTCGACTGGCGCGCGAGAACCGCGCTCACCTGCTTGCGGAGCCGCTTCATCGCAGACTGCTGACGGACGATGAGCACCGCCTCGACGGCGATGACCACGATCATGCTGCTGAACAGCAGCACGTTCGGGAGCATGCGCTCACCCGTCGAGCGAAGACCCTGCGCCCCGAAGACGACGAGGAGTCCGGCGACGTCCGCGATCAGCACCGCACGCATCCACCGTCGAGTGACATCGGGTCAGACGCTCTCTGGCTGACCACGCTGCCGAGGAAGAGGCAGCCACGGTGCGGAGTTGTACGCTCACGAGAGTGCACCAGGGATGCACCAAGGACGCGCCTCGAAAGAAGAAGACCCCCGCGTGAACGGGGGTCTTCT
Source organism: Curtobacterium sp. NPDC089185 (assembly GCF_040685235.1). NCBI lineage: Bacteria > Bacillati > Actinomycetota > Actinomycetes > Micrococcales > Microbacteriaceae > Curtobacterium > Curtobacterium sp. NPDC089185. The sequence continues at coordinate 7,390 of NZ_JBFBHK010000022.1, read as the reverse complement.
GTGGCGGTACCGGTGGGATTTGAACCCACGGTGGAGTTGCCCCCACACATGTTTTCGAGACATGATCCTTCGGCCGCTCGGACACGGTACCGGGAAAGATCCTACACGATCCGGGAGGCCCGTTCGACCACCGCAGGTCGCCTCCCCTCCACAGGCGGTCCGGTCGAGATCCCCACTCACCGAGCAGGCACAGCAGGGTCACCGACGAGGCAGCCCGCGTACGGTCTCCGGCATGAGAACCCGCACCCTCGTCGCACTGCTCACGTCCGTCATCGGTGGCCTGGCCGTCGTCGGCGGCGGGGCGTTCGGCGCCAGGGCCGGGATCCGCGGGCAACGAGCGGCCTCACAGCGCGTGGTCGACATGCTGCCCGTGCACGCCGACTGGTGGCGGGAGCGCCTGCAGCACGAGGGGCAGCTGACCTACCTGGCGATCGGCGACTCCGCGGCACAGGGGGTCGGCGCCACCGCTCCCGGTCGCGGCTACGTCGGGCTCCTGGCACGGCGCATCCGGCACCGGTCGCGCATGTCGGTCCGCGTGGTGAACCTGAGCGTCTCGGGATCGACGACGTGGGGCGCGAAGCAGGACCAGCTCCCGAAGCTCCGCAACTACACGCCGGACGTGTGCACGGTGTCGATCGGGGCGAACGACATCGCCGACTTCCACCCGGACAAGTTCGAGCGCAACATCCGCGCGATCTACGGGGCCGTGCCGTCGCACGCGATCGTCGCCGAGCTGCCGTGCATGTTCGTGCCGGACCGGGAGCGCAAGGTCGCGGTCGCCAACGAGATCGTGCACCGCGTCGCGGGCGAGTTCGGGCTGACGGTGGCCCCGCTGCACGTCATCACGAAGCGCGTCGGGCTGCGCCGGACCTTCTTCAACAGCTACGGAGACCTGTTCCACCCGAACGACCGGGGGTACGAGATCTGGGCGAGCGCCTTCGAGCCGGCGGTCGACGCGCGGGTCGACACGGTGGCAGCGATCCGGCACTACCTGTCCGCTCGCGAGGCCGAGGACCTCGGCAGCGAGGCCGGCGCCGTCGCGAGCGCACGGGCAGAGCAGGACACCGAGCACGCCGAAGAGCTCGAGCACGGCGAGCGTCCGGGTCGGGTCGAGCGCCTGCGCCAACGCATGACCGGCGCGATCCCGCTGCCCGTGCGGAGCGGCGAGCACGAGCGCGAGCACGACCACAACGACGACGACGACGACAACGACGAACGCGAGCATGACCAGCCGCACGCGAACAAGCACCTGCAGGCGCAGGGCGCTCCAGCACCCGACACCGACGAGTCCGGCACCGGACACGACCGACCGCACGCGCCCGCACACCGCGCGGAGCCGGACGGACAGCACGGTGGTGTCGGCGGAGCGGCATAGCCTCGATCCATGGCGCGCACCCAGTCCCTCTACCGCTGCACGGAGTGCGGGTGGACCAGCATCAAGTGGGTCGGCCGCTGCGGCGAGTGCCAGGCGTGGGGCACCGTCGAGGACACGACCGCCGCTGCCACCAGCTCCCGCGGCACCGCTCCGGTCGCCGTCGCGGGCACGCGCGTGGCCCGCCCCATCACCGAGGCACGCGGCACGGCGGTGCAGCGGTGGAACACCGGCATCGGTGAGTTCGACCGCGTGCTCGGCGGCGGGATCGTCCCCGGGGCCGCCGTGCTGCTCTCCGGTGAGCCGGGCGTCGGCAAGTCGACGCTGCTGCTCGAGGTCGCCTCACGCGCGGCGGCGACGGGCAAGCGCGTCCTCTACGTCAGCGCGGAGGAGTCCGTCGACCAGGTCCGGCTCCGTGCCGAGCGCACGAACGCCATGCACGACCAGCTCTACCTGGCGAGCGAGGTCGACCTCGGCGTCATCCTCGGCCAGATCGACCAGGTACAGCCCGACCTCGTGATCGCCGACTCGGTGCAGACGATCTCGTCGAGCACGATCGACGGCATCGCGGGCGGCACGTCGCAGGTGCGTGAGGTCGCCTCGACCCTGATCCGCGTGGCGAAGGAGCGGGGCCTCCCCGTCCTGATCGTCGGACACGTCACGAAGGACGGCACGATCGCCGGACCGCGGCTGCTCGAACACCTCGTCGACGTGGTCTGCCACTTCGAGGGCGACCGGCAGACGGCCCTGCGCTTCGTCCGGGCGCTGAAGAACCGGTTCGGCCCGACGGACGAGGTCGGCTGCTTCGACATGGCCGGCGACGGCATCCACGAGGTCCCCGACCCCAGCGGGCTCTTCATGTCGCGGAACGGCACGCCCGTGTCCGGGACCTGCGTGACCGTGGCCCTCGAGGGTCGGCGCGCGCTGCCGGTCGAGGTGCAGGCGCTCGTCGTGCCGAGCTCGGCGCCGCAGCCGCGACGGGTCGTGAACGGGGTGGACGCGTCGCGCGTGGCGATGCTGCTCGCGGTCCTCGAACGTCGGGCGGGGCTGAAGCTCTCCGACGCCGACGTCTACGTCTCCACGGTCGGCGGCATGAAGCTCACGGAGCCGGGCGCCGACCTCGCGATCGCGCTGGCCTTGGCGAGCGCCGCCCGTGACCGCCCGTACCCGCACACGCTCGCGGCCGTGGGCGAGATCAGCCTCGCGGGCGAGATCCGCCCGGCGACCGGGGCGAAGCAGCGCGCGAGCGAGGCATCCCGGCTGGGCTTCACGACGGTGCTCGGCGCAGAGGCGGAGCACCTGCGCGAAGCGCTGCGCGTCGCGTTCTCGCTGACGCAGTCCGTCCGCGAGCGCGAGCTGGACCGCGCGTTCTGACGGACGCGCGGTCGCCTGACGGAGGTGACCAGCGCCTCCAAGCCGGAACCCGGAAGCGGAGCAAGCCCCGCAGCCCGGCAGGCAGCCGCGACCTACGCGCGCAGCGCGGCCAGCAGGTCCGCCGGCGCCGCCTGCATCGTGTGCGGCCCGGCGATGTCGAAGAACACGCCCTCGAGCGAGTCGAGGTGCGCAGCGAGGAACTCCTCGAGCCGGGGCCCGTCGTAGACCATGACCTGCCGGACCTTCTCGTCCGGCACCATCGCGGTGTAGGCGTCCGCCGACGAGAAGAGCAGCAGGATGCGCCGGTCCGAGCCCTCGCGCCCGAACACCCGGACCTGCATGTCCTTCTTCCCGGTCACGAGCCGCGGGACGATCACGATGTCGTTGCGCAGGGCGAACGCGACCGCTGCGACGTCCTGCTTAGCGAGGGCCTCCTCGAGCTGTTCGCTCCGGAAGCGCTGTTCCTTGTCTGCCATCGCCCCTAGTCCACCAGATTCTCCTGCGTCGGGTGACCAGGCTCGACGGCGGCGGGGGTGCGGTCGTCCTCGACGCCGAGCCGGACGACGGCGTTGGCGAAGCCGCGCCGGTCCCGCGTGACGACGAGACCGACGAGTGCGGCGAGGACGAGCAGGAAGGCGAACAGTCCGGCGAACGGGAACGAAACGGCGTTGAGCGTGGCCCAGCCGCCCGAGCCGAGGGCCCACCGGACGACCCGTGCACCGCCGCCGGGCCGCGGCACGGGGCGGAGGCGGACCACGTGCTCGCCCAGGGTCCTGCCGGTCACCAGGACGATGACGAGCTGGCCGGCGGGCGCGACGAGTGCGGCGACGACGAGCAGGGCGACGGCCGTGTCCGAGCGCTGGTCGACGTCGAGCAGCGCCAGCGTCAACGCGAGACCAGAGGTCAGCAGCCCGCCGGTGAACACGATCGCCAGCAGGTCGGCGAACATGCCGAACCCGCGACGGAGCAGGGTGACGGGACGCGGCGCCGACGCGTCGGTCTGGCGGTCCGAACCGCCCAGCAACGCGACGAGCGGTGCAGCCAGGGTGCCGAGGAGCGCACCGCTGGTGTTCGCGAGCAGGTCGTCCACGTCGAACAGCCGGTAGGAGCACGGGTACAGGAACCAGTCGCCGGTGAGCTGCGTGCACTCGATGAGCAACGAGACGCCGAACCCCACGGCGGTCCCGACGAGCAGCCCCGCGAACCAGCGGTGCCGCAGGACCGCGTGGCGGACGATCGCGCCGAGCGGCATGAAGAGGATGACGTTGAACAGCACCTGCGCGGCAGCCGGGTTCGACAGGAGCGACCGGGGGCCGGAGACGCCGCCCTCCTTGACGATGTCCTGCACGAACGTGAACGGGACGAGCTGCGGGCCCGGGCCGGGGCAGAGCGCTGCGACGTCCTCGGGCAGCGGCAGCAGCGTGTAGGTGACGAGGGCGAGCGCGTACACCAGCGTGCCGAACGCCAGCACGCTCCGACGGAACCCGAGGGAGCCGTGCCGTCGGTACTGCACGGCGGCCCACGGCACCAGTGCGGCCACCGCCAGCGCGATGCCGGCGACGAAGGCGATGATGCCCGGAAGGACGGTCCCCATCCCCGGAGGCTACCGATCTGCCGGATCCGCCGCTGATTTCTCCCCAGGACTCTTCCATTGCGGCGCTGGCGCGGTAGGTTGGTCACAACCGCTCCGGCGGGAGTCCATCGTTCTTCCGGTGCTCTGCACCTTCGAGCGCCATCGGTCACTGACCCTCTCAGGTCGCCTGGCCCCGAACCCGTGCCGCCGGCCCATGCCCGCGGAACGCAACGATCCGACGACACTCGTCGGCGGATCGGCGGCAGCAAGTGCCGTCCCGCAAGACAGGCAGCGAACGTTCGCCTGGCAAGAAAGTTAAGGAAACGCCATCATGGCAACTGGCACCGTCAAGTGGTTCAACAACGAAAAGGGCTTCGGCTTCATCGCTCCGGACGACGGCAGCGCTGACGTCTTCGCGCACTTCTCCGCGATCGCTGGCAACGGCTACAAGTCGCTCGAGGAGAACCAGAAGGTGGAGTTCGAGATCACCGAGGGCCGCAAGGGCCCGCAGGCCGAGAACATCTCGGTCATCGGCTGACCTCAGCTGCTCGGAACGGGCTCGTCGTCTTCGGACGGCGGGCCCGTTCGCTGTTCCCGGGGGTAGAGCGGGCGCGCCGCGGGCCGTTCGGCGCACATTGCTAGACAACCTAGCGATGTGCCGTACCGTTGACGCATGACTTCCTCGCACCCTGGGCCGGAAGACAGCGCGCAGCCCTTCGACCTGCAGACCTTCATCGACGACTTCCTCACCGGCCTCGACCCCGAGACCGTCGACGAGCGCCGGCACTAGCCCCGAACCGCGCTCGGGGCGGACCGGCCCGCGCGTTCTGGATACCCTGCTCCCATGACGCAGGACGCCCGCTGCAGCTCGGTGTGGTGGCGGTTCTCCTGCACCCGGTCGCTCGGCCACGGCGGGTTGCACCGGGACACGACGCCGGGCAGCCTCGCGGAGTGGAACGACGTCGGGTCCGGCGATCAGTTCCGGGGGATCGACGACGTCGCCGACCCGCACCACCGGCGCATGAGTGGCACGGGCCGCTCGGTCAGTTCAGGATGAACTGCGCCGACTCCTTCGACTTGAGGTCCCCCACCCCGACCTGCAGGTGGTAGCTGGCACCCCCACCGGTGACCGACGGCCGCGACGAGTCGCACGTCGTCGTCGACGACCGCGTGCGGTCCCACTCGATCGCCGGCGTCGTGAGCTCCTGGCCCGCCTTGATCGTGACGTCCTGGTTGGTGCCCCCGGTCTGGCAGTCCTTCGACGACCAGTACTGCTCCGCGCCGGAGCTGATGGTGAGCACCTGCTGCGCCGAACCGAGGTCCATGTGGCAGGCGTCGGAGCCGGTGTTCTTGATCGACATCGCGATCTCCGGGTCCTCGGTGGGCCCGTAGGCGGTCTTGTCGAGCACCGGGGTGAGCTCGATCTGGTCGTCGGAGCAGGCGGCCGCATCTCCGGGAGCGGCGGAGGCGGACGGCGCCCCCGCGCTCGACGACGGTGCCGCAGACGGCGAGGACGACGGAGTCTGCGATGAACCCGCCCCGGTACCGGACTCCGCTCCGGACGACTCCCCTGCGGAGGCAGACGCCCCCGGAGCCGAGGCCGACGACGCCCCGCTCCCCCGGCCGACGACGATCAGGACGACCACGACGACGATGAGCAGCAGCACCCCGAGGACGAGCGCCCGACGGCGCCAGTAGACACGGGACGACTCGGGTCCGACGGGGCGGCGGAACGACGACATGCGCACAGGGTAGGGCGAACCGGACGCCCGCCCGCGGCGCGACGCCGGAGCACGCCTGAAAGCGTCAGAGGATCTTCAGCATGCGGGTGTTGCCGAGGGTGTTCGGCTTGACCCGGGCGAGGTCCAGGAACTCCGCGACCCCCTCGTCCGACGAGCGGACCAGCTCGGCGTACACGTCGGGTGCGACGACCTGCTCGCCGATCTCCAGGTACCCGTGCTTCGCGAAGAAGTCGACCTCGAACGTCAGGCAGAAGATCCGGGCGACCGCGAGCTCGCGGGCGTCGTGCTCGAGGGCCTCGAGCAGCCGGTGCCCGACCCGCTTGTGGATCCAGTCTGCGTCGAGTGCGAGCGTGCGGACCTCGGCGATGTCGTCCCAGAAGACGGCGAGGGCGCCGCAGCCGATCGGCACGCCGTCCGGTCCCTCGGCGATCCGGAACTGCTGGATCGAGCCGTAGAGCGCGACGTTCTCCTTGCCGAGGAGGATGCGCCGGTCGACGTACGGGGCGATGAGCCGCTGGATGTGCGGCACGTCGGACGCCAACGCTGGCCGCACCCGGATGCCGTGCTCGTCGCGCTCGTCGAACGCTGCTGTCCCGCTGCCACTCATCCCGTCGAGCATAGGCCAGCCCGACGAGCACCCGACCCGCGGGCAATGCCCACCGGGCACCGGGCAGGGGGACGCCGCCCTGGACCGCGCCCAGCGGCACCGGCCTACCGTTCACCTCGAACCCGAACAGCACGACGAACGAAGGAGCGAGCATGCCCCAGATCATCGAGACCGTCGACGTCAACGTCCCCGTCCGCCAGGCCTACGACCAGTGGACCCGGTTCGAGGAGTTCCCCACCTTCCTCGACGAGGTCGAGAAGATCGTCCAGGTCGACGACAAGACGACCGACTGGACCGTCAAGGTCGCCGGCCAGGAGCGCGACTTCCGCGCCGTCATCACCGAGCAGCACCCGGACGAGCGCGTCGCGTGGACCGTCAAGGACGGCGACGTCGAGCACGCGGGCGTGGTCACCTTCCACAAGCTCTCCGACAACGAGACCCGCGTCACCGCGCAGATCGACTGGGAGCCGACCGGCCTCCTCGAGAAGCTCGGCTCGGCCGTGGGTGTCGGCGGCCACGCCGTCAAGAAGGACCTGCACAACTACAAGGAGCGCGTCGAGAACGCCCCGACCGACTCCGGCTGGCGCGGTGACGTCCAGGCCTAGGACGTCCAGTACCGACTGACGGACGGGAGGGGGGGGGGGCGCGGGGGCCCCCCCCCCCCCCCCCCCCCGCCGGCACCCCCGAGCCGCCCCCCCCCCCCGCCGGCTGGGGGGCTGCAG
>NZ_JBFBHK010000021.1:0-35451 GCF_040685235.1 Curtobacterium sp. NPDC089185 | reverse complement strand
GGTCACGCTCGAGATCCCGACGGTCGACCGACGTGGACGCCGCGGGATCACGTACCGGACCGGCCAGCCGGCACCGCGCCTCCCGTCCGTCCCTGGTCGGGTCCGGAGACCGCTCGCCTCAGGCGGCCGTCGCGCGGTCCGCCGCGTGGGTGGACGCGAGCGCCTGCCGCACCGACGTCCACGCGGCGAGCCGCTCCCGGACGGCGTCGTCCCGTTCGACCTCGAGCGCAGTGGCGTGCGCCTGCTCGAGCACGTCGTCGACCACGACCCGCTGCCCGGACCGCGCCGACGCGATCGCGGCGTCGACCATCACCAGGCTCATCACGTTGCCGTGGACCTCGCCGTCGGGGACGACCCCGGTGCGGACCGCCCGGACGAACGACGCCAGCGACCCGGCGATCTCCGTCCCGACGCCCGGTGCCGCGGCCGGGGCACCCGGTGCGCCGTCGACGACGCTCGTCGGGTCGTGGTCGCCGTCCCACACCGCGGAGCCGGCAGCGCCGGTCGCCCGCCAGTCGCCGTTCCACGAGGTCTCGTCGCCGGGCGCGCACCACGAACCGTCGTAGACGTACCGGACGTCGTCCTCGAACGTGAAGACCGCTGCCGCGTTCGCGTCCCCGCGGTACCAGGACCACGACGGATTCCAGGACTCGCAGTAGACCGACACCGGGTCCCGGTCGAGCAGGTAGCGCGCCGAGTCGAACGCGTGGATCGCCATGTCGAGCAGCAGGACGTCGTCCATCTCCTCGCGGAAGCCGCCGAAGTGCGGGGCCTTCGCGAAGCGCGTGTTGAGGCCGCCGACCGCGCCGAGCGCCCGGACGTGCTGCCGGAACGCGACGAGCTGGTCGTTGTACCGGCGTGACTGGGACACCATGAAGAGCTGGCCGGTCGCCTCGGCGGCCGCCGCCAGGGACAGGGCCTCGGCGACGGTCTGCGCGGCGGGCTTCTCGCCGAGCACCGGCAGGCCAGCGTGCAGGGCGTCCATCGTGACGGGGTGGTGGGCGACGGGGACGGTGATGTCGAGGACCGCCTCGGCGCCGGTGTCGGCGAGGAGCGCGGGCAGGTCGCGGCCGACCGGGATCGACGGCGCCCCGGCCAGCTCGGCCCCCGCGCGTGCGGCGTCGAGGTCGAGGTCCACCACGCCGACGAGCTCGACGTCCGGGTCCGCCGCGACGGTACTGAGCCATGCCCGGCCCATCCCGCCGGCGCCGACCTGCACGACCCGCAGCGGGGCGTGGTCGGTCATGCGCGGGCCTCGACGGTCTCGGTGGCTGCCGCGTCCTCGGGCGCGTCGGTGGTCGCCTCGTCCTCGGGGGCGTCGTCGAACGGACCGCGGTAGTGCTGGCCGTCGAAGTACTCGCCGAGGTCGTAGCGGCGGAGCGTCGGCAGCTCGCGCTCCCGCTCCGGCCGCGCCCACTCGGTGGCGTTCGCGATCACACGGCGGACGTCCTTGTGGTGGTACACGGGGAAGTCCTGGTCGCCGGGGGAGAAGTAGAAGATCTTCCCGAGCCCGCGGCGGTACGTCATGCCGCTCCGGAACACCTCGCCGCCGGTGAACCCCGAGATGAACACCAGCTCGTCGGGCGTCGGCACGTCGAAGTACTCGCCGTACATCTCCTGCTCGGGGATGACGATCGGGTTCGGGACACCGCGGGTGATCGGGTGCTGCGGGTTGACCGTCCAGACGAGCTCCTGGTCGTGCTCGCTCCGCCAGCGCAGCGTGCAGGTGGTGCCCATCAGCTTGCCGAAGATCTTCGACCAGTGGCCGGAGTGCAGGACCACGAGCCCCATGCCGGACAGCACGTGCTTGTGGACGCGGTCGACCACGGCGTCGTCGACGTCGGCGTGGGCGGCGTGCCCCCACCAGGTCAGGACGTCGGTCTCGGCGAGCACGGCGTCGGTCAGGCCGTGCTCGGGCTCCTGCATGGTCGCGGTGCGGACGACGGCGTCCGGCAGGTTCTCGCGGATGCCGTCGGCGATCGCGCCGTGCATGCCGTCCGGGTACCGCTCGGCGACGTGCGGCTCGACCTGCTCGTGGACGTTCTCGCCCCAGACGGTGACGCGGAGGGGGGTGCTGGTCATGGTGGGCCTTTCTGGCTCGGAGGGTGCGGGGGTCGTGTGCGGTGGCGTCGTCACTTGACGGCACCGCCGAGCGCACCCGCGGAGATGTAGCGCTGGGCGACGATCAGGAGGACCGCTGCGGGGAGGGACGCCAGGACGCTGGTCGCCATCACGGGGCCCCAGTCGGTGACGTTGGACCCGATGTAGTTGTAGATGCCGAGGGTGATCGGACGGACGGCGTCGGTGGACGTCAGGGTGAGGGCGATGAGGAAGTCGCCCCAGGCGCCGAGGAACGTGAACAGCGCCGCCGTGACGATCGCGTTGCGGCTGATCGGCAGGACGATCGACACGAAGGCCCGGAGGTCGTTCGCGCCGTCGACCAGTGCTGCCTCGACCAGGCTCGGCGGGATCGACTCCATGAACGCCCGCATGAGCAGGATCGCGAAGGGGACCTGCACGGCGCTGTCGGCGAGGATCAGCCCGAGGTAGCTGTTGAGCAGCCCGACGTTGTTGAACAGCGTGTACAGCGCGTTCGCGATCACGATGCCGGGGACCATCTGCGTGACGAGCAGGACGAGCAGCAGCGTCCTCGTGCCGCGCATCCTGAAGCGCGCCAGACCGTACGCCGCAGGGGTGGCGACGGCGAGCGTCAGGACCACCGTGCCGAGGCCGATGATCATGCTCGAAACGAAGTTCTGCCCCTGCTGGGCGAACGCCGCCTGGTAGCCGGCGAAGGTCGGGTTCCACGGGAACCAGGTGGCGGTCGCGGCACCCGAGGTGGCCTGCAGGCTCGTGTTCACCATCCAGTAGACGGGGAAGATCATGATCGCGAGGAACACGATCCCGAGGACGGTGAAGGGCAGGCCCTTCACCGAGCCGCGCGGGCGACGGGTGCGCTCGCCGCGTCGACGGGTCGTGATGGCCCTGGTGGCCGTGACGGTGCTGCTCGCGAGTCCGACGCTCATTCGTCGACCGCCTTCCTGGAGATCGCGATGTAGATCATCGCGAAGACGAACGAGACGACGATGAGCACGTTGCTCACCGCGGCTCCGATGCCGAACTGGAAGTTGATGAACGACTGGTGGTACGCGTTCGTGGCGAGCGTCTGCGTGGAGTTCGCCGGGCCGCCGCCGGTGAGGCCGAGGATGATGTCGACCACCTTCAGCGTGTAGACGACCCCGAGCACGATCACCACGCTCACGACCGACCGGATGCTCGGCCAGGTGATGTACCAGAAGGCCTTGAACCCGGTGGCGCCGTCGAGGGCACCCGCCTCGTAGAGCTCCGGCGGCACGGACTGCAGGCCGCTGTAGAGGATCGTCGTGTTGAAGGGGATGCCGAGCCAGACGTTCACGCCGATCACGGCGATGAGGGCGAGGCTCGGGCTGACCAGCCACGGCACCGGGCCGATGCCGACGACCCCGAGCAGCTGGTTGAGGGCGCCGCTGTCCTGGTCGAGGAGCCACTTCCACACCGCGCTCGACGCGATGAGGGGCAGCAGCCAGGGCAGGAGCAGCAGGCCGCGGAGGAAGCCGGACAGCGGGAAGTGCCGCCGGAAGAACAGTGCAAGGCCGAGCCCGAGGACGAACTGCAGCACGATGGAGCCGGCCGTGAACAGGGCGGTGTTGACGACGCTCGTCGTGAACACGCTGCTCGAGAAGACCGAGACGTAGTTGGCGAAGCCCACCCAGGGCGCCTCGCCGGTGAAGAAGGTCTTGGTCGTGTAGTCCTGGAACGACATCACGACGTTCTTGACGACCGGGTAGCCGAAGAACACGGCGACGAAGACCGCCGCCGGGACGACGAACAACCAACGGGTGAAGCCGGAGCGGAGCCGCGCGCGGCGCTGTCCCGGGCGGACGGGGGCCGCGGGCGTGGTCGCCCGGGGCCGGATCTGTGTCGAGGCGCTCAATGTCAGGTCCTTTGCGTCTGGGGACGGGAGGAGCCGGTCGTGCGGACCGGCTCCTCCCGTTTCCGCTACTGGTTCTGCGACTGCGCCTGCTCGAGCGCCTGCTCGGGGTCGGCCTTGCCGGTCAGCGCGAGCTGGACGGCGGTGTAGATCTTCGTGGCGGCCTTGGGCCAGTCCGGGCCGAGCTCACCGGTGCGGGCGCGGGCGGTCTGCACCGTCGTGACGAACGAGGCGACGTCGGCGTGGTCCTTCGCCCAGGCCTTGCCGACCTCGATGTTGGTCGGCACGTTGCCGCTGACGCCGGCCAGGACGGCCTGCATCTTGTCGCTGTTGAGGCACCCGACGAACTTGCCGGCGAGCTGCATCTTGTCCTTGTCGCCGGTCTGCGGGACGGTGAACGCCTCGCCGCCCAGCGGGGCGACGGTCTCCGAGCCGGTGCGGGTCGGGATCGGGACGCTGTCGAACTGCAGGTCCTTCGCCTTCTTCAGCGCCGGCAGCTGCCACGGGCCGTTGATCATCATCGCGGCCTTGCCCGCGATGAACTGGTTGTTGACGTCGGCCTGCGCCCAGTTGATCGAGCTCTTCGACATCGAGCCGTCGGCCTGCAGGTCCTGCACGAGCTGGAGCGCCTGCGCCGCCTCCGGCGTGGCGATGTCCTTCTCGTCACCGCCGTTCGACCAGAAGAAGGGCAGGAACTGCCAGGTGCCCTCGTAGGTGTTGATGTTGCTCATCGCGAAGCCGTAGGTCGACCCCTTCGTCAGCGTCTTCGCGGCGGTCTTGAGCTCGTCCCACGTCTTCGGCGGCTGGACACCGGCGTCCGCGAGCAGCTTCTTGTTGTAGTACAGCGCGATCGAGTTCGTGTTCGGCTGCAGGCCGTAGAGCTTGCCCTCGAACGTGTTCGCGCCCTTGACGCCGGGGACGTCGTCGTCCGCGTCGAGGCCGTAGTCGGACAGGTCGGAGAGCGCGCCGGACGAGGCGATCTGCTGCACGTCGGGGTTGTCGAGCATGAGGACGTCGGGCAGGGTCCGCGACGACGCCTGCTGCAGCACCTTCGAGATGAGGCCGGCTCCGGCGACGTGGTTGATCTTCACCTCGACACCGACGTCCTTCGCGCACTGCTGGTACACGGGGTCGTAGTTCGCGTCGTAGTAGTCCTCGATGGTGAGGGTCTTGCCGCCGCCGCCGGACGACGAGGCGTTCCCGGAGCCGGAGCAGCCGGCCAGGACGAGGGGGACCGTCGCGGCGACTGCCACGGCGCCGACGAGGGCGCGGGTCCTGCGGGACGTGGAGCGGGAACCAGGCTTCATTGCACTGCTCTTCTCTTCGCGTTTGCGGGGGAGGACGCGGTGCGACGACTCCACTGACGTCGTCGTCGCGGTGGTCCTGGGGCGAGAAGCTAACAGAAAAGCGCTTCACCTGTAAAGCGCTTTTCTGGATCGGGGCGAGAGATATGCTCGTACCATCCGACCGCTCCAGGAGGCGTGATGGCGACGATGCAGCAGGTGGCCGACCGCGCGGGCGTCTCCATCGCGACGGTGTCCTTCGTCGTGAACGGCACGAAGTACGTCACCCCCGCGACGACCGCCAAGGTGACCGCCGCCATGCGGGAGCTGAAGTTCCGGGGGAACGTCGTCGCACGGGCGCTCGCGAGCCGGCGGACCCGCATCGTCGCGCTGCTCTTCCCGACCACCGGCAACCGCTTCAGCTCCACCACGTCCGACTTCTTCATGAGCGCCGCCGAGCGGGCGTCCGAGCGCGGGTACCACCTGGTGCTCTGGCCCGTGGACCCGGCGGGGGAGGACCTCGACGACCTCGTCTCCGGCGGGCTCGTCGACGGCGTGGTCCTCATGGAGGTGCGGATGGAGGACCCGCGGGTGGTCAAGCTCGCCGACCTCGGCGTGCCCTTCACCCTGATCGGCCGGACGCGGGACAGCACCGCACTGCCGTTCGTCGACATCGACTTCGAGACCACGATCGAGGACGGCCTCGACCACCTGCAGGGCCTCGGGCACCGTCGTTTCGGGCTGGTGCTCGAGAACCTCAAGGGCACGCCGATGGCCGGGTACGCCCCGCACCTCCGGGTCGAGGACACCTTCCGGCGCTCCGTGGTCGACCGGGGCTGCACCGGCACCGTCGTGTACGCCGGTCCGGGCAGCGACGGCGGACGCGAGGCCGCGCGCGAACTCCTCGACGCCGACCCGGACGTCACCGCCGTGCTCGTGATGAAGGACGACTCGGCGGCCGGGCTCCTGGTCGGGATGTACGCCGCCGGGCGCCGTGTGCCCGACGACGTCTCGGTCCTGAGCATCGCGTCCTCCGCCGCGGCCGGCGACCAGCACCACCCGCGGCTCTCGGTGATGATCGCCCCGGGTCGGGAGCTCGGCGTCCGCGCGGCCGATGCCCTGATCGACCAGCTCGACGGCACCTCGGCCGAGCTCCCGCACTTCCTGCTGCCGTGCGAGCTGCGCCCCGCCGAGTCGACCGCCGCCGCGCCCACGCGCTGACGCGCTGCGCAACGCGAGGCTCGCCGCGGCGGACACTTTCGTGGCACGCGCCCCGCGAAAGTGTCCGCCTGGCCGAGACTCGTGCGCCGGCGAACGCGGTGTGGCCGGGCCGGCCGCCGGACGGGAGGCGCGTGCCGGGGTCGCCCCGCGCCTCCCGTCCGCCCCGCGCGAGCGACAGTGCTGCGCGAGGCTCGCCGCGGCGGACACCTTCGTGGCACGCGCCCCGCGAAAGTGTCCGCCTGGCCGAGACTCGTGCGCCGCCCCGCCACGCACCGCCACCGCACCGCACCTGTGCGTGCACTCAGGCTCGCTTGCCAGGGTGGACGGACAGGCACGCCGGGTGCACCGCCGCACCCCTCGTCGAGGAGGACGCATGGCCATCGACCGCAGACTCTTCCTGCTCGGGGGCGCGGGGGTGCTGCTGCTCGCCGGCTGCTCGACCCGACCCGAGCGCACGACCGTCGACCAGTGGCCGACGGACCCGCCGGAGGGCGACGTCACGATCAGCTGGTGGGCCGGGCAGATCGCCTCGAAGGACGGCGGGGACCTCCGTCGGCAGCTCATCGCGGAGTTCCAGAAGGAGCACCCGAACATCCGCGTCCGGATCGTCAGCGCGCCGAGCGACACCGACACGAACCGGACGAGCCTGACGACGCAGATCGCCGCCGGCAGCCCCACGCCCGACGTCTACCTCGGCGACGTCGCCTGGCCGGGGCAGTTCGCGAAGAACAAGCTCGCGACCCCGGTGAACCAGCTCGTCGGCGAGGACTTCTTCGAGCAGTTCCCCGAGGGTCTGCGGCAGGCGGCGAGCGTCGACGGGACCTACTACATGTTCCCGCTCTACATCGACGAGTCGTTCTTCCTGTACCGGCAGGACCTGCTCGACAAGCACGGGTTCCAGGTGCCGCGCTCGTGGGAGGAGGTCAAGGACACCGCCGCGAAGCTCGTCGACACCGGCGACGTCGACTACGGCTTCGCGTTCCAGGGCGACGTCTACGAGGGCCTGACCTGCAACGTCACGGAGTTCGTGGCGGACGCCGGCGGCTCGCTCCTCAACGACGACCTGACGAAGCCCGAGACGACGAGCTCCGAGACGAAGCGCGCGTTCGAGTTCATGCGGTCGCTCATCACCGACGGCGCCAGCCCCCGGGCCACCCTGACCTACCAGGAGCAGGACACGAACGACGCCTTCTCGGGCGGGCGCGCGGCGTTCCTGCGCAACTGGTCGTACGCCTGGGGGATCGCGAACGGTCCGGACTCGGCGGTCGCCGGCAAGGTCGGGCTCGCGGCGCGCCCCACCTTCGACGGCATGCAGGACCACCACTCGACGATCGGCGGCTGGGGGAACTACATCAACCCGCACACGCAGCAGCCGGCCGCCGCGCTGACCTTCGCGTCGTGGATGTCGAGTGAGACGGCGCAGCAGTTCCTCACCCGCGAGGGCGGGGTCCTGCCGGCGCGCAGCGCGAGCCTCGTCAGCGAGGACGCGAAGCGCCAGCAGCGCCCGACCTACGACACCGCCGCGGGCATCACGCTCGTGCCCCGCCCGACCTCCACGGCGTACTACCCGAAGGTCTCGCAGGGCGTCTACCAGAACGGCAACAGCATCCTCGGCGGGCAGGCGTCGGTCGACGGCGGCACCGGCGCGATGGCGTCGGCGATCTCGCTCGCCCTGTCGGGGGAGGCGCTGTGAGCGCCGGCACCGAGATGCGTGCGGCAGGGACGCGGTCGCAGACGACGGGCGCGGGGCGGACGGGAGGCGCGGGTCGCCACGACGGGTACCGCCCGACGACGGGGCGGTCGCGCATGGAGCGCATCCGTGCGCGGGGTGCGTGGGGCTTCGCCGCCCCGGCGCTCCTGGTCGTCGCCGCGGTCACGATCTTCCCGGTGGTGTACTCGATCGTCCTGAGCTTCGCGGACGTCGAGATCGGCTACGACGGGTTCAGCATCCAGGGCTTCGGCCTCGGCAACTACGCGGCGCTGCTGCAGAGCGCCGACTGGTACCGGGCGCTCGGCTTCACGGTGCTCTACACGGTCGTGACGGTGTCGGTCGAGCTCGTGCTCGGCATGCTCGTCGCCCTCGTGCTCGAACGGCTCGGGGTCACCCGCGGCTGGATGCTCGCGCTGCTCCTCGTGCCGTGGTCCCTCGTGACGATCGTCAACGCGCAGCTCTGGAAGTACATCTACGACTCGACGTACGGCGTCGCGACGTGGTTCTTCGGCCTGTTCGGCGACGCGCCGGTCATCCTCGGCGAACCGGTCCCCGCGATCACCGGGCTCATGGTGGCCGACATCTGGAAGACGACGCCCTTCGTGGCGATCATCCTGCTCGCCGGTCTCGTGCAGATCTCGGAGGACCTCTACGAGGCCGCCGAGCTCGACGGGGCGAACGGGTGGCAGACGTTCTGGCGGGTCGTCGTCCCGCAGCTGACCCCGACCCTGACGATCGCGGTGCTGTTCCGCGTGCTGCAGGCGTTCGGCGTCTTCGACCTGCCGTTCGTGCTGACGAACGGCGGGCCGGGCACCACCACCCAGTCGCTCGCGATCATGGGCTACAAGGTGCTCTTCCAGGACATCAACATCGGACCGGGCGCCGCGATCGCGACGAGCACCGCGGTCATCGTGGCCGTCGGGTGCCTGCTGTTCCTGCGGGCGTTCCGGAACCAGGCGAAGGGAGGGGATGCCTGATGCCCCGTCAACGTGTCCGCAGGGGCTGGCGGAAGTGGGTCAACACCGTGAACGTCAGCGGTGTCGTCATCGCGGTGCTCACGGCCCTGCCGCTGTACTGGCTCGTGTCGACGTCGCTCAAGCCGTCGTCCGAGATCGCCCAGTCGCCGCCGACGATCTGGCCCCGGTCGCTGACCTTCGACAACTTCGTCGTGGCCTTCCGGGACAACGCGCTCGGTCAGTACATGGTGAACAGCGTGATCGTGTCGGTGTCGACGACCGTGATCGTGCTCGCGCTGTCCTTCCTCGCCGGGTACGCCCTCGCCGGTCGGTGGATCCGGGGCCGCACGGCGATCATGACGTCGCTGCTCATGCTCTCGGTGTTCCCGGCGATCGCCGTCCTGACCCCGCTGTACCTGCTCGAGCGGAACCTCGGTCTGCTCAACTCGTACCCGGGCCTGATCATCCCGTACGTGGCGTTCAACCTGCCGTTCGCGATCTGGATCATGCGGAACTACCTGCAGGGGATCCCGTCGACCATCGAGGAGGCGTCCGAGATCGACGGCGCCGGCGCCTGGCGCACCGTCCTGTCGGTGATCCTGCCGATGGCGAAGCCCGGGCTCTTCACGGTCGGCGTGTTCACGTTCACGGCGTCGTGGAGCGAGTTCCTCATGGCGCTGACGTTCAACAGCGAGAACTCGTTCCGGACGATCCCGGTCGGCATCGCCCTGTTCGGCACCCAGTTCACCGTCCCGTTCGCGCAGATCTTCGCCGCCAGTGTCGCCGCGACGGTCCCGATCGTCATCCTCGTCCTGGTGTTCCGCCGGTCGATCGTGTCGGGCCTGACCTCGGGCGCGGTGAAGGGCTGAGACCCGGTCCCGGTACCCGTGCGGGTCCCGGATCGGCCCCATGACGGACGGGAGGCCCGTGGCGATCCCGCCACGGGCCTCCCGTCCGTCTGCCGGTGCCGTCGTCAGCGACCGGTCCGACGTGGTGCCGTCAGTGCCGCCCCTCGCGGGCGGTGTCGGTGAAGAAGTCGGCGTACAGGCCGTTGGCGTCCTGCAGCTCGCCGTACTTCCAACGCTTGCGCATGCGACGGAACGTCTCGATGCGCACCGGGTCGATGCCCGGTTCGGACTGGTACGAACCCATCGGTCCTCCCGTTTCCCTGTTGCTCACCCCCGACCGGGGGTACCCACCGGAGACGCTACGGGCTCGCGCCCCCTGCGTCCGGCAAGATAGATCGGGAATCTACCTAACTGCGCTTGTTGGACAAACGTCCGAGGGGGGTCCTCGACCGCCCGTACCCTGCCGTCAAGGGGTCGGAGCGCCGTGCTCGAGCGCCTCGATCACACGGTCGATCACCCGCACGTACCGGTCGCTCTCGCGTTCGGAGAAGGAGGACAGGAGCTCGTGCAGATGCTCGTTCGTACTGTCCATCGCGACGGCGTACGCACGCTGCGTCTCGGGCGTCAGCTCGATGAACCGGCTGCGTCCGTCGTCCGGGTTCGGGACGCGGCACAGGTGCCCGGCGCGTTCCAGGCGGTCGACCGTGCCGGTGATCGCCGGACCCGAGAGGCCGAGGTGCGACACCAGGTCCTTCACCCGCACGCGGCGCTCGGCCGCGGCCGCCCGTGCGACGAACTGCAGCACGGTGAGGTCGGAGCCCGACACGGACAGTCGCTCGCGGAGCCGGCCGCGCAGTGCGCCCATCGCCGCCTCGAGCCGGGTGAGCGCCGCGGTCAGGTCGATCTCACTCACGTGGTCGTCCCTCCGGTGCGTGTCGGTCGTCCGCGACGTTACGCCGCCCTCACCCTGCAACCGTATCCGGAGAACGCGAACCATGGCGCATTGCGGATGATCGAGCCCGGACGGAGTCGTCGTGGCTGACCCGCTGATCGAGGCGTTCGGCGCCGAGGAGACGATCGCGCCGGTGCGCTTCGAGGTCGCCGGGACGCGTCCCGAGGCCGCCGTCCGCGACCTCGGCGGCGTCTACGCGGGGGAGCGGTGGAGCGCTGCGCCGTCGAACGGACGGTTCGACTACCGGTACACGGCGATCGGCGACAGCGAGGTCACCATCCGCCGCTCGCAGATGCACGGCGAGATCCGCGGGTACATGCCCGGCGGCGGTGACTACGTGGTGACGTGGATCAGCGCGGGGACCGGCGAGCTCGAGATGCGCGGCGAGCGGTGGCCGATGGAGCAGGACGTCCCGGTGATGTTCCCGGCCGACGAGGAGTTCTCGTTCGTCACGGCCGACTACGACCAGCGGCTCGTGCACTTCGACCGCGAGTTCGTGCGCCGGGTGGCCGCGTCGCGCGTCGACGGCGGGAGCGCCCTGCGGTTCGACCCGCGCCGTGGCGCTGCCGAGACGGTGCACCACCGGTGGCAGGGTGCGCTGACGGCGCTCTCGCGTGCGCTGCGCATCGGCGGCCCGGACTCGGACGCCTGGCAGGACGCGAAGGTCACCGCGGCCGAGGTCTTCCTCGACATGTTCCCGCCGCAGACGGGCGGGTTGCCCGACGTCCTGGAGCAGCCCCGGAACGCCCGGCTGCGCGCCGCGGTGGAGTACATCCACACGCACGCTGCCGAACCGGTCACGATCGTGGACCTCTCCGAGGCGGCGGGGCTCAGCGTCCGCTCCGTGCAGGAGTCGTTCCGGCGCGTGTTCGACGTGTCGCCGCTGACGTACCTGCGGCAGGTGCGGCTCGACCGCGTGCACGAGGAGCTCCTCGAGGCGGGGCCGCAGGCCGGTGCCGTCGGCGACGTCGCTCGGCGGTGGGGGTTCGCGCACCTCGGGCGGTTCTCGGCGTCGTACGCCGAGCGCTTCGGCGAGTACCCGAAGCAGACGCTGCGGCGCTGACGCGGGCGCCGCGCGGGCGCGCGGTCGCGGCGCGGCGCAGCGTGGCGCTGGGTGCTCCCGCACAGCCGCGAGCAGGTCGCGCCACGCGAACGCGTGGCGCGACCTGCCGCTGGTCGTGCGCCGACCGCGCCCCGCGCTGACCCGGCAGTGCCGTCCGCTGCACTGCCGGGTCGGGTGCGCGCGGTCGCGAGGCGCGCGCCGTCGCGCGGCGCGGGGTGCTCCCGCACCGCCGCGAGCAGGTCGCGCCACGCGAACGCGTGGCGCAACGTGCCTTCGGTTGTGCGTGGTCGCGCCGCGCGGCAGCGCGCGCGTCAGGCGGCCGCGGGCGCCGGCGCCGTGCTGCTCCGCACCCGGAGCGTCGACCGCAGCCGCACGTGGTCGCTCGTCGGCTCGCCGCGGAGCATCGCCATGAGCATCGCGACCGCGCTCGCACCGAGGTCGGCGAGCGGCTGCGCCACGGTCGTGAGCGGCGGCGTGGTGGTCGAGGCCTGCGGGACGTCGTCGAACCCGACCACCGACAGGTCCTCCGGCACCCGGAGCCCGAGCGCCGCGGCGGCGTGCAGCACGCCGATGGCCGACGAGTCGTTCGCGGCGAACACCGCGGTCGGGCGGTCGGGCAGCGTGAGGAGCTCGTGCGCGACCGCCGCGGACCGCTCCTCCTGGTAGTCGCCGGCACGGACCAGGCGCTCGTCGACCGCGACCCCGGCGGCGGACAGGGCCTCGCGGAAGCCGGTCTCGCGCAGCTGGGACGACGCGAGGTCGCCGCGGCCCTGCACGTGGGCGATGCGGGTGTGCCCGAGCGCGAGCAGGTGCTCGACGGCGTCACGGGCGCCGGCGGCGTTGTCGGTGTCGACCGTCGCGTGGCCCTCGGGACCGGTGTGCGGGTCGATGGCCACGACGGGGATCGACGACCCGGAGAGCGCCGCGGAGGGCGTGACGACGATGGCGCCGTCGATGAGCGTGCCGGACAGGCGGGACAGCGACCGGCGCTCCCACCCCGGGCGACCGGTGCCGGCCTCGAGCCCGGCGTAGGCGAGGAGCTCGTACCCGCTGCCGATCGTCGCGGCGGACACGCCACGCAGGAGCTCGGTCGAGAACGGCTCGAACTCGGGCACGAGGATCCCGATGACGTTCGTTCGGGAGCTCCGCAGGCTCCGCGCGACCAGGGACGTCTCGTAACCGAGGCGCTCGACGACCTCCTGCACCCGGACCATCGTCGCGGGGGCGACCCCGTCGCGGTTGTTGACGACCTTCGAGACGGTCGGGATCGAGACGCCGGCGGCGCGCGCGACGTCCGCGATCGTGACCCGGCCCGGCCCGGGCGGGTGGTCGACGACGGTCTCCATGTGCTCACCGTACCGCCGGAGACGGTTTCCGCCAGTGCGCGGATCACGGTTAGAAAACGTTATCGATAACGATTGACAAGGCCGTGCAGCACCTGGCACGCTCTCCGCAGCGGCATCGACTGCCGCGAACGTCAACGACGACACCGAGGAGTTCCACGATGACGAGGAAGATCCGTGCCGCGGCAGCCATCGCGCTGATCGGGGCGACCGCGCTCACAGCAGCCGGCTGCTCCGCCGGCAGCGACGCTTCGAGCGACGGCGGGAAGGTCTCGATGACCTTCTGGCACAACTCCACCACCGGCCCGGGCAAGGCCTTCTGGGACCAGACGGTCAAGGACTTCGAGGCGAAGAACCCGAACGTCACGATCAAGGTCCAGGCGATCCAGAACGAGGACCTGGACGGCAAGCTCCAGACCGCCCTCAACTCGGGCTCCGCCCCCGACGTGTTCCTGCAGCGCGGCGGCGGCAAGATGTCCGCCATGGTCAACGCCGGCCAGCTCCTCGACATCTCCGACTCGATCGGGTCGACGGCGAAGTCGCAGATCAGCGACGGCTCGTTCAAGGGCTACCAGCAGGACGGCAAGACCTGGGCCATGCCGGTCGACGTCAACCCCGAGGGCATCTGGTACAGCCAGGACCTCTTCAAGCAGGCCGGCATCGAGGGCACCCCGACCACGATGGAGGAGCTGAACGCCGACATCCAGAAGCTCAAGGACGCCGGCATCCAGCCGGTCGCCGTGGGTGCGAAGGACGCCTGGCCGGCAGCGCACTGGTACTACAACTTCGCGCTCCGCGCCTGCTCCGAGAGCGTGCTGAACAAGACCGCGCAGGACCTCAAGTTCACGAACGCGTGCTGGAAGCAGGCGGGCGAGGACACGAAGGACTTCTTCGACACCAAGCCCTTCAACGACGGCTACCTGACCACCGCCGCACAGCAGGGCGCCGGCAGCTCCGCCGGTCTCGTCGCGAACCACAAGGCCGCCATGGAGCTCATGGGAGCCTGGGACCCGGGCGTGATCTCCTCGCTCACCCCGGACGGCAAGCCGCTGTCCGACCTCGGCTTCTTCCCGTTCCCGGAGGTCTCCGGCGGCAAGGGTGCTCCCGGTTCGATGATGGGCGCCGTCGACGGGTACTCCTGCTCGGCGCAGGCCCCGAAGAAGGCCTGCACGGACTTCCTGAACTACATGACCGAGAAGGACGTGCAGGAGAACTACTACAAGGCCTTCAACGCCATCCCCGCCAACAAGTCGGCCCAGTCGGTCGTCACCGAGCCGTACCTGAAGAGCGTCCTCGAGGCGTACAACAAGGCGCCGTTCGTCTCGAACTACCTCGACACCGTCTACGGCCAGAACGTCGGCAACGCGCTCAACACCAGCGTCGTCAACCTCCTCGCCGGCAAGGGGTCCGTCTCGGACATCGTGTCGACCGTGAACCAGGCAGCAGCGAAGGGCTGACACCCATGACCACCTCCGTCGCACCCCGCTCCGAAGCGGAGCGGTCCGGGACGGGGCGTCGCACGGGCGGGGCCGACGGTTCGCCGTCGGCCCCGGCCCGCCGGGCCCGCAGGGGCAACGACGTCCGCACCCGGATCGAGATCGCCGTCCTGGCCGGCCCGGCCACCGTCATGTTCGTCGGGTTCGTCATCCTGCCCGTCGTGCTCGCCGCGTACTACGGCTTCTACAAGTGGCAGGGGTACGGCACCCCGACCGACTTCGTCGGTCTGCAGAACTACGCGATCATCTTCACCGACCCGGACTTCCGGGGCGTGCTCTGGCACAACCTCTTCATCGTCGTCGGGTCGCTCATCGTGCAGGGCCCGATCGCGATCGTCCTCGCGCTGCTGCTCAACCAGCGGATCCGCGGACGCGGCCTGATCCGCGTCCTCATCTTCGTGCCGTACGTGATCTCCGAGGTCATCGTCGGCACCGGCTGGAGCCTCATGCTCCAGTCGAGCGGGGCCGTGAACGACCTCCTGCAGGCCGTCGGCCTCGGGGCCCTCCGCAACGACTGGCTGAGCAACCCGGACATCGCGATCTGGACGCTCCTCGCGATCATCTCGTGGAAGTACATCGGCTTCGCGGTGATCCTGTTCCTCGCCGGCCTGCAGAGCATCCCCGAGGAGCTGTTCGAGGCCGCGCAGCTCGACGGCGCGAGCTACTGGCAGATCCAGCGGCGGATCACCCTGCCGCTGCTCGGCCCGACCATCCGGATCTGGGCGTTCCTGTCGATCATCGGCTCGCTCCAGCTGTTCGACCTCGTCTACATCATCTGGGGTCAGTACATCGCCGCCACGGCCGGGACCTCGACGATGGCGACCTACATGGTCGCCAACGGTCGGCTCTCCGGCAACTACGGGTACGGCAACGCCGTCGCCGTGGTCATCTTCCTCATCTCGTTGGTCGTCGCCCTCGTCTACCAGCGCTTCGTCCTGCGCCGCGACACCGCCGGCGCCCTGACCGAGAAGGGCGACCGATGACCGCCACCGCCTCCATCGTCGCGCCGAACCGTCGGCGCTCCGCCGACCACGGTCCGGTCCGCAAGGAACGCAACCTCGGCACGTACTTCATCGCACTCGTGTTCATCGCGGTGTGCATCGCCCCGGTCGCGTACATCATCCTGGGCGGCTTCCGCACCAACTCGCAGATCACCGCGAGCCCCGCCGGCCTGCCGTCGCCGTGGCAGATCGGGAACTACGTCTCGGTCCTGACGAGCGGCGTCTTCTGGCAGCAGCTCGGCAACTCCGTGATCGCGGGCGTCACCACCACGGTCGGCGTCGTCGTGCTCGGCCTCATGGTGAGCTTCGTGCTCGCCCGCTACCGCTTCCGCGGCCGCGGCGCGCTGTACTCGCTGTTCGCCGCCGGCCTGATGTTCCCGATCACCGTCGCCATCACGCCGCTCTACCTGCTCGTGAAGGACCTCGGGCTGACGAACAACCTGGCTGGCGTGATCCTGCCGCAGATCGCCTTCGCCCTGCCGACGACCGTCATCATCCTCGTGCCGTTCCTCCGGGCGATCCCGGACGAGCTCGAGGAGGCGGCGTCGATCGACGGTGCGAGCCGACTCGGGTTCTTCTTCCGCATGGTCGTCCCGCTGTCCCTGCCGGGCGTCGTGACCGTCGGGATCCTCGCGTTCATCGGCAGCTGGAACAGCTACATCCTGCCGCTGTTCATCCTCAACGACGCGTCGGCCTACACGCTGCCCCTCGGCGTCCAGGCGTTCTCGTCGCAGTACTCCGTCGACACGGCGCGGGTGCTCGCGTTCACCTCGCTCTCCATGATCCCGGCGCTCGTGTTCTTCGCGATCTTCCAGCGCCGCATCGTCGGCGGTCTGACCGGGGCGGTGAAGGGGTGACCGCGCTCGACGCGACGACGCACCCGACGGACGGACGGGAGGCGCGTGGCGGCACCGGCACGCGCCTCCCGTCCGACGCCACCCACCTCGACGACGCGACGGGCCCGGACCGCGTGACCGCGCTGCTGGGCGCGATGACGCTCGAGGAGAAGACGGCGCAGCTCGTCGGCTACTGGCTCGACCAGCACGGGGTCGTCGCCCCGATGCAGGGCGAGATGGCGGCGGTCCAGGACGGCGACACGCTCACCGACGTCACCCGGCACGGCCTCGGCCAGTACACCCGCGTCTACGGCACCCGGCCCGTCGAACCCGACGAGCGTGCCGCGTGGCTGTGGGCGGAGCAGCGGCGGCTCAAGCGCGAGACGCGCCTGGGCATCCCCGCGCTCGTCCACGAGGAGTGCCTGACCGGGCTCGCCGCGTGGCAGGCCGCCACCTTCCCGACCCCGCTCGCCTGGGGGGCGTCCTTCGACCCGGAGCTCGTCGAGCAGGTCGGCGCGGTCATCGGCCGGTCGATGCGCGAGCTCGGCGTCCACCAGGGGCTCGCCCCCGTGCTCGACGTCGTCCGTGACCCGCGGTGGGGCCGGGTCGACGAGTGCATCGGCGAGGACCCCTACCTCGTCGGCACGGTCGGCACCGCCTACGTCCGCGGCGTCCAGAGCGCCGGTGTCGACGCGACGCTGAAGCACTTCCTCGGCTACTCGGCCTCGCGGGCCGGACGGAACCACGCGCCGGTGCACGCCGGGCCGCGCGAGGTGGCCGACGTCTTCCTGCCGCCGTTCGAGATGGCCCTGCTCGACGGGGGCGCCCGGAGCGTCATGAACTCGTACGCCGAGGTCGACGGCGTGCCCGTCGCGGCGGACCCGACGCTGCTCACCGACCTGCTCCGCGACCGTCTCGGCTTCGACGGCACCGTCGTGGCGGACTACTTCTCGGTCGCCTTCCTCGAGGTCATGCACGGTGTCGCCCGCGACCGCGGCGAGGCGGCCGCGATGGCACTCGAGGCCGGCATCGACGTCGAGCTGCCCACGGGGGACGCCTACCTGGCGCCGCTCGTCGAGCGCGTCCGGAACGGCGAGGTCGACGAGGCGCTCGTCGACCGGGCCGTGCTCCGGGTGCTCCGCCAGAAGGAGCGACTCGGCCTGCTCGACCCCGACGCGTTCGAGGACGAGCCGCCGACCGGCGTGGACCTGGACTCCGCGGAGCACCGTGCCCTCGCACGCCGGCTCGCGGCGGAGTCGCTCGTGCTGCTGTCGAACGACGGCGTGCTGCCCCTCGGCGGCGCGACCGGTCCCGACGCAGCCGGTCCTGACGCAGCCGCCGTCGACGCCGGCCACCACACCCCGGGCGCCGTCCTGCAGGGTCCGGTCGCGGTGATCGGCCCGAACGCCCACCGCGCCGAGGCCCTGCAGGGCTGCTACTCCTTCGCGAACCACGTGCTCGCCTCGCACCCCGGGCTGCCGCTCGGCTTCGCGATCCCGACGGTGCTCGAGGCGCTGCGGGACACCCTCGGCTCCGACGTCGTCCGGTACGCCCGCGGCGCCGACGTCGAGGGCGGTGACCGTGACGGTTTCGCCGAGGCGGTCGCGACCGCGCGGGACGCCGCGGTCGCCGTGGTCGTCGTCGGCGACCAGGCCGGGCTCTTCGGTCGCGGAACCGTGGGCGAGGGCAACGACTCCGAGTCGCTCGACCTGCCCGGCGTGCAGCGCGAGCTCGTCGAGGCGGTCGTGGCGACCGGCACCCCGACCGTGGTGGTGCTGCTGACCGGTCGTCCGTACGCGATCGGCTGGGCGCTCGACGGCGACCAGCCGAAGCCCGCGGCCGTCGTGCAGGCGTTCTTCCCCGGTGAGGAGGGCGGTCCCGCGATCGCCGACCTGCTCACCGGTGCCGCCGCCCCCTCCGGTCGGCTCCCGGTCTCGCTGCCGCGCTCGGCCGGGGCGCAGCCGTACTCGTACCTGCACCCGCGCCTCGGCGGCCCGTCGGACGTCACCGCGACCGACTCGACGCCGGTCCGGCCGTTCGGCTTCGGCCTGACGTGGACGTCGTTCGCGTACGAGGACCTCGTCGTGGACGACACGGTCGCCACCGACGGCGCGTTCACGGCCGAGGTCACCGTCCGGAACACCGGGGAACACGACGGCGACGAGGTCGTGCAGCTCTACGGGCACGACCGGCAGGCGTCGGTCACGCGTCCGGTCGCGCAGCTGCTCGGCTACGCGCGGGTCGCCGTGCCGGCCGGGCAGACCGTGCGGGTCCGCTTCGACGTGCCCGTGCAGCGCTTCGCCTTCACCGACCGGGCGATGCGCAAGGTGGTCGAACCCGGCGACGTCGAGGTGTGGGTCGCGTCCGACGCGGCGGCGTCGCGGCCGGGAGGCCCGCTGGACACCGGCGGGATCGTCGCGTCCGGCGACGGGCCGGTCCGGCACGAGGTGCCCGGTTCGGCGACCCCGCGTGCGGTCCTGCGCGTGGACGGCGCGGTGCACGAGGTCGGCCGCGAGGACCGGCGCACGGTCAGCTGGACGGTCGTCTGACCCGTCCCCGCCGCGGAGCACCAGGAACGGTGCTCCGCGGCGGTCGCGCGTCGCGCGTCCTCCGCTCAGGCGCGTCCCGCGTCCGCTCCGGGGTCGCTCCGGGCCGCCGACCGGTAGCGTGTGACGCGTCCACGTCGGGCCGCGTCCCGCTGCGCCACCACGCAGCGGCGGTCCCGACGGATCAGGGAGGGCAGGACGGATGAGCACGGAGGACCGGGCACGCGTGCGGGGTGCACTCGTGGCCGCGCTGGACGTCGTCGACGCCCCGCCCGCGGAGCGCTTCGAGCGCATCGTCCGCGTCGCCCGCGAGGTCTTCGACGTTCCGCTGTCGTACATCAACGTCCTCGACGCGGACCTGCTGCACACCCTCACCCCGAACGTCCCCGACGAGCTCGCCTCGGGCCCGATCGGCTGGTCGTTCTGCCAGCTCACGATCCGGGACACCGGACCGACCGTCATCCTGGACACCGCCGCCGACCCCCGGACCGCGGACCTGCCGGGCGTGACGAACCGCGGCATCCGGTTCTACGCCGGCGTCCCGCTGACCATCGCCGGCGGGGAACCCGTCGGGACGCTCTGCCTGATGGACACGGCCCCGCGCGAGTTCTCCGCCCAGGACACCGCGGCGCTCATCGACCTCGGGCGGTGGGCGGAGCGGGCGCTCGGGCAGGGGCTGCACCACGACCGGCTGCTCGAGGTCGCCGGAGCCCTCGCCCCGGACGCACTCACGCTCGACGGGTACCGGGTCGTCGGACTGACCGTGCCGTACGGTGACCTCAGCGGCGACCTGCACGACTGGTCGGTCGTCGACGGCGACCTGGTCCTGACGCTCGCCGACGTGATGGGCAAGGAACAGCCCGCCGCGCTGCTCGCGGCGGGGATCCGCGCCGCGCTCCGGCAGCACCGTTCGCTCGGACCGGTCGCGGCCCTGGCGGCGGCGGAGCCCGCCGTCGCCGAGGACCTGGCACGGGCGAACGCGTTCGCGACGCTGTTCCACGCGCGGCTGCACCCCGCGAGCGGCGTCGTGGAGCTGGTGGACGCCGGACACGGGCTCGCGGTCCACGTCGCGGCCGAGGGCGCCCCGCGGATCCTGCGCTCGCACGGCCTGCCGGTCGGCCTGCACCACGAGGGGACGCCCCGCACGGCGAGCGCGGTGACGCTCGCCCACGGCGACGCGCTCGTCGTCGCCAGCGACGGCGCGCTCGACCTCGGCGACGGCACGGTCGACACGCTGCTCGACCTGGCGCGCACCCTCGGCCGGGCCCGGGACGTGCACGCGTTCCTCGAGACCGTTCGCCTGCGCGCCGCGGAGCGGGCCGAGGACGACGTGACCGTGGTCGTCCTGGTCCGCGAGCCGGCGCCCGGAGCCTGACCCGGACGCTCAGCTCGGCTGCGCTGCGAAGTGGACGACGGTCACCGCGAGGGCGAACAGGGCGAGGACGGTGAGGACCGCCCCTGCTCCGCACGACCACGCGCGACGACGGCGACGCCGACGACGTCCCGCGACCCACGCCCAGAGCACCGTGCTGACGACGGCGGCGATCGGGAAGCCGATGTAGGCGACCGATCCGGCGGTGTAGTCGCACCCTCCGCCGCCGCAGGCGTCGAACGCGAACATCGAGATCAGGACGCCGAACCAACCGACGACGAGCATCGGCAGGCTCAGCCCGAACAACGTCAGCGTGACTGCGAGGTCCTTCCGACCCGCAGTGGCCCGGACCGGGTGCGTGTGGCGGTCAGGACGTCCGAGCGGGAAGAGGTCGTCATCGTCGTCGTCCTGCCGCATGGTCACCAGTGTGCCGTGGAGCAGGTGGTCGTGCGGCTGCTCAGCCCTTCCAGACCGAGACGGCGCCGGCGTGGCCGATCACGACGACCTCGATCAGGGAGCCGATGCCCGCCGCGACGAGCAGGACCGGCCCGACGACCGCGACCGCGCGCACGATGCCGCTGCTCGTCACCCGCGGCACGGCGAACCGGTTCCAGCCCCACCACAGCGTCAGCAGTACGAACACCGCGATCGACCACGGCAGGAGGCCGTCCGCGAGGTGCGTGTGCCGCTCGAGCAGGGCGGTCTCCCGCTCCCGGTGCTCCAACCACTCGCCGGACGAGGTCGCGAGCGGCACGGAGACGAGCGCGACGAGGCCGATGAGCGGTGCACCGACCGCGAGCCAGCGTCGGGCGGCGGGCCAGGCTGCCACCACGATCGCGCTCAGTGCCGCGACCGGCACCGACACCGTGGTCAGGTGCACGAGGAGCGGGTGCAGGGGGATGCCGTCGTACTGCCAGTCCACGGGGGCCTCTCGAGCTCGTCGGTCGGTGGTTCCGACGTCCTGCGCCCAGTAGAGCGCCGGATCCGGTCCGACGGACACCCGACCGCCGATCTGCGCACATTCGAGATCGCACACGGAGCGCGCGGCGCCGGTCGTCCCGCCCGGGCGACGTGTCCACCGGACGCTCCGGTCACGTGAGTACCGTGACCCCTCACAGACCGTGAAGGAGCACACCATGTCGGACGCCGACGGCACCCGCGACACCACCAACGACCCCGAGGGCACCGAGAAGCCCGACGGCCTGGGCGAGGACGGCACGATCCCGGCCCACCCCGAGGGCGTCGCCGCCGGCTTCACCGGCGACGACTCGCACTTCAACCCGGAGGAAGACGACCCGGCGGAGTGACCCGGCCGGCCGCCTGACGGACGGGAGGCCCGTGGCGACGCCGCCACGGGCCTCCCGTCCGTCACGCTGTTCGCCGCGTCGTCACCGGTCCCGCCCCGCGGATCGGTACCGTGTCGGCATGGCCCGCTTCACGCCCCCCGCTGCCGACGCGATGCGCGCGACCCTCCTCGCCGCCGCGCGCGACGAGTTCTCCGCCCACGGGCTGGCCGGGGCGCGCATCGAGCGGCTCGCCGCCGTCGCGGGCAGCAACAAGGCGCAGGTCTTCCACTACTTCGGCGGGAAGGACGGCCTGTTCGACGCCCTGCTCGTGCACGAGCTCACGGGCGTGCTCGACGCGGCTCCGCTCGACACTTCGGCCCTGGCGGAGTGGGCCGGGCGCCTGCACGACGTCACGGTCGAGCGCCCGTGGGTGCAGCGGCTCGCGACCTGGCACCGCCTCGAGCGACCGGACGTCGCCCTCGAGACCCTGGCGCAGCAGTACGCCGACGCCGTCGACGAGGTCGAGCGGGCCCAGCGGGCCGACGTGCTCCCGCGCCGCTTCCGGCCCGCGGTGCTGTTCGGACTCGTCGTGCACACGGCGGTGTTCTGGAGCGGACTCTCCCCCGAGGCGGCCGCATCCGTCGCGGCGGTCACCGCGCCGCGACGCCGTCAGGTCGTGATCGACGCCGTCGGCGCGCTGCTCGGCTGAGCCGGACCGCGCCGCTGCAGCGTGGCGGAGGGGCGCTCGCCGAACGCGGCGGCGTAGGTGCCCGCGAAGCGGCCCAGGTGGGCGAAGCCCCAGGTCTGCGCGACCTCGGCGACCGTCGTCGACCCGGGGTCGGCCGCCAGGAGCACCGCCCGCACCCGGTGCAGTCGCACGTCGCGGAGGAACTGCATGGGGCTCGCCGCACCCGCACGGTGGAACGCGGCCTGCAGCCCGCGGGCGCTGAGCCCCGTCGCACGGCACACGTCCGAGGTGGTCAACGGCCGGTGCGCGTTCGCGGCGATCCACTCCTGCGCCACCCGGACCGAGCCGCGAGCGGCGGTCGCGATGCCGGACCGCGGCGTCGCGTCGAACGCCTGGAGGACGGCCTCGGCGATCCGGCGGTGGTCCGCCGCACGGGTCCCGGCGTCCACCGACGGGTCCCACAGCGTCGTCGCCGCGCCGGCGATCGTGCGACGCAGCGGCGCCAGGGCCTCCGCGTCGGCCGTCGGGCGGAGTTCGAGGGGCCCGGGGAGGTCGGCGCGGACCGCGGCACCGATCGACTCGAGCCAGGGGCCGTCGAACCGGATGACGTGCTGGACCGCCGGTGCGGCGTCGAACGAGAAGGGCCGTCCGGCCGGGTACATCACCGGGACGTTCGGCAGCATCTCGATCGGTTCGCGCCGGTCGACGTCGAGCACCATGCCCGGGCCGGTCGCCCAGGCGAGGACGTACTGGCGACCGGGGTTGATCGTGCCCCACCGGTGCGCGGCGACCGCCGAGGTCGCGGTCGTCACCCGGTCGTCGCCCACCGCGCGGTACCGGTAGGAGAACCCGTCGGTGACCGCTTCGCCGATGTTGATGTCGTGGCTGCTGTAGACGTCCTCGAAGAGTTCGACGGCATCGTCGACCGCGGTGCCGTGGTGCTGGGTGGCGGTCGTCGTCCGGTCGTCTGTGCGCATGCGCCGAACAGTCTGCGCCCTCGGTCCGGGGAAGCGGCTGCGCAGTGCGCGTCGCGGCGCTTCGCGACCCGATCCGGGGTCAGCCGACGTGCGGCCAGTCCGTCGACAGGTAGGCCTCGACCGCGCGGTTCCGGAACGTGTACGGCTTGCCGCGCACGATGATGCCGCGCACGGTGTCCAAGCGCTGCGAGAAGGGGCCGACCTGGGTCGCCGAGGGCAGGCCCATCTGTTCGGCGATGGCGGTCAGGGTGCGCGAGGGGAGCGGGAGCGCCGCCATCGCCTCGACGAACTCCCGTTCGCGGCTGGGGAGGCGGTTGAGGATGCGCTCGACGTGCGCTGATGCCTCGCCCTCGGCGCCCTGCCAGCCGCGTCGGACGTCGTCCTCGGTGATCACGGACGACGAGCCCGCGTTCCACGCCCGCTGTCCGGCGAGTTGGAAGAGGAAGGGCTCGCCGCAGCAGAGGGCGATCAGCGCGCGGACGGCGTCCGGGGTCATGCGCACGGCTTCGGCAGCGCCGGTCGTGGACGGTGTCTCCCACCCGTCGATCACGAACGGCTGCAGTGCCTGCGCGAGGTCGTCCTCGTCGATCGCGGCCAGGGTGACCGTCCGGAAGCGGCGGGCGAAGGTGGCGCCCTTGCGTGCCCCGGCCATGTCCTCGAAGTCGGGCAGGCCGGTGAGGTAGACCGCGATCGGCAGGTACCGTTCGACGACGACGCCGCCGGGTGCGACGACGTCGACCTGGTGCGCGAGCGCATCGCCGAGGGCGATGAGCAACTGGGAGAGCGCCGCTTCGTCGGAGATGTTCTGGACCTCGTCGATGTGCACGAGCACGACGGCGTCCTGCTCGACGGCCGCCTGCCCGATCTCGACGAGGAGTTCGAAGAGGCTGGTGAACGGTTCCGGTCCGTCGTGTCCGCGGAGCGTGACGGAGAAGCCGCTGACCGCGAGCTGTTCGACTCGCGCCAGGAGGTCGAGTACACCCTGCCGGGCCGAGCTGCGCAGCCCCGCTGTGTCGGCGAGTCGCAGGATCGCCGATGCGACGAGGCGGATCGGGTCGGCGCCGGCGGGCATCCGCAGCTGCGGCGTCACCCAGTCCCCGGCCTCCGTGGCGAGGCGCGCGATCCGCCGGACGAGGCTCGACTTGCCCGTTCCGGGTTCACCCAGGATGGTGCGACCGGTCTCGTACAGCCCCGCGTGTCGCCTCGGCCGGACGACGTCTCGCCAGTCACTGAGCTGCTCGACCCGGCCGGCCCACACGTCCGGGACGATGTCCGAGCCCGGCTGGAAGGGGTTCGTCACGGGTGAGCGCATGTTGTTAAGTTTATCACCGAGCACAGCGCGCTGATAAACTTAACAACACCGGGTCGCGCCGATCGTCAGCGCAGGCGCTCGGCCAGGAACGCTGCCTGTCGCTCCCAGTGCCGGTACCCGCCGCCCTCGTGGCCGTTGTACGGGTACACCTCGATGTGCTTGTCGGTCGAGCCGAGGGCGTTGTACGCCGCGAACGTCGTCCGGGGCGGGACCACGTCGTCCATGAGCGCGACCGAGAACAGCGACGGGGCGGTGATCCGCGCGGCGTGGTTGACCCCGTCGAAGTACGCGGCCGTGTCCCACACCGTGTCCGCGGCGTCGCGGTGGACGGCGAGGTAGCGCACCAGCTCCTGGTACGGGTCGCTGACGGCGACGTCCGCGCCGTGCTCCCAGTCGCAGAGGAACGCCACGTCGGGCAGCACGGCGACCAGGGGGCCGACGTGCGCCTCGACGAGGGCCGCCGCGGCGATCGCGATGCCGCCGCCCTGGCTCCCGCCGGTCAGGGCGATGCGCTCGGCGTCGACGCCCGGCAGGTCGCGGACGGCCTCGACCAGTCGGACGGCGTCGGTGAACACGCGGCGGTAGTGGTGGTCGGCGGGGGAGTCGATGCCGCTCGTCATCCAGCCGGCGACGTGCGGCCCGGAGCCGTGCGGGTCGGGGGTGTCACCGCCGCCCCAGCCGCTGCCCTGCCCGCGGGTGTCCATGACGACGTGCACGTACCCGGCGAGGGCCCACGCGACGCGCTCGCCCGGGCGGGAGCGTCCGCCGTTGTAGCCGAGGAACTCGACCACGGCGGGCAGGTTGCCCGTCGCGCCGGCCGGCCGCGACACCCAGGCGCGGACGGGGTCGCCGGCGAAGCCCGGGAACGTCAGGTCCTGCACGTCGAGGGCGGTGACCGGGGTCTCGGCGGGCGTCAGGACCGCGTCGGTGCCGGCGCCCGCCGTCCGTGCGTCGGCGACGGTCTGCGCCCAGAACGCGTCGAAGTCGTCGGGGTGACGCACCTCGGGCCGGTAGGTGCGGAGCTGGTCGAGGGGCAGGTCGGTGAGCGGCATGGGGAGTCCTCGCTGGTGTGGTCGTTCCGGGCGTACCGAGACGGATCGGGCGTACCTGGTCGGTTGTTCCGTCCAGGTACGCCCGATTCCATCAGGTACGCGGGGGCGCGGGTGGTTCCCGCTGTGTCAGCGCGCGGCGGCGCGGTACTGCTCGAGCACCTCGGGGTGCGGGTCCGCGGGCACGACGGTCGCTGCGACCTCCCACGACGGCAGGGTCCCGCCGAGCACCCACGCGGCCTGGCGTGCGGCCCCCGCGGCGACGTACTCGCCGGGCTCGGGGATCGACACGTCGCGACCGAACACCTGCGCGGCGACGGCCCGGACGGCCTCGTTCCGCGCGGCCCCACCGATGAGCAGCAGTCGGTCCACCGTCACGCCGGTGTCCTCGACCGCGGCGAGCCCGTCCGCGAGCGCGCACAGCATGCCCTCGACGGCGGCACGGGCGAGGTGCGCCCGGTCGGTCGTCTGCGGGGTCATGCCGAGCAGCGAGGCGGTCGCGTCCGGCCGGTTCGGCGTGCGCTCGCCGACGAAGTACGGCACCAGGACGAGTCCGTCCGACCCCGCCGGCGCCTGCAGCGCCAGCTCGCCGAGCTCGCCGTGGTCGACGGCGAGGAGGCCGCCGATCACCTCGAGCACCCGGGCTGCGTTGAGCGTGGTGACGATCGGGAGGCGCGACCCGGTCCCGTCGGCGAAGCCCGCCACGGTCCCGCTCGGGTCCGTCACCTCGGTGTCGGTGACCCCGAAGACCGTGCCGCTCGTACCGAGGGACACCGCGACGTCACCCGGGCCGAGCCCGAGTCCGAGCGCTGCCCCGGCGTTGTCGCCGAGCCCCGGGCCGACGACGAGCCCGGCGCGGGCGACGGCGCCGCCCGGCAGCTCGACGTCGGACGCCAGCGTGCCCATCGCCTCGTCGGGAGCCACGACCCGCGGGACCACGACCAGGTCGGCGTCCGGCGTGCCGACGCCGGCGACCCGCGAGGCCCGTCCGAGCGCCTGCTCGAACAGCTCCGCGTCGTACTCCCGGCGCACCGGGTCCCAGTAGCCGGTGCCGCTGGCGTCCGAGCCGTCGGTCGCGAGGGCGTCGAGGTCCGGACCGAGCGGGCTCTCGTCCGCCGGGCCGTACCCGCGCAGCCGCCACGACAGCCAGTCGTGGGGGAGCGCGACGGCGGCGACGCGCGCCGCGTTGTCGGCTTCCGCGTCGCGGAGCCACCGCAGCTTGGTGCCGGTGAACGAGGCCACCGGGACCAGACCCGTCCGGGCGACCCACGCCTCCCGGCCGAGCTCCTCGACCATCTGCGCGGCCGCGTCCGCACTGCGCACGTCGTTCCAGAGCAGGGCGTCGCGGACCACGCGGCCGTCGGCGTCGAGCGCGACCATGCCGTGCTGCTGCCCGGCGATCGCGACGGCGGCGACGTCGTCGAACCCGCCGGCGTCCGCGATCGCGGACCCCAGCGCGTCCCACCAGTGGCGGGGGTCGACGGACGTGCCGTCCGGGTGGGTCGCACGACCCTCCCGGACGACCGCGCCGGTCGCCGCATCGCGGATGGTGACCTTGCAGGACTGGGTCGACGAGTCGACCCCTGCGACGAGCCGACGCTCGACGACGTCAGCCACGAGCGCCCATGAGGTGCTCGATCGCGAGCTGCTGCAGGCGCACGAAGCCGAAGCCCTTGCCGCCGAAGTACGCGTCGGCGTCGAAGTCCTCGTAGGCCGAGTGGTCGGCGAGGAGGTCGTCGTACGACTCGCCGCTGTTCAGCGTCGGGGTGCTCAGCTCGTCGACCTTCGCGGCGGACAGGGCCTCCTGCACCTCGGGGTCGGCGCGGAACGCCTGCGCGCGCTCCTTGAGGAGCAGGTACATGCGCATGTTCGCCTGCGCCGAGTCCCAGACGCCGGTGATGTCCTCGGTGCGGCTCGGCTTGTAGTCGAAGTGGCGGGGGCCGTCGTACGCCTGGCCGCCCTGCGGGGCGCCGTGCTCGAGCAGGTCGACGAGCGAGAACGCGTTCTGCAGGTCGCCGTGACCGAAGACGAGGTCCTGGTCGTACTTGATGCCGCGCTGCCCGTTGAGGTCGATGTGGAAGAGCTTGCCCTGGTAGAGCGCCTGGGCGATGCCGGCGGTGAAGTTCAGGCCCGCCATCTGCTCGTGGCCGACCTCGGGGTTGATGCCGAACAGCTCCGGGCGCTCGAGCGTCTCGGTGAAGGCGATCGCGTGGCCGAGGGTCGGCAGGAGGATGTCCCCGCGGGGCTCGTTCGGCTTCGGCTCGATGGCGAAGCGGATGTCGTAGCCCTTGTCGGTGACGTACTGGGCGAGCAGGTTGACGGCCTCGCGGTAGCGCTCGAGGGCGGCCTGCACGTCCTTGGCGGAGTCGTACTCCGAACCCTCGCGGCCACCCCACATGACGAACGTCTTCGCGCCGAGCTCGGCGGCGAGGTCGACGTTGCGGAGCACCTTGCGGAGCGCGAAGCGGCGGACGTCGCGGTCGTTCGAGGTGAAGCCGCCGTCCTTGAAGACCGGCGCCGAGAACAGGTTCGTCGTGACCATCGGCACGATGATCCCGGTCGAGTCGAGCGCGCCCTTCAGGCGGTCGATCTGCGCCTGGCGCTCGGCGTCGGTCGAGCCGAACGCGAACAGGTCGTCGTCGTGGAAGGTCAGGCCGTAGGCACCGAGCTCGTCGAGCTTCTCGACCGCCTCGACCACGTCCAGCGCGGGACGGGTCGGGCCGCCGAACGGGTCGGAGCCGTTGTAGCCGATGGTCCAGAGACCGAAGGAGAACTTGTCGTCGCGGGCGGGCGTCGTTGCCATGGTGGATCACCGTTCGTCGTCGAAACAAAATGTTGCCGCGCCCAACATAAGCGGTAGTGTTGACTCTGGCAAGACGTGATCGCAAAGGAGCGAACGAATGGCATCGGACCGACCTGCGCAGGGACGACTGCGTGTGGCGATGGTGGGACACGGCTTCATGGGGGCCGCCCACTCGCAGGGGTGGCGCACCGCCCCGAGGTTCTTCGACCTCGGGGTCGAGACCGAGATGGCGGTGGTAGTCGGGCGCGACCCGGAGCGGACGGAGGCAGCGCGTCGCCAGTACGGCTGGCAGACCGCCTCGACCGACTGGCGGGCAGCGGTCACCGACCCGGACATCGACGTGGTCGACATCTGCTCGCCCGGCTCGTCGCACGTCGAGGTCGCGATCGCCGCGCTCCGCGCCGGCAAGCACGTGCTCTGCGAGAAGCCGCTCGCCAACTCCGTCGCCGAGGCCGAGGCGATGACCGAGGCCGCCGCGGCGGCCCGGGCGGACGGCGTCCGGTCGATGGTCGGCTTCAGCTACCGCCGGGTCCCCGCGATCGCGCTGGCCCGCCAGCTGGTGCAGGCCGGGAGGCTCGGGACCGTCCGCCAGGTCCGCGCGCTCTACCTGCAGGACTGGTTGGCCGACCCGGAGGGCCCGATGACGTGGCGCCTCGACAAGGCGCTCGCCGGCTCCGGCTCGCTCGGCGACATCGGTGCGCACGCGATCGACCTCGTCGAGCACGTCACCGGCGCACAGCTGTCCACCGTGTCCGGCACGCTCGAGACCTTCGTGCACGAGCGCCCGCTGATGGCCGAGGGCGTCGGACTCTCCGGCACGGCGTCCGAGGAGCGCGGGCAGGTCACCGTCGACGACGCGGCGTTCTTCCTCGGTCGTCTGGCCGGTGGCGCCGCGGACGGTGCGATCGGCACCTTCGAGGCGACGCGGTACGCGACCGGCCGGAAGAACGGCCTGACCCTCGAGATCAGCGGCTCCGAGGGCGCGATCCAGTTCGACCTCGAGTCCATGAACGAACTGCGGCTGTACGAGGCGTCGGCACCCGCGGGGGAGCAGGGCTTCCGGCGGATCCTCGTCACCGAGCCCGAGCACCCGTACATGGCGGCGTGGTGGCCGACCGGGCACCTCATCGGGTACGAGCACACCTTCAGTCACGAGGTGAAGGACTTCGTGCAGGCGATCATCGCCGGCGAGGACCCGTCCCCGTCCTTCGAGGAGGGCCTGCACGTGCAGCAGGTCCTCGACGCGGTCGAGCGCAGCGCGGTCGACGGCAGCGCCTGGACGGCGATCCGATGAGCGCCGCCGAGACCCCGCAGCGCCGGGCACTGGTCGTCCGCGGCGGGTGGGACGGACACATGCCCGTCGAGACCACCGACCTGTTCGTCCCGTTCCTGCGGGACAACGGCTTCGACGTCCGCGTGTCGGACTCGACGGCGGTGTACGCCGACGAGTCCGTGATGGCCGAGGTCGACCTGATCGTGCAGGTCGTGACGATGTCGACCATCGCGGACGACGAGTTCGCCGGACTCCAGAAGGCGGTCCTCGGTGGCGCCGGGCTCGCCGGGTGGCACGGCGGCATCGCGGACGCCTTCCGGAACACCGCCGACTACCTGCACATGATCGGCGGCCAGTTCGCGCACCACGCGGGCAAGCACCCCTCGGAGCGCACCGGCGAGCAGTCCGACAACTACATCCCGTACACGGTGCACGTCACCGAGGCCGGGCACGAGCACCCGATCACGCAGGGCATCGAGGACTTCGACCTCGTGACCGAGCAGTACTGGGTGCTCTCCGACGAGTACAACGACGTGCTGGCGACCACGACGCAGGAGGCCCGGGACTTCGACGCCTGGAACCGTCCGGTCACGGCGCCGGCGATCTGGACCCGGCAGTGGGGCGAGGGACGCGTGTTCGTCTCGGCACCCGGGCACCGGCTCGAGGTCGTCGAGTCGCAGCCGCTCCGCACGATCATCGAGAGGGGACTCCTGTGGGCAGCCCGTTGAAGGTCGGTGTCGTCGGGGTCGGCGTCATCAGCCAGCAGTACTTCGAGCACTTCCCGGCCCTGCCCGGGCTCGAGCTCACCGCCGTGGCGGACATCGACGTGGCGCGGGCGCAGGCGGTGGGCGAGGCCCAGGGCGTGCGCGGCTCCTCGGTCGACGAGCTCATCGCGGCCGACGACGTCGACGTCGTGCTCAACCTGACGATCCCCGCCGCGCACGCCGAGATCGCCACCCGGGCGCTCGAGGCCGGCAAGCACGTCTACGGCGAGAAGCCGCTGGCGATGTCGACGGCCGAGGCGCAGCCCGTGCTCGACCTCGCTCGCCGCTCGGGCCTGCGGGTCGGCAGCGCGCCGGACACCGTGCTCGGCACCGGCATCCAGACCGCCCGCCAGGCGCTCGACAGCGGCGCGATCGGCACGCCCGTCGGGGCGGCGGTGTCCTGGTCGGCGCCCGGCCACGAGCTCTGGCACCCGGCACCGGGGTTCTACTACCAGCCCGGCGGCGGTCCGCTGCTCGACATGGGGCCGTACTACCTGACGAGCCTCGTGTCGTTCTTCGGCCCGGTCGTCCGCGTGAGCGGGGCCTCGACCCGGTCCGACCGCGAGCGCACCATCGCCACCGGTCCGGCCGCGGGCACCCCGCTCCGGGTCGACATCGACACGCACGTCGTCGCGGTCCTCGAGCACGCGAACGGTGTCGTCTCGACGGTCACCGTCTCGTTCGAGGTCTGGGCGACCCGGGCGCCGCTGTTCGAGGTGTACGGCACCGCGGGGACCCTCGGCGTGCCCGACCCGAACCGGTTCTCGGACACCGTGTCGATCGCCGACGCCGCCACGCGCGAGTGGTCCGACCTGCCGACGAGCGCCGGGTACGCCGACGCCGGACGTGGGTACGGTCTCGCCGACATGGCGCACGCGATCGCGACGGACCGCCCGCACCGGGCGTCCGGCGACCTCGCGTTCCACGTGCTCGAGACCATGGAGGCGGTCTCCACCGCGGCCCGCGAGCACACTGTGGTCGAGGTGCGGTCGCGCGTCGACCGTCCGGAGACGGTGCCAGCCGGAGCGGAGCCGGGCACGTGGTGAACGAGGAGCAGGGACCAGTGAGCAGCACGTCGGAGCCGAGCGGTGCCTCCCGGCCGGTGACGCTGTTCACCGGGCAGTGGGCCGACCTGCCCTTCGAGGAGGTCGCACGTCTGGCCGGCGAGTGGGGCTACGACGGCCTGGAGATCGCCTGCTGGGGTGACCACCTCGACGTCCGCCGTGCCGCGACGGATCCCGAGTACGTGGCGGACCGCAGGGCGATCCTCGAGCGCAACGGGCTGCAGGTCTGGACGATCGCGAACCACCTGACCGGGCAGGCCGTGTGCGACGACCCGATCGACCAGCGGCACGAGGACATCCTCGCGCCGCACGTGTGGGGCGACGGCGATCCCGAGGGCGTGCGGCAGCGCGCGGCCGAGGAGCTGCAGTGGACCGCACGCGCGGCGGCCGCGCTCGGCGTCGACACCGTCACCGGGTTCTCGGGCTCGTCGATCTGGAAGACCGTCGCCGGGTTCCCGCCGGTGCCGCCGTCGATGATCGAGGCCGGGTACCAGGACTTCCACGACCGCTGGTCGCCGATCCTCGACGTGTTCGAGGAGGTCGGCGTCCGCTTCGCGCTCGAGGTGCACCCGTCCGAGATCGCGTACGACTACTGGACCGCGAAGCGGGCGCTCGAGGTGTTCCGGGACCGACCGGCGTTCGGGTTCAACTTCGACCCGTCGCACTTCGTCTGGCAGGACCTCGACCCCGCCGCGTTCCTGCTCGACTTCGCCGACCGGGTTTACCACGTGCACTGCAAGGAGTCGGTCAAGCAGCTCGACGGCCGGAACGGACGGCTCGGGTCGCACCTGCCGTGGGGCGACCCCCGGCGCGGGTGGGACTTCGTCACCGCCGGCCACGGGGACGTGCCGTGGGAGCGGGTGTTCCGCGTGCTCAACCACATCGGCTACGCGGGGCCGACCAGTGTCGAGTGGGAGGACGCGGGCATGGACCGGCTCGTCGGCGGCCCCGAGGCGCTCGCGTTCGTGCGGCGACTCGGGACGATCGCCCCGCCCGACGCGTCGTTCGACGCCGCGTTCTCGCGGTCGCGCTAGTCGGCGCCGGGCTGCCTGCCCGCACGAGGCTCGGCCCGGCGGACAGTTTCGCGGCTTCGCGCCCGCGAAACTGTCCGCAGAGCCGAGGCTCGCCCCGCCCCTCACCCCGCACAACCCAGGAGGACCCATGGCCCGGACGGCCACGACCACGCCCGGCAACGCCGCGCGCGTCCTCCGCATCGTGCACGAGGGCGGACCCGTCAGCCGCGCCGAGCTCACCCGTCGGACGGGGCTCAACCGGTCGACGGTGCTCGCACTGGTCGGGGAGCTCGTCGAGCAGGGCCTCGTGCACGAGGAGCTGCCGACAGCGGGTGGCTCCGGCTCCGAGCGCCCGGCCGGCGTCGGCCGCCCGAGCGCGATCGTCCGAGCGGCACCGGACGTCGTGGCCGCGGCGGTGACGGTGGAGATCGACGCCGTCGGGGTCGCCCTCGTCGCGCTCGACGGCACCGTCCGGGACCGCCTCGTCGAACCGCAGACCACCGTGCCCGGAGCGGCGGACGCCGTCGACGCCGTCGCCCGCGTGCTGCGGACGCTCACCGACCGGGCACCGTCGCTCCGGGTCGTCGGGGTCGGCGTCGCCGTCCCGGGCATCGTCCGGGTCGAGGACGGGGTCGTCCGCGACGCCCCGCACCTCGGGTGGCGCGACGAGCCCTTCGCCGGGCCGCTCGCCGAGCGCCTCGGGCTGCCGGTCCGCGCGGCGAACGACGCGAACCTCGGCGCCTGGGCCGAGCGGCTGTACGGCAGCGCGCGCGGTGTCGACGACCTCGTGTACCTCAACGGCGGCGCGAGCGGCATCGGCGGCGGGATCGTGAGCGCCGGCCGACCGTTCAGCGGTGCCGACGGGTACGCGGGCGAGCTCGGGCACACCTTCGTCGCCGCGAACGGCATCCGCTGCCACTGCGGTGCGGTCGGGTGCCTCGAGACCGAGGCCTCGCGCGGTGCCCTGACCGCCGTGACCGGCACCGCACCGGACGACCTCGACGCGCTCGCGACGGCGCTCGCCGACGGGCGGGACACCGTCGAACGGGTCGTCGACCGCCAGGTCGCGGCGCTCGCCACCGCGATCCGGAACGCCATCCACACGGTCGACCCCGAGGTCGTCGTGCTCGGCGGGTTCCTCGCCGTCCTGCTCGGGCACGTCGGCGACCGCGTGGAGGACGACGTCCGGGCCCAGACCATGGCGGCGATGACCGACCGGCTCCGCATCGTGCCCGCCGCCCTCGGGCGCGACGTCCTCGTGCGGGGCGCGGCCGAGCTCGGGTTCGCCGACCTCCTCCGCGACGGCACCCTCCGCAGCACGGGCGTGCCCGCGAGCACGGGCGTGCCCGCGAGCGTGGGCGAGCCCACCAGCGCGGGAGCCTCCGTGACCACCACCACCGACACCAACGAGACCACAGCCGACCGCGACGACGCGGTCGAGGAAGCGAGATCCGCATGAGCACCACCCCCGACACCCAGCGCGCGAGCGTCCTGCTCGGCACCGAGGACCTGACGATCGAGGACCGCGCCGTCCCCGGGGTCGCACCCGGCGACGTGCTCGTCCGTGTCGCCGCCGTCGGCGTCTGCGGCTCCGACGTCCACTACTACCGCCACGGCCGCATCGGCGACTTCGTCGTCGAGGAGCCGCTCGTCCTCGGCCACGAGCTGTCCGGCACGATCGCCGCCGTCGGCGAGGGCGTCGACCCGTCCCGCGTCGGCGAGCGCGTCGCCGTCGAACCGCAGCGCCCCTGCCACCGCTGCGCGCAGTGCCTGGTCGGCCGGTACAACCTCTGCCCGCACATGCGCTTCTACGCGACCCCACCGGTCGACGGCGCCTTCGCCGAGTACGTCACCATCGAGGCCGAGTTCGCGCACACCCTGCCGGACAGCGTGTCCTTCGAGGCCGGTGCACTGCTCGAACCGCTGTCCGTCGGCATCGCGGCCGCCCGCAAGGCCGGGATCGTCCCCGGGTCGAGCGTCCTCGTCGCCGGCGCCGGTCCGATCGGCGTGATCTGCGCGCAGGTCGCCCGGGCCTTCGGCGCGACCCGCGTCGTCGTGAGCGACCTCGTTCCCGAGCGTCGTGAGCGTGCGCTGTCCTTCGGCGCCACCGAGGTCGTGGACCCGGTCGCGGTGGACGTCACGTCGGACATCGTGCCCGTCGACGCGTTCATCGACGCCAGTGGCGCGCCCCGAGCGGTGTCCGACGGCATCAAGGCCGTGGGACCGGCCGGCGCGGCCGTGCTCGTCGGTCTCGGCAACTCCGAGATGGTCCTGCCCGTCGAGCACATCCAGAACCTCGAGGTGACCGTCACCGGCATCTTCCGGTACACGAACACCTGGCCGGTGGCGATCGGGCTGGTCGCCTCGGGCCAGGTCGACCTCGACGCGCTCGTCACCGGGCGCTTCGGGCTCGACGAGGTCCGCGAGGCCCTGGAGAGCGACACCGACCCGGCATCGCTGAAGTCGGTCGTGTACCCGAACGGCGTGCCCGCGACCGAGTGACGTGACCGAGCAACGGACGGGAGGCGGGGGGGGGGCCGGCCCCCCCCCCCCCCCCCCAGGGGGGGGGGGGGGGGGGGCCCGCGGAGGGCCGGCCCCCCCCGAACGCCGGGGGGGACGGGGCA